>NZ_JBDFPP010000013.1:0-164028 GCF_039672635.1 Pseudomonas sp. P39-UII1
GACTATGTGATTTCTCGCATGGTCACTTGTGATGCTGATAATCTTGTTGACTATCAGTCCGTACTCACAAGCACCCACACGAATTGCTTGATTCAATTTGTTAAAGAGCGTTTGGTTAAGAGCTTTTTCGTCTCAACCGAGGCGCGCATTCTACGCTTTCCTCAGGGCCTGTCAAGCGTTTATTTTGAAGTTCTTACCGAGAAACTCGTTTAGCTTCAAACACTTAACTCACTGCGATCTCTCGTAGCGGGAGGTGAATCATACAGCGTTTAGAAGCGCTGTCAACCACCATTTCAACCGCTTGCGATCATTCGATCGTAGCACCACCAGCACCACCTGGATTAAGCAACCCGTTGAATTTCAAGGAGTTTCTCGTTCCGATGTCGCTGGAAGTGGGGCGCATTATAAGGGGATCTGGAAATGGGTCAAGGGTTAATTTCAGTTATTTGAAATAGTCCAGGTGAAGGCCGTATCAAGGCCACCAAGTGCTCGGCAAAACACGTTCAGCGCCTAGGAGATCGAGCGCCGCCCGCGCGGCGCATCGCGGGCAAGCCCGCTCCTACATTTGTTGCAACGTGCCATGGCCTGATAGGCCATAGTTGTCAGCCTTGTTGGCACGGCGCGATATTGCGGCTGGCGCTAGCGCCGCCCCGCCTGTCTTTAGCCATGCGCCAAGGGCGAACAACCATGGCCTGCCTGGAACGGCACGTTGCAACAAATGTAGGAGCGGCTTCAGCCGCGATGCGCCGTGCGGGCGGCGCTCGATCTCAAGGGCGCTGAAGATTCCAAGGCAAGCGCTTCGCGATGCGCCGCGCGGGCGGCGCTCGATCTCAATGGCGCCGAAGCCCCCAAGCCGAGCACCTGTCATTCACACCACAAAAACAAAACGGGGAGGCCTTTCGGCCTCCCCGTTTCTCCTCATGCCTTAAAGGCTAGGGAACGCAAATTGCGACGCCTCATGGCTGGCCCGCTGCGGCCAACGCTGGGTGATCGCCTTGCGGCGGGTATAGAAGCGCACCCCGTCCGGGCCATAGGCATGCAGGTCGCCAAACAGCGAGCGCTTCCAACCGCCAAAGCTGTGGTACGCCACCGGCACCGGCAGCGGTACGTTGACGCCGACCATGCCCACTTCGATCTCGTCGCAGAACAGGCGCGCGGCTTCGCCATCGCGGGTGAAGATGCAGGTGCCGTTGCCGTACTCGTGATCATTGATCAACTGCATGGCCTGCTCCAGGCTGTTCACCCGCACCACGCACAGCACAGGGCCGAAAATCTCTTCTTTATAGATGCGCATCTCAGGGGTCACCTTGTCGAACAGGGTGCCACCCACGAAATAGCCATCTTCATTGCCTGCCACACGGAAACCACGGCCATCCACCACCAGCTTGGCGCCAGCAGCAACGCCGTCGTCGATGTAGCCGACCACCTTGTCACGGGCAGCGGCAGTTACCAACGGGCCCATGTCCAGGCCACAAGAGGTACCGGCGCCAATTTTCAGCGCTTTGATCTGCGGTTCCAGCTTGGCAATCAGCGCATCGGCTACCTGGTCACCTACGCACACCGCCACGGAAATGGCCATGCAACGCTCGCCGCACGAACCGTACGCGGCCCCCATCAGCGCACTGACGGCGTTGTCCAGGTCGGCATCGGGCATCAGCACTGCATGGTTCTTGGCGCCGCCCAGGGCCTGGACACGCTTGCCGCGCTTGGTGCCTTCGGCATAGATGTACTCGGCGATCGGGGTCGAACCTACGAAACTCAGTGCCTTCACTTCCGGTGCCTCGATCAGCGCGTCCACGGCTTCCTTGTCGCCATGCACCACGTTGAGGATGCCCTTTGGCAGGCCAGCCTCCAGCAGCAGCTGAGCAATGTACAAAGTCGAGCTCGGGTCGCGCTCGGACGGTTTCAGGATAAAAGCGTTACCGCAGGCAATGGCCAGCGGGTACATCCACAGCGGGACCATGGCCGGGAAGTTGAACGGGGTGATGCCAGCGACCACGCCCAGTGGCTGGAAGTCGGACCAGGCGTCGATGTTCGGGCCGACGTTGCGGCTGTACTCACCCTTCAGCACTTCAGGCGCTGCGCAGGCGAACTCGACGTTCTCGATGCCGCGCTTCAGTTCACCCGCAGCGTCTTCGATGGTTTTGCCATGCTCTTCGCTGATCATTTGCGAAATGCGTGCTTCGTTCTGCTCCAGCAACTGCTTGAAGCGGAACATCACCTGGGCGCGTTTGGCCGGTGGGGTGTTGCGCCAGGCCGGGAAGGCAGCCTTGGCCGAATCGATCGCTTCCTGCACGGTTGCACGGCTGGCCAGCTCTACCTTGCGTACCGCCTGGCCAGTGGACGGGTTGAAGACATCGGCGGTGCGCTCACCTTTGGTAACCAGTTCGCCGTGAATCAGGTGCTGAACAATGCTCATGCAAAACTCCAGATAAAGAGGTTGAGGCTGGCGCGTAATCGGCTCACGCGCCTTACGTCAAATTCGGAACGGTCAGTCGACCTTGTTCAGCGCTTCACCGACCGCATCGAACAGGCGGTCGAGTTCCTGCGGCTGGGTATTGAAGGTTGGGCCGAACTGCAGGGTGTCACCACCAAAGCGGACATAGAAGCCGGCTTGCCACAGTTTCATTGCAGCTTCATACGGACGGACGATGGCATCGCCATCGCGGGCAGCGATCTGGATCGCGCCGGCCAGGCCGTAGTTGCGAATGTCGACAACGTTCTTGGTGCCCTTGACGCCGTGCAGCAGCTTCTCGAAGTGCGGTGCCAGCTCGGCAGCCGACTGCACCAGGTTTTCCTTCTGCAGCAGGTCTAGCGCGGCAATACCGGCGGCGCAGGCAACCGGGTGAGCCGAATACGTATAGCCGTGTGGGAATTCCACGGCGTATTCCGGGGTCGGCTGGTTCATGAAGGTGTGGTAGATCTCGCTGCTGGCGATCACGGCGCCCATCGGGATCGCGCCGTTGGTGACCTGCTTGGCGATGCACATCAGGTCCGGGGTGACGCCGAAGGCTTCGGCGCCGGTCATGGCGCCCATGCGGCCGAACCCGGTGATCACTTCGTCGAAGATCAGCAGGATATTATGCTGGGTGCAGATTTCACGCAGGCGCTTCAGGTATCCCTTCGGCGGCGGCAGCACACCCGCCGAACCTGCCAGCGGCTCGACGATCACCGCCGCGATATTCGAAGCATCGTGCAGTTCGATCAGTTTGAGCATCTCATCAGCCAGAGCGATGCCACCCTCTTCCGGCAGGCCCTTGGAGAAGGCGTTCACCGGCAGCACGGTGTGCGGCAGGTGGTCGACATCCAGCAGCTGGCCGAACATCTTGCGGTTGCCGTTGACGCCACCCAGGCTGGTACCGGCGATGTTCACCCCGTGGTAGCCACGGGCGCGGCCAATGATCTTGGTCTTGGTGGCCTGGCCCTTCAGGCGCCAGTAGGCACGGACCATCTTCAGCGCGGTGTCGGCACACTCGGAACCGGAGTTGGTATAGAAGACGTGATTCAGGTCGCCCGGGGTCAGCGCGGTGATCTTTTCCGCTAGCTGGAACGACAACGGATGGCCGAACTGGAAGGCCGGTGAGTAGTCCAGGGTATTCAGCTGACGCGTCACCGCATCGGCAATTTCCTTGCGGGTATGCCCGGCGCCACAGGTCCACAGCCCCGACAGGGCATCGAAGATCTTGCGCCCCTTGTCGTCGACCAAGTAGTTACCTTCGGCCGCCACGATCAGGCGTGGGTCGCGATGGAAATTGCGGTTGGCGGTATAAGGCATCCAGTGCGCGTCCAGCTTGAGCTGGCTGGCGATACCGGTGGGGGCGGTTTCGGGCATGTTCATCGGCGGTTCCTCGGAAGACGAATAGGCAACGATGGATGTTGTTGCAGCTAAATTGGCACGCGGATAAAGTCTGAAAAAGCCTACATTTCTAATCTTCAGGTAGCGCAAGACTAAACTTATGAGCCGACGCCCCGACCCTCTCGCTCAAGTCAGCGATTTCGACATCCGCCTGCTGAAAATCTACCGAAGCGTCGTTGAATGCGGCGGCTTTTCGGCCGCCGAGAACGTGCTTGGCATCGGCCGTTCGGCCATCAGCCAGCAGATGAACGACCTTGAACAACGCTTGGGCCTGCGCCTGTGCCAGCGTGGCCGCGCGGGCTTCTCGCTGACCGAGGAAGGCCGCGAGGTCTACCATTCGGCGCTGCAACTGCTCGGCGCGCTGGAGTCGTTCCGCACCGAAGTCAACGGCCTGCATCAGCACTTGCGTGGCGAGCTGAACATCGGCCTGACCGACAACCTGGTGACCCTGCCGCACATGCGCATCACCCACGCCCTGGCGGAACTCAAGGACCGCGGCCCGGATGTGCGTATCCACATCCGCATGATCGCGCCCAGCCAGGTCGAGCAGGGCGTGCTGGACGGCAGCCTGCATGTTGGGGTGGTCCCGCAGACCAGCCCGCTTTCCGGGCTCGAATACCAACCGTTGTACAGTGAACGCTCGTTGCTCTACTGCGCGGTCGGCCACCCTCTGTTCTATGCCGACGACCAGCAGATCGACGATCAGCGCCTCAACGACCAGGAAGCGATCGCCCCGACATTCCGCCTGCCCGCTGATATTCAGGCGCACTACCAGGCGCTCAACTGCACTGCCAGTGCCTCCGACCGCGAAGGCATGGCGTTTCTGATTCTCACCGGCCGTTACATCGGCTACCTGCCCGACCACTACGCAAGCTTCTGGGTGCAGCAAGGCCGCCTGCGCGCGCTCAAGCCTGCCCAGCGCTTCTATGACCTGAGCCTGAGCTGGGTAACCCGCAAGGGGCGACGACCGAATCTGGTGCTGGAAAGCTTCCTCGAAAGCCTGGCCGCGACACGCTGATGCCTGCTTGTGACGCTAATGCTTGTCACATGAGCGCAGGCAGGTAATCTTGTCCGACATCCGTTGCCACAGACCTGTACGGAATCGTCCATGACCTTAGAAGTCCCTGCGCATCGCCTTTCCGCCTCGGGCAAGCCCGCCGGCCGCATTCGCCAGAAGAACGAACAGGCCATCATCCAGGCCGCCGAAGACGAGTTCGCCCGCCATGGCTTCAAGGGCACCAGCATGAACACCATCGCGCTGAAGGCCGGCTTGCCCAAGGCCAACCTGCATTACTACTTCACCAACAAGCTCGGGCTCTATATCGCCGTGCTGAGCAACATCATCGAACTGTGGGACAGCACTTTCAACGCCTTGAGCGTGGAGGACGACCCTGGTGCGGCGCTGAGCGAATACATCCGCACCAAGATGGAGTTCTCCCGGCGCAACCCCCAGGCCTCACGGATCTTCGCGATGGAGGTGATCAGCGGTGGCACCTGCCTGACCGAGTATTTCAGTGCCGACTACCGCGAGTGGTTCCGAGGCCGGGCCGCAGTGTTCCAGGCCTGGATCGACGCCGGCAAGATGGACCCGGTCGACCCGGTGCACCTGATCTTTCTGCTATGGGGCAGCACCCAGCACTACGCCGACTTCGCCACCCAGATCTGCCAGGTCACCGGCCGCAGCCGCCTGACCAAGCAAGACATGGAAGACGCGAGCAACAACCTTATCCACATCATCCTCAAGGGGTGCGGCATCGCGCCGAGTGCCTGACATCTATATATGCCTTCTACCCTGCTCGACCTCTGCGAATTTCGCGAGGAAATCCGCAAGAGCCGTTTCATTACCCTCGCCGGCCCCATATCCAGTGCAGCCGAGGCGATGAGCTTCATCGAACAGCACAGCGACCTCGCCGCCACGCACAACTGCTGGGCCTGGAAACTGGGCGGGCAATACCGCAGCAACGATGATGGCGAACCTGGCGGCACGGCCGGGCGGCCGATCCTGGCGGCCATCGAAGCCCAGGACTGCGACCAGGTGGTGGTACTGGTGATCCGCTGGTATGGCGGCATCCAGCTGGGCACCGGCGGCCTGGCCCGCGCCTACGGCGGTGGCGCCAACAAATGCTTGCAACAGGCGCCGAAAAGGCTGTTGGTGCAACGCAGCGAATACCGCTGCAGCTGCAGCTTCAGTGAGCTGGCATTGGTCAAACTGCGTTTGGCGGAAATCGATGGGCTGGTGCTGGATGAGCAGTTCACCGCCAATGGGGTTGACCTGCAGATAGCCGTGGGCGACGCCTTCATCAGCGCTTTGCAACAGCAGCTCGCTGACCTCAGCCGCGGCCGCATTCTGCTGCAGGCCTGCTGAAGGTTGCACACAACTGCTGTGGGCCTGGCTGTGGATAAGCTTGGGGCAATCCTCTGCAGGCCACGTATAACATGGCCTGCAATGCATTGAGCATATTTTGATCACTGTTTGATGACAGCCGTAACGCACTGAGCCATCGAAAGTTATCCCCAATCCAGCAATCAACAGCCGCCAGGGCTTCAGCGCAGCTTGCGCACATTAACTGTGGATCAGGCTGTGGATAACCCGTTAGCCAACAAGCGAAGCGCCCGTCTGCGCACGGCCAATCGTAACTGATCGTTTTTTAATCAATCGTGAATGCAGGCGCATTCAGCCCGCCTGAAGTATGCTGAATTCCTTTCTCCTGAACCGATAAAGGAAGGTTCCAATGGCTACCTCAAGAACTGCCCTCATCATCGGCGCCTCCCGCGGGCTTGGCCTGGGCCTGGTGCAACGCCTGAACGAAGATGGCTGGAACATCATTGCCACGGTGCGCGACCCACAGAGCCCCGGCGCACTGAAAGAGGTGCCAGGTGTACGCATCGAACAGCTGGAAATGAATGACACCGCTCAGCTCGACGGCCTGAAGCAGCGCCTGCAAGGTGAAGTATTCGACCTGGTGTTCGTCAATGCCGGGGTCATGGGCCCCCTGCCGCAAGACCTGGAAACCGTACAACGCACGGACATCGGCGACCTGTTCATGACCAACGCCGTAGCGCCGATCCGCGTAGCCCGCCGCCTGGCTGGCCAGGTTCGTGAAGGGTCCGGTGTGCTGGCGTTCATGAGTTCGATCCTGGGCAGCGTGACCATTCCCGATGGCGGCGAGATCTGCCTGTACAAAGCCAGTAAGGCCGCCCTGAACTCCATGATCAACAGCTTCGTGGTCGACCTGCAGCGCCCCGACCTCTGTGTGCTGGCCATGCACCCGGGCTGGGTGCAGACCGACATGGGCGGCGAGCATGCGGAAATCGATGTACTCACCAGTACCCGTGGCATGCTTGAACAGATCAAGGCCCAGAGCGGCAACGGCGGCCTGCGCTTCATCAACTACAAGGGCGAGGCCCTGACCTGGTGACGTGCAACTGATCAGTGGTTGACGCATTCCAGGGCCTGCCCGGGCGCAATGCCTGGCCAGGCCCTGTAGAATGGCGGCAACCGTACCTGATTCGAGAACACCCACTATGTATGAATGGTTGAACGCCCTGCCCAAGGCCGAACTGCACCTGCACCTCGAAGGTTCGCTTGAGCCCGAGCTGCTGTTCGCCCTGGCCGAGCGCAACAAGATCGCCCTGCCCTGGAATGACGTCGAAGCGCTGCGCAGCGCCTATGCCTTCAACAACCTGCAGGAATTCCTCGACCTCTATTACCAAGGCGCGTACGTGTTGCGCACCGAGCAGGACTTCTACGACCTGACCTGGGCCTACCTGCAGCGCTGCAAGGCGCAGAACGTCATCCACACCGAACCGTTCTTCGACCCGCAAACCCACACGGACCGTGGCATCCCGTTCGAAGTGGTACTCAACGGCATCAACCAGGCACTCAAGGATGGCCGTGAGCAATTGGGCATCAGCAGTGGCCTGATCCTCAGCTTCCTGCGCCACCTCAGCGAAGACGAAGCGCACAAGACCCTCGACCAGGCCCTGCCCTTCCGCGACGCCTTCATTGCCGTCGGCCTGGACAGCTCCGAAAAAGGTCACCCGCCCAGCAAGTTCCAGCGCGTCTTCGACCGCGCCCGCAGCGAAGGTTTCGTGGCGGTGGCCCACGCCGGTGAGGAAGGTCCACCCGAGTACATCTGGGAAGCCCTCGACCTGCTCAAGATCAAGCGCATCGACCATGGCGTGCGCGCCATCGAAGACGAGCGCCTGATGCAACGCATCATCGACGAGCAGATCCCGCTCACCGTCTGCCCATTGTCCAACACCAAACTGTGCGTGTTCGATCACATGAGCCAGCACAACATCCTCGACATGCTCGAGCGCGGCGTGAAGGTAACGGTCAACTCGGACGACCCGGCCTACTTTGGCGGCTACGTCACCGAAAACTTCCATGCCCTGCACACCCACCTGGGCATGACCGAAGACCAGGCTCGTCGCCTGGCGCAGAACAGCCTGGACGCACGCCTGGTCTGACCGGGCGCGGCGTTGCGGTCACCCCACCTGCAACGTCGGCACGCGGGCAATGCGATTGATCTGCTGAATACCCAAGGCCGATATCTGCAACGCCCGCGTGTTGTCGGCCTCGCGTATCCAGCCCGACTGCAGGAACAACCTGAGCAACGCCTGCCCCAGGCTTCCGCCTAGATGCGGCCCCTGATCGCTCCACTCATTGCAGTGGCAAATCACGCAGCCCTTTCGCTGACGGGGTGCCAGCGCATCGATGTAAACGCCGATGCTGGCCAACTGCGTCCGCCCCTCGTCACTGACCATCATCTGCTGCACGCCGCCCTCCAGCCAGCCTGCCACCACCAGGCGGTGATACAGTTCACCCGCCAGTTCGCCGCCTAGATGATCACCACAGCGGCGGGCCCGGCGCATCGACATCGGCATCTGCAGCGGCGTCGCCTGCCCCCCTTTTTCGCCTCCAAGCTGTACGCTGGCCAACGCTTCGACTGCAGCCCCCACCTGGGGCGTTGCCAGCCGGAAGTAGCGCTTGCGGCCCCGCGCTTCGAGCCTGAGCAAACCTGCAGAAGACAACAACGACAGATGCGCGCAGGCTGACGATGAGGTCAGCCCCGTTATCATCGCCAGCTCATCGGTTGGTCGCGGCATGCCATCTATGAGCGCCCACAACATCGCGCTGCGCTTGGGGTCGGCCATCAGGCCGGCAATCTGACTGATACTGCTGACTGCACTCATGTCCTTTCAACTCCCTGCAAGATCACATCTGATTTCCAATGGCAAAGACTGGCAACGACGGTAGCCATCCCAGCAGCTGGGAGCCTGGCACCTGGGTCAGTATAAGCCGCACGAATGGGCACTACGGCAGCTGCCCCACCGGCTTGCAGTGTTGAAGTGGAATGGGTATGGCCACCCTCCCGGGGATCGAACCGGCGCAAGGTTTGGCCGCTGGCCTCTAAAACAGGCAGGAACCGAGAGGTGGAAGGGAAGAAATACCGCATCAGGAAGAATGGCCCCACGTGGCCAGCGACTCTGCCGACAGCGTCGTTCCCTAAATAGCGCAAACAAAAGCGAACCTTCTACACGTATCCAGGCATTGCACCTGGATACGGCTGACACAACTTGCGGACAAGCGCCCCGACCGCCAGTCAGGACACTCACGCCGGCCATGGCGCCACGTGGCCACAGCGCTACACTAGGTCCGCTCTCCCCCTATTCGGAGGTATGCCGCGATGAAGATTGTCGTCAGTGCGTCGAACCGTAACCCCAACTGCCCCTGGCAGGTCCGGCTCGACCAGCATGTTGTGAGTTTCCGCAGCGAGGCCGAAGCGCGCGCCTTCGTGCTCACCCTGGAGGCCCGCCTACAGGCCCCCCACACCCTCATGCCAGACGCCTGGCCTGCAAACGGTGGGTCAACAGCGCGACACTGACCACCAGTGCCCCACACAGGCTGACGACCAAGGTCATGGGTACCGCACTGCCGTCGTGCAGCAGGCCGACCAACGCTGCGGCCCCGGCCGCGACGCTGAACTGCAGGCAACCCATGAGTGCAGAGGCACTGCCTGCGCGTGCGCCCTGGCCACTCATGGCGCAGGCCGAAGCGTTGGGGATGATGCAGCCGAGGCTCGAGATGCAGACAAACAGCGGCACCAGCAGTGGCCACAGGTGCGCCGGGCGCAGCGCTGCAACACCCAGCAACACCAACCCTGCCGCCAGGTACAACCAGACTGCGCGCACCAGCAGGAACGCCGGGCCACGCTTGGCCAGCAGGCGCGCATTGATTTGCGCCACCAGAATGAAGCCCGCTGCGTTGGTGCCGAACAACCAGCCGTAATGCTCGGCCGGTACGCCATAGAGCTTGATAAATACGAAAGGCGAACCGGCGATGTAGGCAAACATCCCGGCGATGGCAATTCCCCCGGTCAAGGCATGCCCAACGAACACCCGATCAGCCAGCAGCCGCAGGTACTGGCGCAATGCGCCTGAAAGCGGCTGGCGTGGCATATGCGCAGGCAAACTCTCCGGCAGCCCCAGGCCGACTGCGACCAGGCAGGCGGCGCTGAACAAGCTCAAAGTGAGGAAGATGGACTGCCAGCCGGCCACGTTCACCAGCACACCGCCAAGCATCGGCGCGAGGATCGGCGCCAGCCCCATGACCAGCATCAGCTGCGAGAACACCTTGGCCGAGGCCACCGGGTCGCACTTGTCGCTGACGATCGCCCGCGACAGCACCATCCCGGCACATCCACCCAAGGCCTGGACAAAGCGCGCCACGATCAACGTGTCGAGGTTGGGCGCGTAGGCGCAGGCCAGCGACGCCAGGGTGAACAGCGCTACACCAAACAGCAGCGGTATGCGCCGGCCAAAGCGGTCGGCTACCGGGCCGTAGGCCAACTGCCCGAGCGACAGGCCCAGGAAGTAGGCAGCCAAGGTGGTTTGTACATGTTTTTCATCGGTGGCGAACGCCTGCGCCATCGCCGGGAAGGCAGGCAGGTAGAAGTCGATCGCCAACGGCCCGAACGCACTCAATGCGCCCAGGATCAGCACCATTCGCAGGTTCATCAGGAATCCATAGCAGGCTAAGCAAGCGCACAAGTCTACCTGCAGTGGGCGCCATCAGCATGAAAACATTTGCAACAAACTAGGGGCTGACGTGCGGCCCCTTCACGCTCAAGCCTGTTCGGCCACATAACCTTCATCACGGATTGCCGCCAGCAGCTGCTCGGCCGACAGCGCGCTTTGTACACGCACTTGCTTGCCAGCCAGGTCGACCTCCACCTGAGCATTCACATCCTGTTCCTGCACCGCACGGGTCACCGCTTTCACGCAATGGCCGCAGGTCATGCCTTGAACATTGAACACTTGCATGGGTGTTGCCTCCTTAGGGGTTTTACGCAGTTTCAAGCTTGCCACCGGGGCAAGGTCAAGTTCTGCGTTGAACGGCCGGGCTGGAAATCCGCGCAAACCTCGGCCAAGCTGCGCCATTGACGATTTGGCAAGCAGGAGATTCTTCATGTTCAGGGCAGCAGTGGGCGTTGCCGGGCTAATGACCGCGCTGGCGGTTGTGCCACCGGCCAGTGCCGAGGGCAACTCGGACTACAGCGTGCTGATCATTTCGCGGGAACGTCTGGAAGTGGCCACCAGTTGCGAAATCGGCGTGTACCTCAACGATCAGCTTTCCGGGCGCCTGTTCCAGGAGCAGTCGACCTCGTTCAACCTGCCGCCCGGCCCAATCGACGTGCGCTTGCGCTTGCTGCCCGGGCAGATGCCGGGTTGCGCCCCCGGCATCGAGGACCAGCGCAGCACACGGCTGACGCTGCAGGCGGGCCAGATCAACAAATACCGCATTGCCATGGGCCACAATGGGCTGGAGCTCAGACGCGCCAATCTGGAGTATTGACCTTCCCCACATGGCAAGGTTGATGCTGGTGGCCTGTCCAAGGAGGAGAGCCATGTCCGCATCCACCGTTTTCGACCTGCCGATTTCCGGCATGACCTGCGCCAGCTGTGCTGGCCGCGTCGAGCGCGCTTTGCGCAAAGTCAGCGGCGCTGAACACGTCAGCGTCAACCTCGCCACCGAACAGGCCCGGGTCCAGGCCCCGGCCGACAGCTTGCCCGCCCTGGTCGATGCCGTGCGCAGCGCCGGCTACGGCGTGCCGACCCGGGCCGTCGAGTTGCAGATCGGCGGCATGACCTGCGCCAGCTGCGTCGGCCGGGTCGAGCGCGCCCTCGGCAAGCTGGCGGGGGTTGAGCAGGTCAGTGTCAACCTGGCCAGCGAACGCGCCCACCTTGAGGTGCTAGAGGCCCTGGATGACAACCTGGTGATCGGCGCGGTGGAAAAGGCCGGCTACAGCGCCAGCCTGCCGCAGCCCGAGAAAGACGAACAACAGCAAGTACACCGCCGCCTGCGCAAGGAACGCCTGGCGGTTGGCGCCGCCCTGGTGCTGGCCATGCCACTGGTACTGCCGATGCTGGTGCAGCCATTCGGCCTGCACTGGATGTTGCCCGCCTGGGTACAGTTCCTTCTGGCCACGCCGGTGCAGTTCATCCTTGGCGCACGCTTCTATGTGGCCGCCTACAAGGCGGTGCGCGCCGGTACCGGCAACATGGACCTGCTGGTGGCACTGGGCACCAGTGCCGGGTATGGCCTGAGCCTGTATCAGTGGGCCCAGGCCCCTGCCGGCATGGCACCGCACCTGTACTTCGAGGCGTCGGCAGTGGTCATCGCCCTGGTGCTGCTGGGCAAATACCTGGAAAGCCGGGCCAAGCGCCAGACCGCCAGTGCCATACGCGCCCTCGAAGCACTGCGCCCCGAGCGGGCCGTCAGGCTGATCGATGGCCGCGAGGAAGACGTCGCGATTGCTCGGTTGCAGCTGGGTGACCTGGTGCTGGTCAAGCCCGGTGAGCGCTTCCCGGTCGATGGCAAAGTGGAAGAAGGCAGCAGCCACGCTGACGAAGCCCTGATCAGCGGCGAAAGCCTGCCGGTGCCCAAGCAACCGGGTGACGATGTGACCGGTGGCGCCATCAACGGTGAAGGCCGGTTGTTGGTGCGCACCCAGGCTCTGGGTACCGAGACCGTGCTGGCGCGGATCATCCGCCTGGTCGAAGACGCTCAGGCAGCCAAGGCACCGATCCAGAAACTGGTGGACCGGGTCAGCCAAGTGTTCGTCCCGGCCGTACTGGTGGTCGCATTGCTCACGCTGATTGGCTGGTGGCTGGCGGGTGCAGCGCTGGAGACCGCGCTGATCAATGCCGTCGCCGTGCTGGTCATTGCCTGCCCCTGCGCCCTTGGCCTGGCCACACCTGCAGCGATCATGGCCGGCACCGGGGTGGCCGCGCGCCACGGCATTCTGATCAAGGATGCGCAGGTACTGGAGCGTGCCCATGCGGTGAACCGTGTAGTGTTCGACAAGACCGGCACGCTCACCTCCGGCAGCCCGCGCGTAATTCACAGCCAGGCAGTAGTGGATGACAGCGGCGAGCTGCATCGCCTGGCCGGCGCTTTGCAACGGGGCAGCGAACATCCCTTGGCCAAGGCCGTACTGGATGCCTGCAGCGAGCAGGGCCTGAACGTTCCAACCGTGGCCGACAGCCAGTCCCTTACCGGCCGTGGCATCGCTGGCCGTGTGGAAGGCCGCGAGCTGGCGCTAGGCAACCGCCGCCTGCTAGACGAAAGCGGCCTGCAACCTGGCGACCTGGCCACCCTGGCTCAGGCTTGGGAAGCCGAAGGCCGCACCCTGTCGTGGCTGATCGAACGTGGCGCGCAACCACGCGTGCTCGGCCTGTTCGCCTTCGGTGACAGCCTGAAGCCCGGCGCCGATCAGGCGATTGCCGCCCTGCACGCACAACACATCAGCAGCCACCTCCTGACCGGAGACAACCGCGGCAGCGCCAACGTGGTAGCCGATAGCCTCGGCATCGATGATGTGCACGCCGAAGTATTGCCCGCCGACAAAGCCGCCACCGTGGCCGAACTGAAAAAGGGCGGCGTGGTGGCGATGGTGGGCGATGGTATCAACGACGCCCCGGCCTTGGCCGCCGCCGACATAGGCATCGCCATGGGCGGTGGCACCGATGTGGCCATGCAGGCCGCCGGCATCACCCTGATGCGTGGCGATCCGCGCCTGGTGCCGGCCGCCCTGGAAATCTGCCGCAAAACCTATGCGAAAATCCGCCAGAACCTGTTCTGGGCGTTCATCTATAACCTGATCGGCATCCCTTTGGCCGCGCTGGGTTACCTCAACCCGGTGCTGGCTGGCGCCGCCATGGCGCTGTCCAGTGTCAGCGTGGTGAGCAATGCCCTGTGGTTGAAAACCTGGAAACCGTCCAGCACCCAGCAGGAGGAGCAATGAACATCGGCCAGGCCGCCCGCCGCAGCGGGCTCAGCACCAAGATGATCCGCTATTACGAGTCCATCGGCCTGCTCAAGCCGGCCACCCGCAGCGACAGCGGCTACCGCCTGTACCAGACGCAAGACCTGCACAGCCTGGCGTTCATCAAACGCTCCCGCGACCTGGGGTTTTCGCTGGAAGAGGTCGGCAAGCTACTCACCCTGTGGCAGGACCGGCAACGCGCCAGTGCCGACGTCAAGGCGCTCGCCTTGCAGCACATCGATGAGCTGAATCGGCGTATCGAGGAGCTGGTCAGCCTGCGCGATACGCTGGGTGAACTGGTTGCCCACTGCAAAGGCAATGATCGGCCCGACTGCCCGATTCTCAAAGACCTGGCAAACGGAGGCGAGTGCTGCCATTGACGCGTTGAGCGCGTAATCAGCTTTTTGGTATGCCATATTAGCCTTAAGCCGACCGAATAGTCGCCAAACCCGACTTTGCCCAATAAATACGGGCATTTTCGCTCAAAAAATCCCGGACGCTGCCGATGCAGAAATACCTGCCTCGCGTGTCGAAAAAAATAAATTCCGGGAGCGTCGATGAACATCAAACAGAAACTGACCTGGGCCTTCGCGGTGATCGCCGCGTTGCCCATCGTCCTTGTGGCCACGCTGGTGGTCATCAACTTGCGCGGTGAAGCCCGCGAAGGATTCCTCGACAGCAGCAGCCGGGAAATCCGCCAGGTCAGCAATGCGATGAACCTGTTCTTCCAGGGCATCACGCAAAACGTCGATTACCTGGCCAGCCTGCCGCAGGTTACAGGTGCCGGCGAGACCATCAAGAAGCACATCAGCGCCGACGCCGCGCAGATTGCCCCCGGCGAGCAAGACAAGGCGCTGTTCGAACTGTTCACCCGCCTGGCCACCAGCCACCCCGACTATGCCTATGTGTCCTACGGCCTGAAGGACGGTGGTTACGCGTTCTGGCCCGGCGACCCGAGCATGAGCAACTACGACCCGCGCACTCGCCCGTGGTACCAGGCCGCCATGGCCAACCCCGGCAAGACCCTGCGCACAGCGCCTTACTACTGGGCAGGCGATGATGCCGTGCTGGTCAGCACCGTGCGCTCCGTCGCCAATCAGCTCGGCAACCCCGGTGGCGTGGTCAATATCGACGTGTCGCTCAAGGGCCTGACCGAGATCGTCCAGCAGATCAAGCTGGGCGAAAGCGGCTATCTGATCCTCATGGAAAACAACGGCAACGTGATGGTCGACCCGCGCGATGCCAGCCACAGCTTCAAACAGCTGGCCAGCTTTGGTGACGGTTATGCGGAGCTGGCCAAGGCCGGTAAAGGCCTGGTGGAGGTCGACCTCGGCGGTGTGCGCTACATGGCCAACGTCTACCCCGACGAGAAGCTCGGCTGGACCTTCATCGGCCTGATCCAGCAAGGCGAAGTGATGCAGACCACCACCCGCCTGACCTGGCTGGTCGGCAGCATCGCACTCATCCTCGCTGCCCTGTTTGCCGTGGTCGGCGCGGCGTTCGCCAAGCTCATCGTGCGCCCCATCAACAGTGTCTCCAGCGGCCTCGAGGGCATCGCCCAGGGCGAAGGCGACCTGACCCGCAACCTCGAAGTGCGCGGCCGTGACGAAACCGCGCAACTGGCCAGCTGGTTCAACCAGTTCCTGGGTGCCATCCGCAGCCTGATCCAACACATCGGCTCGGCTGCCAGCAAGATCCTCGCAACCTCCACCAGCTCCACCCGGGTGTCCGGCGATATGGCCGAGGCTGCCGGGCGTCAGCGTGAAGCCGTGGACATGGTATCCACCGCCTTCCACGAAATGGTCGCCACCGCCAACGAAGTCGCCCGCTCCTGCAGCCAGGCCGCGCAGTCGGCAGACAGCGGCCAACAGCAGGCACGTGAAGGGCAGCAGCAGATCGATGCGGCGGTGAACAGCGTTGATCGGCTGAGCCAGGAGATCGAACAGTCAGCGCAGTCGATCCAGCAACTTGAGCGTGACAGCAATGCCATTCAGTCGATCCTCGGCACCATCCGCTCGATTGCCGAACAGACCAACCTGCTGGCGCTGAATGCCGCCATCGAGGCCGCCCGCGCGGGCGAACAGGGGCGTGGTTTTGCCGTGGTCGCCGACGAAGTGCGGGCCCTGGCCAAGCGCACTGCCGACTCCACCGCCGAGATCGATGGCCTGCTGGGCAACCTGGCCAGCCGCACCGCCGAAGTGGCCCAGCAGATGCACGCCAGCCTCGAAGTGTCGCAGCAGTCGGTCAGCCGCATTGGCCTGGCCCGCGACAGCTTTGGCCAGATCCGCGAATCAGTGGACATCATTCGCGACATGAACACGCAGATCGCCACGGCGGCGGAGGAGCAGCACCAGGTGGCCGAGGACATCAACCGCCATATCAGCCAGATCCACGGCGATGCGCAGCTGGTGGCCGAGCTGGCCCAGGCGGCCCGGCAGGATTCGCAGAGCCTGGCCGGGTTGTCGAATGAGCTGGATTCGCTGGTGCGGCGTTTCCGTACCTGATTGGTTGCCGATACTGACCCCATCGCCGGCAAGCCGGCTCCCACAGGTACTGCACACGCCTTCAAGCTCGCACTGTACCTGTAGGAGCCGGCTTGCCGGCGATGAGGCCAGTGCAGCCAACGCTACAATTTCAGCTCGCCCGGGGTTGAGCCAAACATCTGCTTGAAAGCGGCAATGTAAGCCGAAGTCGAATCATACCCACAGCCCAACGCCGCATCGGTCACGCTCTCCCCCGCCTCCAGCAAGGCCAGCGACGACAACAGCCGCATACGCTGGCGCCAGTTACGGAAACTCAGCCCGGTTTCACGCTGGAACAGCCGCATCAGGGTCTTCTCCGAGCACCCCAGTTCCCGTGCCCACTGTTGCAAGGTCTGCACCTGATCGGGCGCAGCGATCAGGCCATTGCACAGCGCCAGCAGCCCAGGATGGCGCGGCAACGGAAGCGAAAAGCCCACCTCAGGCAGCGTCCGCAGTTGGTCGAGCAGCACCGCAACCAGGCGCGCTTGATCACTGTCACCCTCCGGATAATCCGCCGGGAACAGGCAGAACGCCTTGATCAATTCGCGCGCCAGCGGCGTTACCTCCAGCACCCGGCATTGTGCCGGCGCCCACGGGCACGCATCGCGGCGGACATACAGGCTGCGCATTTCAGCCTGCCCGGACGTCACCACTTCATGTTCGGCATCGGCCGGGATCCACACCCCCCACTGCGGCGGTGCGAAGTAACTGCCGTCACGGGTGTACACACCCAGTACGCCACTGATGGCGTAGGAAAACTGCACCCAGTCATGGCTATGGCGCGTGGTCCACGACCCTGCCCCCAAGCTCTCGGCCCGGGCGTAGAGTGCCCTGGGCAGGTGGTCCAGGGCAGGAATAGCGCGCGGCTGTCCGATACTCGACATAGGCAATTCTTGTAGTTGTGAGCAGACAAGCCTACCACTGCAGCTCGTCAGAGGCTCACCGCTCGACGATTACCGTCACCCCTTGGCCGCCCGCCGCGCAGATTGAAATCAGCCCGCGGCCCTTCCCTGCCGTCGCCAACAGCTTGGCCAGGTTGGCCAAAATTCGCCCACCGGTGGCGGCAAACGGGTGCCCGGCGGCCAGCGAACTGCCCTTCACGTTCAGCTTGCTGCGGTCAATCGCGCCAAGCGGGGCATCCAGCCCCAGCCGTTCACGGCAGTAATCGGCGTCTTCCCAAGCCTTGAGCGTGCACAGTACCTGCGCCGCGAAGGCCTCGTGGATCTCGTAGTAATCGAAGTCCTGCAGGCTCAGGCCATTGCGCGCCAGCAGCCGCGGCACGGCGTAGACCGGCGCCATCAGCAGCCCTTCCTGGCCTTTGACGAAGTCCACCGCTGCGGTTTCGCCATCGACCAGGTAGGCCAGCACCGGCAACCCCTGAGCCTGAGCCCATTGTTCGGTGCCCAGCAGCACCAGCGAAGCACCGTCGGTCAGTGGTGTGGAGTTGCCGGCTGTCAATGTGCCCAGCCCGCTGCGCTCGAAAGAAGGCTTGAGCTTGCCCAGTTGCTCGAGCGTCAGGTCCGGCCGCAGGTTGTTGTCGCGGGTAAGGCCCATAAACGGTGTGAGCAGGTCGTCCTGCCAGCCCTCGGCATACGCCGCCGCCAGGTGCTGGTGGCTGAGCAGCGCCAACTCATCCTGTTCGGCACGGCCGATCTGCCAGGTTTGCGCCATGCGCTCGCAATGTTCGCCCATCGACAACCCGGTACGCGGCTCGCCATTGCGGGGTAACTCGGGCTTCAGGTGGCCGGGGCGCAGTTGCAGGAACGGCTTGAGCCGCTCGCCCAAGGCCTTGCCACGGTTGGCCTGCAACAGGATGCGCCGCAGCCCCTCATTAACGGCGATTGGCGCATCTGACGTGGTGTCAACGCCACCGGCGATGCCGCTGTCGATCTGCCCCAGGGCAATCTTGTTGGCCACCAGCAGCGCCGCCTCCAGCCCTGTTCCACAGGCCTGCTGGATGTCGTAGGCCGGCGTCTGCGGCGACAGGCGCGAGCCCAGGACGCATTCGCGGGTCAGGCTCATGTCGCGCGAGTGCTTGAGCACCGCGCCCGCGACCACCTCGCCCAGGCGCAGCCCGTGCAAGCGGTAACGCTCGATCAACCCTTCCAGCGTAACGGTGAGCATCGCCTGGTTGCTGGCAGTGGCGTAAGCGCCGTTGGAACGGGCGAAAGGGATTCGGTTGCCGCCCAGAATCGCGACCCGGCGAAGTGAACGCATGCGTAGATTCCTCCTTAAACGACTCGATCCGAATAGCCTAGGTGTTTTTACTGCATTCGAACGACCCCGCCACAAAGTTGGTCCACACTTCAATGCTTGCCTTCAAGGAGACCCGCACATGAGCGACCGCTATCTCGACTTTGCCAACTCCAACCTCGGCCGCCGCCTCGTCGATGCCCTCGGGCTGCCAAGCCCGGCGCCGCTGGAGCGCTGGCAGGCCGGCCGCCTGCGCCCGGTGGAGGGCGCACTGGTCATCGGCGGAGGCCCTTTGGCAAACCAGGTCGAAGCCATCGCCCCGCGCCTGACCGATGAAATCTACAGCTTCAATGGCGAAAGCCTGCAAGCGCCTGCCTGGGTCGCTGGCCTGGGGCCCAAACTCAAGGCAGTGGTGTTCGATGCCAGTCATTTGTCCGACAGCGACGAGCTGAAGCAGTTGCGCGAATTCTTCCAGCCCTTGGTACGCAGCCTGGCGCCCAGCGCGCATATCGTGATCCTTGGCCGCGCACCCGAAGGCATTGACAACCCGCTGGCCAGTGTCGCCCAACGTGCGCTGGAAGGCTTCAGCCGCTCATTGGCCAAGGAATTGCGTAATGGCGCGACCGCGCAGTTGATGTATGTCGCCGAGGGCACGGATGAACAGCTTGAAGGGGCCTTGCGCTTCTTCCTTTCGCCCAAGAGTGCATTCATTTCTGGCCAGGTATTGCGCCTGCAGGCCTGCGCCAGCCAGGTCGAAGACTGGACCCGTCCGCTCGCGGGCCGACGCGCGCTGGTAACCGGTGCCGCACGTGGTATCGGTGCCGCCATTGCCGAAACCCTGGCGCGGGATGGCGCCGAGGTGATGCTGCTTGACGTGCCACAAGCCCAGCATGACCTCGACGCCCTCGCCGCCCGCCTGGGCGGTAAAGCGCTGGGCCTGGATATCTGCGCCGGCGATGCCGCGGCAAAGTTGCTGGAAGCCTTGCCCGGCGGCATCGACATCGTCGTGCACAACGCCGGCATCACCCGTGACAAGACCCTCGCCAACATGACCCCGGAATACTGGGACGCGGTCATGGCCGTCAACCTCAAGGCCCCGCAGGTGCTGACCCAGGCGCTGTACGACGGCGGCGCGCTGGGCGAGAACGCCCGCATCACTTTACTGGCCTCGGTCAGCGGCATCGCCGGCAACCGCGGCCAGGCCAACTATGCCGCGAGCAAGGCCGGGCTGATCGGTTTTGCGCAAGCCTGGGCGCCAAAACTCGCCGAGCGCGGCGGCAGCATCAATGCCGTGGCACCCGGGTTTATCGAAACCCACATGACCGCCGCTATGCCAATGGGCCTGCGCGAAGCTGGGCGGCGCCTCAGTTCGCTGGGTCAGGGCGGTCGCCCGCAGGATGTCGCCGAAGCCATCGCCTGGCTGAGCCAGCCCGGTTCCGGTGCGGTCAACGGCCAGGTACTGCGAGTTTGTGGCCAGGCATTGATGGGGGCTTGAGCATGAACCGGCAATGGCACGACCTGAACAGCCCCGACTCGCGCGCCAGCCTTTACCTGCGCGCGGCCAGCAAACGCAAGATCAGCGGCAACACGCTGCCAGCAGATGGCCTGCGCTGTTTCATTCGCGTGCAGCCCGACAACCTCGCAGCCTATCGGCGGCTCTGCCACTTTACCGAGGACGGCCGCCTGCCGGGCACCTACCCGCATGTGATGGCCTTCACCCTGCAACTGCAATTGCTGACGGCGCCCGGCTTCCCCTTCCCGTTGCTCGGCCTGGTGCACCTGCACAACCGCATCGAAGTGCTGCGCCCGTTGGGCGGCATCGATGGGCTGCGCTTCGCGGTGTATGCCGACAACCTGCAGGCGCATACCAAGGGCGGGACCTTCGACCTGATTACCGAGGCCGAAGATGGCCTTGGCCTGCTGTGGCGCGAAACCAGCCGCATGCTGGTGCGCGGCCTGAAGCTCGAGGGCTCAGCCGATGAGCACGAAGAACGCGAACCGCCGACATTGCCTGAAGCGACGCGCTGGTACGCCGACAGCGATATCGGCCGGCGCTACGCCAAAGTCTGTGGCGACTACAACCCGATTCACCTGAGCGCCGCCAGCGCTCGGCTGTTCGGCTTCCCCAAGGCGATTGCCCATGGCATGTGGAGCAAGGCCATGGCCTTGGCCGCGCTGGGCGGGCACCTGCCGCACAGCGGGTATGCCTTCGAAGTGGATTTTCGCAAGCCGGTGCGGTTGCCTTCGGAGGTGGTGTTGAGCGCCAGCGCGGCAGGCCCCACGGGTGAGCTGCGCCTGGATGGCCATGGCGAACTGCTGCACATGGTCGGGAGATGGGCCTTGCTCTGACGCCCAGGGCTGCTGCGCAGCCCCGAATCCACTTGCTTTGCAACAGGCCTCCACCGAAGCTATGCGGCACTAGGAGACCCGCAATGAACCTGCAAGAACTCACCAAACGGCTGCACCAGATCCGTGACAACAACGACTGGGGCGGCTTCCACAGCCCGAAGAACCTGGCCATGGCCGCCAGCGTCGAAATGGCCGAGCTGGTGGAAATCTTCCAATGGCTCAGCGAAGACCAATCGCGCCAGCTGCCTGACGACAAACTCGCTCACGCCGGGCAGGAGGTGGGTGACGTCGTCCTCTACCTGCTGCTGCTCTGCAGCGAACTGGGCCTGGACATGGAGCAGGTGGTACGGGCCAAGCTGGCCGACACTGAAAGGCGTTTCGCCCGATGAACGACCGTCACTTCGATGAGCTGGCCACCCGCTTCGCCGAGAAGATCTACGGCGGTGCCAAGGGCGCCATCCGGCTGGCTGTGCTGCAAGCCGACCTGGCCGACGCCCTGCCCGACCGCCCGCTGCGGGTCCTCGACATCGGTGCCGGGCTCGGCCACATGGCCCTGTGGCTGGCCCAGCGCGGCCACCACGTGACCCTCGCAGAACCTGCCGCCCCCATGCTTGAGGGCGCCCGCGCGCGCTTTGCCGAGGCCGGCCAGGCCGCCACGTTCATCCAGGCGCCCTGGCAGGACTTGCTTGGCCAACTTACCGAGCCCTACGACCTGGTGCTGTGCCACGCCGTGCTCGAATGGCTGGCCGAACCGGAAAGCATCCTGCCGGTGCTGCACCAACTGACCGCACCCGGCGGCTGGTTGTCGCTGGCCTTCTACAACCGCGACGCACTGGTTTATCGCAACCTGCTCAAGGGCCATTTCCGCAAGCTGCGCAGCAACCGCCTGGAAGGTGAAAAGCAGAGCCTCACCCCACAAAAACCGCTTGATCCGCGTGAACTCAAGGCGCAACTTGAGCCTATCTGGCAAGTCGAAAGCGAGAGTGGTGTGAGAGTGTTCCACGACTACATGCCCAAGGACTTCCAGGCCAAGGCCGAACTGCTCGACTTGCTGGAAATGGAACTGGCCCACCGCCGTCACCCAAGCTTTGCCGGGCTGGGCCGCTACCTGCACTGGATGTGCCGCCCCCGCTGACCTGCCCGCCGGGAGGAATCCATGCCGTACCGCCTGTTATGCCTGGCCTTGCTGCCGCTCGCCCTCTGCGCTTGCCAGGGCAGCAACCCCTACGTCGCCAGCAGCCGCCCACTGCCACCGGCCCCCGCACAGGCGGCCAGCACCTTCGACGCCAGTGCCTACCCGGCACCGGCGCGCGATTATGGGCGCTACCGCAGCTGGAGCTGGCGTGGCGGCCAGCTGCCAAGTGGCACCGCCGATGCCGACCCAGCGCAGCTGGCCGACGCTGTCAGTGGCGCACTCGACCAGCACGGCCTGCGCCCAGCCCGGGGCGCCGCCGGCGACCTGCTGGTGAGTGCCGACATGCGCCTGGAGCGGCGATTACGCCAGGTACGTGATTACGACTACTACGACCCGTATTACGGCCCGTCCCCCTACGGTGGCGTCGGTTTCGGCGGTTATCGCAACGGCTACGGCGCCTATGGCAGCGTGCCGATCGTGCGCACTTACGAAGTTGAAGTGATGGTGGTGCGCATCGACCTGTTCGATGCCCGCGACGGCCAGCCGGTGTGGAGCGCGAGCGCGGAAAGCGGCAGCGACAAAGGCTCGCCACGCGATCGCGAAAGCGCCTTGCGCGAATCGGTACACAAGGCACTCAGCGGCTATCCTCCCAGTTAACACCTAACGGAGAACCATCATGTTGCGTCGTCTCGTTCTACTGTCATTCGCGTTATTGCTGGCGGCTTGCTCCAGCAACAACGTCCAGCAGGATTTCGACGCCAGCCGCGATTTCGCCGCCTACCGCAGCTGGGCGTGGCAGGAGCCGGGCCTGCAATACCGCCCGGATGATCCACGGATCAAGAGCGACCTCACCGAACAGCGCATCCGCGCCGCCGTTACCGACCAGCTCGACCAGCGCGGCCTGCGCCCGGCCCAGGGCAGTGCCCGGCCTGACCTGAAGGTGCGGGCCTACCTGATCGTCGAGCAGCGCCAGCAACAGATCACCACCAACTATGGCGGCGGCTGGGGTGGCTATTGGGGGGGGTACTGGGGCGGGCCGATGTACAACGAGACCCGCAGCGTCGACTACAAGGTAGCGACCATCCAGGTCGACATGTTCGACGGCCGTGACGGCAAGCTGGTCTGGCGCGGCAGTGCCGAGCAGATCATGAACAACTACCCGCCCAGCCCCGACGAGCGCAACAGCGCCATCCAGAAGACCGTGAGCCAAGTCCTGGGCAATTACCCGCCAGGCAGAGCCAAGTAGCCTGCAAATAGCCCGTTCGTCAGATCGCGTCTACCCTGATAAAGACACCTGAGTGAACGGGTAGACGTGTTCAACGAATAGGGATGGCGACCTGCCAATGCAAAGCATTGTTCTCCTGATGTGGCTTGCCTTGTGCTCTGAACAGGATATTCGCGAACGCCAGATCGCCAACATGCTGACCTTGGGCGTCGCAGCGTGCGCCCTGGTCTGGCTGTTCGTCACTGGCCACAGCTGGATCGGTGCCGACGCCAGTGAGGCCGGCTGGGCACTGGCCATCGTCATGCTGCTGACCTTGCCCGGCTACATGCTCGGCCGCTTCGGCGCCGACGACGTCAAATTGATGGGCGCCCTGGCCTTGGCAACCAGCCCGCAATACGTGCTCGGCACCTTCATCGGTGCTGGCGTCAGCGTGCTGGTGTGGCTGCTCATGCGCCGTCGGCTGTGGACCCTGCTCAACCCCAAAGTGAAGAAGCGCCTGCAGGCACTGACCGAACAAATGGGCGACAAACAAGCCTTCGTGCCCTATGTGCTGGCCGGATTCATGCTCACAGCTGTATGGATCCAATAATCAATCCCGTTGTCCGATAACTTGTACATGCGTTGTACAGGGTCGCCAGCAGCGTCTATGGTTAAGCTGCCAGAGCGTCTGGCCCGGGAGCAGGGCCGCTTACGAACAGGGAGTTGATCGTGAACAAGTCATTTAGTGAGGTGAAGGTTCTGGTGGTCGATGACCAGCCCCTGATCGTCGAACAGTTGTGCGAGTTCCTCGAAAACCAGGGCCACCATTGCGTGGCGGCCCATTCCACCGACGAAGCCATCGAGCGCTATGTAGCGGATGAGGCGATTGGGCTGGTGTTGTGCGACCTGCACATGCCCGAGCGCGATGGCATCGAGCTGGTTCGGGCGCTGAAGGAAGTTGCCGGGCGCCAGCGCATGTTCGAAGCGATCATGCTCACCGGCCGTGCCGAGAAGCAGGATGTGATCCGCGCCCTGCGCGAGGGCTTCGCCGATTACTACCAGAAGCCCATGGACCTCGACGAATTGCTCGAAGGTTTGCGCCGGCAGGAGCAGGTGCTGCGCGAGCGCAAAGCCAACTTCCAGGACTTGGGTAACCTCAACCAGCGCCTGCAAGACCTGGCAGGGTGCATCGACGAGCTTTATCAGGACCTGGAAAAAGCCCGCGGCCAAGGCGTGCACCGCCGCGCCACCGATGGCGAAGAGCCTGAAAGCGAGCTGCCTGCGGCGTTCGAGAAGCTTTCGCCGCGCCAACTGGAGGTTGCCCGGTTGGTGAGCAAGGGCAAGACCAACTACCAGATTGCCTGCGAGCTGGGGATTACCGAGAACACCGTCAAACTGTACGTATCGCAGGTGTTGCGCCTCACCCATATGCACAACCGCACGCAGCTGGCACTGGCGCTGACGCCCAGCTCTTCACCGGTGCATCTGCGTTTTACTACCCACTGAGAAACCTGGGGGCGCCGTGCGCCCCCTTTCGCGACACAGGGCCGCGCCTCCACAGGCAACCTCACTCAAGCTGATAGCTGATGGTCAGCATCAACCGCGCCCCACGGTTCAAGCTGTCCAGCGCCACATCCGCCAACGGCTTGGCCACTTCAACCGCCACACTGCCAAAGCGCCCATCGCCCAGGCGCAGGCCCAGCGCCACCGAGCTCATGTGGGCATCCTCGAATGGCCCACCGTTGTACCAAGCCTGGGCGGCATCGAGCACGGCATAGGGCTGCAGCAACTTCAGCCAGCCGTCAGCCGGTCTAATGCTGTAGTTCAGCTCGTAGGCTACCCCCCACCCCTTGTCGCCAGCAGCTTGATCACGGGGGTAACCACGGCCGAAATGCTGCCCACCGAACACCGCTCGCTCACTGTCGGGCACCCTGTCGTCACTCCAGTAAAACGCCGCCGACGCCACGCCCTGCCCGCTGTCGAATAGCTGGTCGCTCTGCAAGGCAGACACCCGAAAGCGCAAGAAGTCCATGTCGTAGTCGGCATCGCTACGGGCCCCAAGGTAATCCAGGCCCTGATAAACCCCGGCACTGACGATGCGCAGCCGACGCGTATCCGCCTTGCGCCAGTCGCCCTCGAATGACAGTGCGCGCACATACGTGTCGTATTCGAGCTGCCCTGCACGCCGATCTTCGATGTGGTCACTCACCGAATACAAGCGCCCGGACACATTGACCCACTCATACGGCGCAATCACCAGTGACTGTCCAAGGCCGATCGAATAACGCTCGCTTTCACGGCGCTGGGTGACATCGCTGCCATCCTTCAGCCGCACACGCGTGCCCGGCTCAGCGCGATAACGCGCAGCCGACACCAGCAACTGGCTGCCCTGTGCGTCCAGATACTGGCTGTAGTCCAGGCTTTGGTAATGCATCGAATCATCGCCCGGCGGCAGCAGAAAGCGCGCAGTCAGCTGCTCGGCGAAGCGTGTGTGGGCGTTGCTCGACACCTTGAACAGCGCCTGCAGATCGTTGCGGTTACCATCGCTCAGCGTCACATCGGCATCGAACGGCCTGCGCTGCACGCGAAGCGTAAGCCGCGTGTGCCCATCCGGGCCCGGCGCGGCGGCAGCCTGCGCCTCTACCGAAAGGCCCGGGAGACGTTGCGTCAAGCCGATAAAGCGCTCGAATGCTTCTTGAGTCAGCGGGCGCTCGGCCTGCAACCGCGCGATCATCTGTTTGAGGTAAGCCGCAGCCGGGCCGATATCGCCCAGCAACTCATAGTCATCGATGTACCCTTCCACCAGCACCACCTGCACGCGGCCTTCGGCGAGGTCCTGCGCTGGCAGGTAGGCATACGACAACGGGTAGCCGTCACGCCGGTAACGCTGGGTCAGCCGCTCGGTGAACTGCTGCAGCTCGCCCACCGAGATCATGTGGCCGATCAGGGGCTGGTAGTGCTCACGCAACTCGCTCAGCGGATAGACCGTCCCCCCCTCGAAGCGCACCTTGTGCAAGCGCAGGCGCGTGTCCGCCGGCAGCGCGGCGGTGCCCGTGCCAGGCACTGCAAGTCGCAGCTGCGTGGCACCAGGTAGATAGTGTTCAACCGGCAGGTTCGCGGTGGGCAGGCGACGCTCGTACTCGTGGCCGTCTAGAAACCCCGGCAACGGTTCGGCACGGGCCAGGCTGGCCCAGGTCAGCAGCAACAGGGGCACGACCAGAGGACGCATAGGACGCTCCACAATCCCTTGGGCGCCGGGGCGTCGGCCGGTCACACCCGTCACCAGCAAGCGTAGGTGCTGCGCCGGTAAACGTCGAACGGCTAGTCGCTGACCTGAAACGCCACCCGTGCGGTTTCACCGCTCTCGTCCAGCGCGCTCAGCTCGATCTGCCCGGCGTGCTCGAAGCGAACCAGCAGGCTGTCCTGGCCTTCGGTTTCGCCCAACGGTTGGCCATTTACGAACCACCAACGCCGCCCACCTCCACCCAGCGCCGAGACATGCAGTTGCAACGGCTCGGCGCTGGTCGCTGGGCGGCGCAGGTTGTCACCGCTGCGTACGCCCATAATGGCCAACGGCGGCGCACTGGCAGGCGCCTGGGGCGGGCAGCTCGGGTCAACCGCCGGCAACCGAGCGGCTCGCCGCTCCACACGCCCCAGCCACGGCTCCAGCGGCGCCGGCCAGAGGGCGATGTCGCGCGCCTTCGCGCCTGGGCAGCTGCCATCCACACGCAAACCCTGGGCGTTGACCCACACGCTCTCGCGCAAGCCCAACCCGAGCGGTTGGTCGGCCGCCTGCAGGGTGGGTGGCGTGGTGCCGTCGAGTGTCCAGGCAAAACGCTGGCGCCTGCAGTTCGGGTCCTGGCGGTTCATGGGCTGGCCCAGCGGCCAGCAAATCGCGGCGACTCCAACGCTGCCCGGTACCTGCTCGACCGGTATCGGCAGCCCTCGCTGGCTGTCGCGGTTGCTCAGCAGGTCGTGCACCTGCAGCATCAGCGGTGCTGCCGAGGCCAGGCCGAACTGCCCAGGCACCGGGGTGCCATCGGGGCGGCCAATCCATACACCTATCAGGTAGCGCGGCCCGACCCCGATCGACCAGGCATCGCGAAAGCCGTAGCTGGTACCGGTCTTCCAGGCCAGCTGAGGGCGCTGTACCAGTTCGGCATGTGGGTCGCGGTCAGGCCGTGCCTGGCCGCTGAGGATACGCCGAATGATCCATGCCGCCCCCGGCGACAACAGACGCCGCTCCACCAGCGGGTCCTGGGGTTGCAGGCGCACCCGGGCGCTGTTGCCGCCCCGAGCGAGCGCCGCATAGCCACCGACCAGCTCTTCCAGGCGGCTGCCGGCCCCCCCGAGGATCAACGACAGGTTGGGCTCGGCCAGGGGCGGCAGCGCCAGCGGCATGCCGGCCATGCGCAACTCTGCAGCGAAACGCTTTGGCCCGTACGCTTCAAGCAACTGCACCGCCGGCAGGTTGAGCGACAAGGCCAGCGCCGAACTGGCCGAGACCGGGCCGCTGAAACCCATGGAGAAGTTACCGGGGCGGTAGTCGCCATAGCGGCGCGGCACATCCTGCAGCAGGGATTCGGAATGGATCAGGCCATCGTCCAGCGCCATGCCATACAGGAACGGCTTTAGCGTCGAGCCTGGCGAGCGCAGCGAGCGGACCATGTCGACATGCCCAAAGCGGCGCTCATCGGCAAGGTCGACCGAGCCCAGGTAGGCGCGCACGGCCATGCTCTGTGCGTCGACCACCAGCACCGCGGCCGAGGTGCGCTCGGGCAGGCGCGCACGCCAGCCCAGCAGCAGGTCTTCGAGGCGCCGTTGCAACGAGGCATCGAGGGTGGTGCGGATCAGCGGCGGGCTGCCGGGGGTATTCAGGCGGCGCGCCAGCAGCGGCGCCAGGGCAGGCTCCTGGCGCGGGGCCAATAGCAAAGGCTCCTCGGCGGCTTCCTTCAGTTGCTGGGCAGGCCACACCTGGTACTCGCCCAGGCGTTGCAGCACCTTGTCGCGGGCACGCTGGGCACGCGCGGGATGGCGGTCCGGGCGCAAACGGCTGGGTGCCTGCGGCAGCACCGCCAACAGCGCCGCCTCGGCCGGCGTGAGGTGCATCGGCGACTTGCCCAGGTAAGCCCAGCTGGCTGCCGCCACGCCCTGCAACGTGCCGCCAAACGGGGCGCGGTTCAGGTAGATCTGCAAAATTTCACGCTTGGGCAGGTGCCACTCCAGCTGCGCCGTGCGCCACAGTTGCCGCAGCTTGCCAGCCAGCGTGCGATCGTGCGGGTCGAGCAGCCGCGCCACCTGCATCGACAGCGTGCTGCCGCCAGACACCACGCGCCCGCCGCGCAGGTTGAGCCAGGCCGCGCGCACCAGCGCCAGCGGGTTGACCCCCGGGTGGCGGTAGAACCAGCGGTCTTCGTAGGTCAGCAGCGCCTGCAGGTACAACGGCGAAACCTCCTCGGGGCTGACCGGGTAACGCCACACACCCTCGGCATCGGCGAAGCGCCACAACGGTGTGCCGTCTTCCGCCAGCACCACCCGCGCCAGGTCATCAGCCGGCATGGGCAGCGGCCAGATACGGTCAGCCAGCCACAACAGGCCAAGCCACGCGACCACGGTGACCACACCGGCACGCAGGAACCTTCCCGCTCGCGTGCGCGGCCGGGCTAAGCTTGGCATCGGGAACCGACCTGGCCAGGTAATGGCCAAAGGCTTGGGAACGGCAACCTCGCCGATTCGTTCATCAGGAAGCAACTATGCATGTAGAAGGTTTTTTCGAGTGGCTTGGCCAGGCACTGGGTTCGTTGATCCGCTTCATCGTCGACGCATTGAGCGGCTTGTTCAACCTGCTGGCCAACGCCGGGGGCAACTTCATCGATGGCCTGGCACGCACGTTGGGCATGGACACCTCGCTGGTCAGCATCCTCGCCCTTATCGTCGGCTTGATGCTGCTGTACTCGGCGATCCGCGCCTTCATGCGCGCCTCGATCATCCTCGGGATCATCTGGCTGGTGCTGGGGTTGTGGGTGATGAGCTGGGTGATTCATTGAGCTACAAGCTTCAAGCCGATTGGCGATGGAAGACCCACCGCGTTTGGCTTTGTCTTGTAGCTTGCAGCTGCGCGTCAGCGCCCTATGACGGTCATCTCACCCTGCCCATCACCCACCGCCTGCAAGTTTGGCCGGTACATCGACTCGACCTGCGGCGGCGGCACGCGGTAGGTGCCCGGGGTTACCGCCCGGGCCAGGTACAGCAGGTGGGTGGTGCCATAGCCATCTAGCTTGAGCGCCGCCACATAACGGTCATCACGGTACTCCTGATGCACCACGCTGGCGTTCTGCATCGACTCGCGCCACTGCTTCACGGCGCTGCTGGCGTTATCCAGGCTGGCAGCGCTCTGCGCCAGGTTCTGGTTTTCCAGCTCCAGGCCTGCCGGCAGCAGGTCGACCACCAGCGCATCCGGCACCGCGTCGCTGGCCTTGAGTGCCAGGTGCACCAGCACCAGGTCGCCGCTGCGCAGGTTGTGCAGGTCCAGCGGCTGGCCATTCATGCCCAGGTACTCACGGCGAATCTCCATGCCATTACCGCCAGCGGCAGGCGCCTGGCGCGGGTAGCCCGAGAGCGTCAGTTGCTGGTACACGGTTTCGCTGCCTTCGTTCTGCAGGCTCAGCGGCGATGCCAGCAACGGGCCTTCCAGCTTCATGCCCGAATCCCCATTGTTGAACTCACGGACCTCACCGGCACTGTCCAGGCGCGCCTTCCATGGGCTCTCCGGCTTGCCGAGCAAGCCTCGGCCGGCAAGGAACAACGCATTGCGTTCCTGGGTCGACAGCCAGCGGTTGGCTGCCAGCTCGTCGGACAGCGCGAACAGGCGCTGGTCGACCTGGTTGCTGGCCAGGTTGCTCTCTTGCAGCAGCGCCAGGATCAACGCCTGGTCCCGCAGGCTGCTGCCGTAATCGGCCATCCAGCCCTTGCTGCGGCTGATGCCCAGGCCCGCCTGCAGGGCCTCCTGGGCACGCGGCTTGTCGCCCATCTTGTCCAGCGCCAGCGCCAGTTGCACCAGCGGCAGGCCGGAGCGTGCGTCGGCGCGGCGTTCGAACAGGCTGCGCAAGGCACCCAGCGGCGCCTGTTGGCTGCGCGACAACACCAGCGCAGCGTAAGCCTGCACGGCAAAGCGGGTGTGCTCGGCGTTCTGGCTGTAGTCGACCTCGATCAGGTTGCGCTCTTGCAGGTAACGCAGCAGGCGCTCGCTGGCCTTCTTCAGCGCCTCGGCCGGCACGCCGTAACCCTGGTCGCGGGCCCGCAGCAGGAAGTCGGTAACGTAGGCGGTCAGCCAATACTCTTCTTCACTGTCCGAACTCCACAGGCCGAAACTGCCGTTGTAGCGCTGCATGCCCAGCAAATGCTCGATGCCCATCTCTATCTTGCGCTTGCGCACGTCGGCCGGCTCGCCCTTGATGCCCAGGCGCTTGAGGCTCTCGGCGTCGGCGTACAGCGAGGGGTACAGGCCGCTGGTGGTCTGCTCCAGGCAGCCGTAGGGGTAGGCTTCGAGTGCGCGAATCTGCTCGGCCAGGTTCAGCGGTGGGCGGCTCGACAGGGCCAGGCTGGCTTCCAGCCCAGCAGGCTCGAAGGCCGCCAGGTCGGCTTCCGGCAAGGTCCACGGCTGGTCCTTGAGGGCCACCCGGTAGTGCTTGAGCATTGCCGGGTAGGCCGGGCGGATGCCCAGGGTCCATTCGCGCTCGAAGGCATTTACTGCCTCGCCCGGCAGCTTCAGGCCATTGACCCGTACATGCACCTTGCCCTGGCCCAGACCGCCCTGGGCCTGCACCGGAATCATCAGCGTGGTGCGCTGGCCTTCGGCCAAGGCAACAGTCTGCTGCGCGCTCGCCGCCAGGCTCAACTGGCCCTCGGTGGTGATGTCGACGCTCAGTTGCTGGGCGCTGCCAGACAGGTTGGCCAGGTCCAGCGCCAGGCTGGTGCGGTCGCCACCGGCAAGGAAGCGCGGCGCCGAAAGCTCGGCGATCAGCGGCGCGGCCACCACGGTCTTGCCCTCGGCCATACCGAAGTGCTCTTCGGTCCAGGCCTGGGCCATCAGCCGCAGTTCACCGTTAAAGTCCGGGATATCGACCGTCGCCTCGCCTTCGCCCTGTTCATTCAGGGTTACCGGCAGGCTCTGCTGGGCAACGATGGTCACCGTGGTGTTGGGGCGCTTGCCGCCCTTGGCCATGGCCGCGTCACCACCGAACGCCAGGCTGGCCAGGCGGCCCTGGCCGGCTTCGATCAGCTGGCCGTAGATATCCAGCTGGTCGGCGCCGTAGGCCTTGCGGCCGAACAGGCTGGCGAATGGGTCTGGGGTCTTGAAGTCGGTGATGTTGAGGATGCCCACGTCGACTGCGGACAACAGCACATGCACCTGTTTGGGGATGCTGCCGTCGGCATTGGCCGCCTTGAACTTCACTGTCAGCGGCTGCTTGGGCCGCATCTTCTCCGGCGCCTGCAGGCTTACCGCAAGCTTGCGCTCGGCACGGCCCAGCGGCAGGTGCAGCACGCCCACGGCACGCTTGGGGGTGGCATTGGCCTTGCGCTCGCCCGGGCGAATCACCAGGGTGCTGATGTACAGGTCGTGACGTGCCCACTTTTTGTCCAGCTGCACGTCGAAGGTCTTGCCCTCGGCTGGCACGTCGATCTCCTGCCACCACAGCGGGCCATCGCTGGACTCGATCATCAGGTAGCCGGTACCGGCGGCTGGGGGCGTGACGGTGACCTTGGCGGTATCCCCGTCGGCGTAGGCGGGTTTGTCCAGTGCCAGCTTGACCTGGTCGGGGCGCACCGCGCCGCCTTCGGCGTTGTCCTGGGCGCGATAGCCCGCCCAGAAGCGTTCGCTGGAAACCAGGCCGGTCTCGGGGTCTTCCACCTCGACCCGGTACGGGCCCCACTCGACCTGGAAGGTCAGCTTGGCGGTAGAGCCGGCTTTGACCTGAACGTTTTCCTCGCTCTGGGTGAGGAATTTTTCGTTGTAGTTGTAGCTCCAGCCGTCGCTCTGCGAGTAGTTCCAGTAGTAGTCGCGGCGTTCGCGGACCAAGCGAACCTTCAGGTCGTTGGCTGCCAGCTTGTTGCCGTCGCGGTCCGCAACCAGGAACTCGAATTCTACCGGGCCGTCACTGTCGGTCTCTTCGCCATCGAACAGGCCACGCAAGCCAGGCAAGCGCTCGGCAGGCCAGATTGGCTGTTCGAGGCGGCGGGTTATCGGGCGGCCGCCAGACTCCTGCAGGCTGGCCTGAACGGTCAGTTGCAGTGGCGAACGGGCTTCGGCCCACCGGCTTTCAATAGCGACCGTGGCCTTGCCGGCCTGGTCGAGGGTGACTTCGTCCAGCTCCAGGTCCTGGTTCAACTCGCTCTCGGTCACAGCGCCAAACTGGTAGCCAGGCAGCGCCGGCACCGCTTCGCGCAGGGGGCGAACGTAGGCCTGGCCGCTCAGGCGATTGCCGGCTGCCGGTGCACCATAGAGGTAACGACCGTTAACCTGGATCTCGGCAGTCTGGTCCGGCGAAAGCGGCGTGCTGCTGCCTTTGAGTTCCAGCGCCAGCCGCTCGGGGAGGAAGTCCTCGACGAGGAATTCGTAGACCTGTTTGTGCCCACCGCCAAGGTCGAGCAGCAGCTGCCAACGGCCGGTCGGGGCTTCTGTGGCCAGTTGCAACTGGTACTGATACAGGCCATTGGCATCGGCCTCCCAGACGAACTTGCGGCTCACCTGTTCATCCGGCCGGCGCACCTCCACGCTTACCGGCTGGGCCTTGACCGGCTTGCCGTCCTGGTCACGCAACAGGCCGTTGAGCAGCACCGTCTCCCCCGGGCGGTACAGGTCGCGCGGGCCAAAGATGAAGAACTGCAAGGGGTTGGCCTGGGGGCCGGTGATGTCGAATTCGGCCAGGTCCAGGGCTGCCGTGTTCAGGCGCAGCAGCGTGGTATGCACGCCCTGGGTAGCGATCAGGGTGTCGGCCTTGGCCGTTATCGGCAACTGGGCATGGCCTTCGCCATCGGTCTTGGCCTGGGCCAGCAGCTTGCCCTTCTCGTCATGCAGCTCGAGGTTCACATCCTTCAGTGCCTTGCCACCCTCCAGCGCCTGGGCAAATACGTCGAGGCGGTCGCGATAGCGGTGGGCAGACACGCCAATGTCGCTGAGGGTGAACAGCGTTGCCGGCTGCGAGTAGTCGTAGGTGCCCGAGGCACGCATCACGGCCAGGTACACGCCCGGCTCTTGCAGCGGCTTGATCCCGGCGATCGGCAGCAGCACCGTTTCGCGCGTGTTGCGGGCCGGGTTGAGGTCGAAGCGGCCGCTGTAGACCAGGTCTGCCAAGGCCAGGGTTTCCTTGGACTGGTAGTAGTACAGGCTGCTGTTGCGCCCCCAGTTGACCAGGAAGGTCGACAGCATCTCCGGTTTTACCCGGAAGAACTCGACATCGACCTTGTCGACGTTCAGGGCAATCACCGGCAGGCCCTCGGCCAGGCGGGTGGGCAACAGCGAGCCGCGGCTGGCGAAGCCGATGGTCGGCTGCATGTCGCGGGTTTCCAGGCGGGTGACCGATTCGCTGTCGAGCTGCTTGCCGTTCACCGCCAGCAGGCCTTTGTCGACGGTCAGCACCAGTTTGCGCTGCGGCTCCAGGTGGCGCAGGCGCAGTTCCATCTGGTTGTCGGAGAGTTCCCAGGCACCGTCCACCTTGCCTTTGACGGTGTCCACCAGGTGCAGTTTGGTGGCGAAGTCCTGCTTGGCGTCCAGCGGTGCGGAAAAACTGACGGACAGGGTGCTGGCACCATCGAGCTGCACTTCCGAGACATCCAGCACGGACAGTTCGCGGCCCTCGTAACGCTTGGCGAGCACCGCGGGGTCCTCGCGCTTGGGCGCCGGGGCCTCGACTGCAGCAGTCGCGGCCGGCTTTTCGGTAGCGGCGGGTTTGTCCGGCGTCGAGGAATCACAGGCACTGAGCAGGGCCAGCGCGCAGGCCAGCAACAATCCTTTGTTGAACATGGAGTGGGGACTCTTTGGCAGCATGTACGTGAGGGCGCAACTATAGCGCAACGGCAGGTGGCTGGCCGGTACAATGCGGCCATTCGATCCAAAAGGGGGCGCTGCGCGCCTCAATCGCCGGCAAGCCGGCTCCCACAGCGTCCTCAGCGCCGGCAACGGCGGTGCATGCCCCTTGGGAGCTGGCTTGGGCCCCGCTCACCCAGGACTTCAAATGTCGCAAATTGCCACCGACTGGCAGCACCGTCTCACCCATCGCAAGGTCTGGGCCCTGGCCGCGCCGATGATCCTTTCCAACATCTCGGTGCCCCTGGTGGCACTGGTAGACAGCACGGTAATCGGCCACCTGCCCCACGCCCACCAGCTTGGCGCAGTGGCGGTGGGCGCCACGCTGTTCACCTTCATGGTCGGCCTGATGGGCTTCTTGCGCATGGGCTCCACCGGGTTCGCCGCCCAGGCAGCGGGCCGCGCGGACGGCGCCGCGCTACGCCAGGTTCTGGTGCAAGGCCTGCTGCTGGCGCTTGCTTTCGCCTTGCTCATCGGCCTGCTCGCCCTGCCCTTCAGCCAGTTGGCGCTGCACGCGATGCAACCGAGCGAGGCCTTGCAACAATCCACCGAAGCCTTCTTCCACACGCGCTTGCTCGGCCTTCCTGCAGCACTGGCCAGCTACGCGTTAGTCGGCTGGTTCCTCGGCACCCAGAATGCCCGTGCGCCGCTCGCCATTCTGCTGACCACCAACCTGCTGAACATCGCGCTCAACCTCTGGTTTGTACTGGGTCTGGACTGGGGGGTGCTGGGCTCGGCGCGGGCATCGGTGATCGCCGAGTGGGCTGCGGCGCTGCTTGGCCTGGCCCTCACCCGCCCTGCCCTGCGCGCCTACCCCGGCCATATCGCCTGGGCGGCACTCAAGCGCTGGCAAGCCTGGCGGCCGTTGCTGGCGGTGAACCGCGACATCTTCCTGCGCAGCCTGGCGCTGCAGTTGGTGTTTTTGTTGATCACCGTGCAGGGCGCGCGCCTGGGTGAAGCCACGGTGGCGGCCAATGCGCTGCTGCTCAATGGCCTGCTGCTGACTGCCTACGCCCTCGACGGCCTGGCGCATGCGGTGGAGGCCCTGTGCGGCCATGCCATCGGCGCCCGCGACCGCGACACATTGCGCCGCTCACTGGTGGTGGCCTGTGGCTGGTCGTTGATCACCAGCTTGGGCTTTGCCGGGTTGTTCCTGCTGGCTGGGCACTTGTTCATCGACCTGCAGACTGATATCGACAGCGTACGCACGGCTGCCTACCCGTACTTGCCGTATCTGGCGGTACTGCCGTTGGTGGCGGTGTGGAGTTATTTGCTCGATGGGCTGTTCATCGGCGCAACGCGGGCGCGGGAGATGCGCAACGCGATGCTGGTTTCAGTGCTGATTGCACTGCCGTTGGCGTGGGCCATGAGTGGCTTTGGCAACCATGGGTTGTGGTTGGCGTTTCTTGGGTTCATGGCGTTGCGGGCGGTGACGCTGGGGTGGGTGGGGTGGCGGTTGCAGCAAAAAGGGTTGTGGGTTCACTGAAGCTGGGGGCTGCTTTGCAGCCCTTTCGCGACGCGAGGCCGCTCCCACACATCAAAAGTGGAAGCGGCCCCGGCGGTTACGACGACAGGTAAGAAGACCGGGTCAGCCCCAGGCGCAGTGCATCGAGGAACTGGGTGCGCTCGCGGGCGGTGATCTTCGCGCTGGCCACCTTGTCGCGGTAGTGGGTCATCAACTCCTCCGGCGACAGGTGCACGTAGCGCAGCATGTCTTCGATGGTGTCGTGGGTCTCGATGCCGGCGTGGTACACGCTGCCATCGGCATTCTGGTAGATGTTCACCGAATCGGTGTCACCGAACAGGTTGTGCATGTCGCCGAGGATTTCCTGGTAGGCGCCGACCAGGAATACGCCCAGCAGGTAGTCCTCGCCCTCGTTGAGCGCATGGACCGGCATGCTGGTCTCGATGCTCTGCTCGTCGACGTACTGGTTGATCTTGCCGTCGGAGTCGCAGGTAAGGTCCTGCAGCACAGCGCGGCGTAGCGGCTCCTCGTCCAGGCGGTGCAGCGGGATGATCGGCAGCACCTGGCCGATGGCCCAGGTGTCCGGCAAGCTCTGGAACACCGAGAAATTGCAGATGTACTTGTCGGCCAGCTTGTCATTGAGCTCGTCCAGCACCTGGCGGTGGGAGCGCTGGCGGGCCTTGAGCGAATTGTGCAGGCGCCGGCACACGGCGAAGTAGCACTGCTCGGCCAGGGCTTTCTCGGCCAGGCTGATCTTGCCATCGGCATACTGCGCTGCCACGTCACCCATGTAGTGGGTGGCGCGCCAGTAGGTTTCGGTGACCATCTCGATGTCAGTCGGGCCGAGCAGGTCGGCGAGCCACTGAACGGTCTCGGGCAGGCTTTGCTTGTTTTCGATGGTCGGCACGTCGTCGTTATGCTTCTCGACGTCGGTCACCTGGATCACCAGCATGGCGTGGTGCGCGGTCAGCGAACGGCCGCTCTCCGAGAAGATATGCGGGTGCGGCAGGCCCTGCGCGTCGCAGAACTCCTTGAGCATGCCCACCACCACGCCGGCGTAGTCGTCCATGTCGTAGTTGATCGAGCTGGCGTTGCGCGAGTGGGTACCGTCGTAGTCCACGCCCAGGCCACCGCCCACGTCGATGTGGTCGACCGGCAAACCCAGCGCGCGCAGCTCGCCGTAGTAACGGATGGCTTCCTTGAAGCCGTGCTGGTAGTCGGCCAGGTTGGCGATCTGCGAGCCCATGTGGAAGTGCAGCAGGCGGATGCCTTGGTCCAGGCCGGCATCGCGGAAGCGCTGCACCACCGAAATCAGCTGGGCAGCAGACAACCCGAACTTGGATTTCTCACCACCGGTATCAGCCCACTTGCTCGAAGCCAGCGACGACAGGCGCACACGCAAACCGACCTGCGGCTTGACCTTCAGGTCGGCAGCCTCTTCGATCACCAACGCCACCTCGGACTCTTTCTCGATGACGATGAATACGTTGTGGCCGAGCTTCTGGCCCATCAGCGCCAGGCGGATGAACTCACGGTCCTTGTAGCCGTTGCAGACGATGGTGCCGCCCTTCGGCGCCAGCGCCAGCACAGCCAGCAGCTCGGGCTTGGAGCCGGCTTCAAGGCCGATCGAGACGTTCTGCGTGGCGATGATGTTTTCCACCACCGCTTCCTGCTGGTTGACCTTGATCGGGTACAGCGCGGTGTACTGGCTCTGGTATTCCAGGCGCGCGATGTTAGCGTCGAAGGCACCGGTCAGCTGGCGCACGCGGTCCTGCAGAATATCCGGGAAACGCACCAGCAGCGGCAGCGACAAACCGCTCTGGCGCAGCTCGTCGACCTGCTCGAACAGGTCGATCGGCGCGCTCTCGGGGCCGTTGGGGCGCACTTCGACGCGCCCGGCTTCATTGATGGCGAAATAACCAGCGCCCCAATGGCGGATGCCGTAAACACTGCGGCTGTCGGCCACGGTCCATTGGCTACCATCGTCTTTGCGTGTGCGTCGTACGGACATTCAAGTCCCCTATAGATAAGTCGAAGACACTGCCCCGCAGGCAGCGGGGCGAGTGTAAAAGCTGAAAATGACGATTCATCCGTGCTCAGGCATAGACCCTGGCCACGGGAACGAGTTTAGAAAGCACTGGGCAAAAAATCGCGCGATGGCCTCAGCCGCCGGACTTTTTCGCCTTGAAACCCTGTTTGGTCAGCTCGCCGATCAACAGCTCGACATGGTCGCCCTGGATCTCGATAACCCCGTCCTTCAGGGCACCGCCGGTGCCGCAGCGGCGTTTGAGCGTGGTGGCCAGCTCCTTGAGCTGGTCAGGCGGCAGCGGCACGCCGGTGACGGTCGTCACAGTCTTGCCGCCACGGCCTTTGCTCTCGCGGCGCACCCGGGCAATGCCGTCGCCTTCGGGAAGGGTTTGCTGCTTGCAGATGCAGGCATCCACCGGCTGGCTACAGTCGGGGCAGTGCCGACCAGCGTCGGTGGAGAACACGAGACCGCCAAGGGCGGAAAAGGAAGAAGCTTTCTTGGCCACTTTTGTTCCTCTGTGCTGAGGACAAAAACTGGTCGGCGGGAGCCGACCGCGAAGCCCCACTCTGGCAGGGGCGGCGCTACTGCCGCAAGTACCTGCGACAGCCCGAAAAGGGCGCGCAGTGTAACGATAAATCAGGCGGTTGTGTAGGCGCGGATTTATCCGCGAACAGGGCGTAGTCCTTGCCATGAAATGCAGGTGTCTGGACCGGCGCCTCGCGGATGAATCCGCGCCTATTGGCTGGCTTTATATCGCTGCAAAGCCGCCAGCGAGTCAGGGCAATAGGGCAGTACTTTGCTTTCAGCCTCCGCCTGGGCCACGCTGACAAACCTGGCCTCGATCACCTCTTCCGGCTGCAACCGCAGGGGCGCATCGGACACCGCCGAATACACCGCACACCACAGGTGGTTGCCTGGCTGGTCGAAATAGAAGCGCTCATGAAAGCGCAGTTCGGCACCTTCCACCCCCAGCTCCTCGGCCAGTTCGCGTGCCGCTGAATCGGCATAAGCCTCGCCCGCCGCCACCATGCCGCCGGCCGCCACATCCCAGTAACCGGGGTACAGCGCCTTGCTCAAGGTACGCCGGTGCACGCACAACTCACCGGCGCCATTGAACAATAGAATGAACGTGCAGCGGCCGATCAGGCCGCGCTCACGCAGTTCAGCTCTGGGCAGCGCGCCGAGCACCTGGTCGGCTTCGTCCACCCAGGCGACCAACTCACGGTCGGAGGCCGCCCGGTGGGCGGCCTCGTTTGGGCTGATGGCCATGTTCAACCTTGCGACAGCAGCTGGCGCAGGTCGATCACCGCAGCGTTTGCCCGCGAGATGTAGTTGGCCATGACCAGCGAGTGGTTGGCCCACATGCCGAAGCCGCTGCCGTTGAGCACCATCGGGCTCCACAGCGGTTCCTGCGAGGCTTCCAGCTCACGGATGATCTGGCGCACGCTGACGGTGGCGTTCTTCTTCGCCAGCACGTCGGCGAAGTCCACCTCGATGGCACGCAGCAGGTGCGACAGCGCCCAGGCCTGGCCGCGGGCTTCGTAGAACACGTTGTCGATCTGCAGCCACGGGGTTTCGACCACTTCCTCATCCACCTGCGGCGCCTGGCCGGCAACCACCGACTCGGTTTTCAGGTTGGTGTTGAGCTTGACCCGGCCAACGCTGGCCGACAGGCGCTGCGACAGCGAGCCAAGACGCGTGGCGACATCACCCAGCCAGTTGTTCAGGTTGTCGGCGCGGGTGTAGAAGATCGCACCCTTGTCACCGGCAGCCAGACGGGTCTGGTAGCGGCTAAGCGACTTGATGCCCTCTTCGAACTCCGACTCGCTCGACGGCAGGATCCAGCTCTTGTTGTCGAAGTTGAAGCGCGGCTCGGCCTTGGCCAGGTCGGCGTCTTCGGTGGACTGCGACTGCGAGCGGGCGAAGTCCTTGCGCAGGGCACGGGACAGGTCACGCACCTGCACCAGCACCCCATATTCCCAGCTCGACATGTTGTCCATCCACAGGCCCGGCGGGAAGCGGTCGTTGGAGATATAGCCACCCGGTTTGTTCAGCAAGGTACCGGCTACGGTCTTGAGGGTTTCGATGGTGGTGTAGCCGATCACCATCTGCTGGCCGTTGCGCTCGGCCGCCGCCTGGGCATTCTGCTGCACCGGGAACAGTTCCGGCTCCTGGCTCCAGTACCAGCCCAGGCCAATGCAGACCAGCAGGTACAACCCGATCAGGGTCCCCAGGGCACGGCTCCAGAGCCCACCCAAGTAGCTACGGGCGGCAGCGCCGCGGCCGTCGACACGCTCACGGGGCTCGGCTTTGGCCTCGCGGTTTTTCCAGTCCAGCATGGCTTTTGTCCTTAATCAGTCACGACGGTTCAGGGGCTTTGACCACAGGCGTTCGCCAGGGTGCCACGGCAAGCCCGTGTAGCTGCACTATAAAGCAGACACTGCCGTACGCATAAGCGACCAGTGGGTCAGTAACTGAATATTCGTTATCAACGCTTTGTTGATGCTGCGCACGCGCACGCCTTAAAAGAGCTGCTAGCATAGAGCCATCATCGCACCTGCACCTCCCACCTATAAGTAGTCAGGACATGACCCAAGCCGCGGAGCCGAGCCAAGAGCGCCTCAAGCAGGAGCTCGATCACCTGCTGCAACGCCTTTCGCGCACCCGCTTGCGCAAAGGCGACCCTCCCGATCAGGCGCTGCTGCGACCGGCACGTAAGCCCGTGTACCTGTTGTTGCGGGACCACGAGCGTGCCGAGCGCCTGGCTCAGCAGCTGGAGTTTTTCGGCCTGAGCGCGCAGCCGCTGTTCGACGCTGGCGCATTCATGGCGTCGGTGGCCGAACAACCGCCCGCAGCCATTGTGATGGATGTCGACTTCGACGGGCCTGGAGGCGGTGTGCCCTTGGCCGCACGCGTACAGCATGGCCAGGAACAAGCGGTTCCACTGTTGTTTTTCAGCCACCACGAAACCGACACGCCCACCCGCCTGGCGGCCGTGCGCGCAGGTGGGCAGGCGTTTCTGACCGGCACGCTGGAGGCCTCCAGCCTGCTGGAAAAACTCGAGATGATCACCAGCACAGCCCCGCATGATCCGCTGCGGGTGCTGATCATCGACGACTCGCGCACCCAGGCGCTGCATACCGAGCGCGTGCTGGCCAATGCCGGCATGATCACCCGCAGCCTGACCGACCCGATCCGCACCATGGCCGAGCTGGCCGAGTTCCAACCCGACCTGATCATCCTCGACTTGTACATGCCAGGCTGCTCCGGCCCGGAACTGGCCAAGGTGATCCGCCACAACGACCGCTATGTCAGCGTGCCGATCATCTACCTGTCGGCCGAGGACGACCTGGACAAACAGCTCGACGCAATGAGCGAAGGCGGCGACGACTTCCTGACCAAGCCAATCCGCTCGCGCCACCTGATCACCACGGTGCGCAACCGTGCCGCCCGCGCCCGCCACCTCAAAGCGCGCATGGTCCGTGACAGCCTGACCGGCTTGTACAACCACACGCATATTTTGCAACTGCTCGAAGACTGCAGCTTCCGCGCCCGCCGCGAGCGCCAGCCGCTGAGCTTCGCCATGCTCGATATCGACCACTTCAAGAAGATCAACGACCACCATGGCCACCCCATGGGTGACCGGGTGATCAAGAGCCTGGCGTTGTTCCTCAAGCAACGCCTGCGCAAGAGCGACTTCATCGGCCGCTACGGCGGCGAAGAATTCGCCATCGTCATGCCCAACACCGCGCTGGACGCTGCGCACAAGGTGCTCGACGAGATTCGCCGGCGCTTTGCCGAGATTCTCTACCCGGCGCAGCCCAGCGACCTGCAGTGCACGTTCAGTGCCGGGGTGGTGCAGATGGATGAAGAACTCGATGCATTGACCATGGCCAGTGCAGCCGACGAGGCGCTGTATCGGGCCAAGCATGCGGGGCGCAACTGCGTGGTGCGGGTAGAGCCTTAGCGTTCAATCACAACATAGCAATAAGCCACCACCGTCATCACCACGTCACAAAATAGCAATAACTTCAGGCACCTATCTTCACTCCCCCGCAGGAAGTTCGCGGCTATGCGCCTGAAGTGGCTGACCAATTTCAACACCCTGTTGCTGGTGACTGTGTGTATCGCCTTGGGCGCCACCCTGTGGTGGTCGCAGCGCGCCCTGGAACGGCCCTATCAATTGATGGAACGCTACCTGGGCCTGTCGCAACAGTTCCAGAACCAGGCTGCCCGCAACATCCAGGCCTACCTGGGCAGTGGCGACGCGCTGCGCCATGCGGCCGCAATAGACGCCAACCAGCAATTGCAGGCCGCACTGACCGATTGGCCCGACGCACTTGCCAGCAAATTGCGCCCGAGCCTGGACACCCTGCAGGCGTATGCCGCCAACGAACTGCTTGCCGCCGGCAAGTTGGCCGGCGACCCGCAGGCTTTGCTGTTGCAGGCCGAACGTGAGCTGGGTGGCAACTTCGAGCAGCTGGCCGGCTATGCGCGTGACAGCGGCAACAGCGAAGCCGGCCGCTATCTGCTGCCGTTGCTCGACGCCAGCGTGCACCTGGGCCGCCTGTCGCTGGCGCGGGAAAAACTGGTCAGCAGTGGCCGCGCCGAACTGGCTGACGAGGTGGAGCGCGAGCTTCAACTGATCCGCGCGCAGGCCCAGGTCATAGAAGGCCTGCCGCTACTGGGGGTGACGCGCGCGGCCGAATCCAATGCCGATGACTTCGCCGCCCTGCTGGGCCTGGAAACCCAGGCCAGCGAGCAGCAGGAAGACGTCGCCGTCGGCCTCAAGCGCGAACTGCAAAGCCTGCTCAACCGCTACCCCGGCGAACTGCAGCGCACCCGCGCGCAGATCGAGCAGCGCACCGCTTTGGCCACTAGCACCAACGAACGGCTCGACGCCGTGCAACAGGCCATCGCCGGCCTGGAGCCGGAAGTGCGAGCACAGCACGCGAAGATCGCCAGCGAAGTGCGCATCATGCAGGGGCTGATGATTGGCCTGATCCTGCTGATCGCGCTGCTCATCGACACCTTGCAGCGACGCCTGACACGTACCCTGACCAGTCTGGCCCCCGGGTTGTCCGCTTGGGCCGAGGGCGATTTCGCCGCCCCCATAGCCTTGGGCAAGACCAACCGCGAACTGCACGACATCGAGGAATCGCTCAACCGCCTGCGCCAGTACCTGGTGGAGCTGGTTGGCACCATCCGCCACAACGCCGAACAGGTCGCCGGCAGCAGCCACGCCCTGGCAGGCATGAGCGCCGCCCTGCACGACGGCGCCGAGCGCCAGGCGGGCGACACCGGGCAGATCCGCGATGCCTTGGGCGAACTGGAAGCGACCATCCAGCAAGTGGCTGGTGATGCCAGCGCTGCCGCCGATGCCAGCCGCGATGCCGGCCGTGCCGTGGAACAAGGCCAGACGGTGATCGGCCAGAGCCTTTCCGGCCTGCGGGCACTGGTCGACGAAGTGCAGGGCAACGCCCGCATGATCGAACAGCTGGCGGAGGAATCAGCCACCATTGGCGGTGTGCTGACCGTGATCAGGTCGATTGCCGAACAGACCAACCTGCTGGCACTCAACGCTGCCATCGAAGCCGCCCGTGCGGGCGAGATGGGCCGGGGTTTTGCGGTGGTGGCCGACGAAGTACGCTCGCTGGCGCAACGCACCACAGGCGCCACCGGCGAGATCCAGGCATTGATCGACCGGCTGCAGTTGGCCGCGCGCGAATCGGTGGCGGGCATGCGGGCGCAGCTCGAACACGCCGAAGCCACGGCTGACAAAGCCCAGGCAGCCGATGGCGCGCTCGATGAGATCGTCAACGCAATCCGCACCATTGCCGATACTGCGGTGCGCATCGCCGATGTCACCGCGCAGCAGAGCGGCGCGGTCAGCGAGATCCGTGGGCACAGCGAGCGAATTCATGAATTGGGTGAAGACAACCTGCAGCGCATCGGCGAGGGGCGCGAGCACGGCGAGCAGCTGTTGACCCTCGGCGGTGAGCTGAACCGAGCGGTGGGCGCGTTCAGGGTCTGAGAAATGCTGCGCCGCCCCATGTGGGAACGGCCTTGTGGGAGCATGGCCCCAACGCGCCCCAACTCCGCTATCATGCCCGCCATGTTCCACCTCGCGAGTCCGCCATGCGCCGCCTGTTTTTCCTGCTGTTCCTGCTGCTGGCCAGCCCTGCCTTCGCCTCGGGCCTGCTCGACAACCGCCCCAGCGCTACCCTCGGCGCCGCCTCTCTGAGCAACAGCGCAGACTTCCTGCCGGTACACGAAGCGTTCAAGCTCAGCCTGGTCAAGGCCGATGCGCAAACCGTCAAACTGCGCTTCGTCGCCACCGATGGCTATTACCTTTACCGCCATCGGTTCCAGTTCCGCACCGAGCCTGCGGACGTCGCGCTGGGCGCGCCCGTCATCCCTGCGGGCGAGGCCAAGCATGATGAATTCTTCGGCGACGTCGAGGTGTATCACGGTGTAGTCGACATCGAACTGCCGCGCACCGACCCCCGCGCGTTCACCCTGCTGGTGGGCTACCAGGGCTGCGCCGACAAGGGCCTGTGTTACCCACCGGAAACCGAACGCCTGAATATCGATGGCGAAGGTGGCGTTGCGGCCGGTGCAGCGGCGACGGTCAGCGAGCACAGCTGGAGCTGGAAGTCGCTACTACTGTTCTTCCTCGCCGGCGTTGGCCTGACCTTCACCCCGTGCGTGCTGCCGATGCTGCCGATCCTCTCAGGCGTGGTCATGCGTGGCCAGGCAGGAGGCCTGCGCGGGTTCGCCCTGTCGTTGGCTTACGTGGTTCCGATGGCCGCCAGCTTCGCTGTGCTGGGCGCGCTGATGGGCCTTTTCGGCGCGGGCTTGAACCTGCAGGCGCGGCTGCAATCGGCTTGGGTACTGGTGCCGTTCGCGCTGTTCTTCGTGCTGTTCGCCCTCGCCATGTTCGGCCTGTTCGAGCTGAAGCTACCGCAAGCCTTGAGCAAGCGCCTGGACACACTCGCCCACCGCACCAAGGGCGGCTCGTTGCTGGGTGCGGCGGTGCTGGGTGTGCTGTCGAGCCTGCTGGTTTCGCCATGTGTTTCGGCGCCACTGGCCGGCGCCTTGCTGTACATCAGCGCCAGCGGCGACGCCTTGGGCGGTGCGCTGAAGCTGTTCGCTCTCGGCTTGGGCATGGGCGCGCCGTTGTTGCTGATCGCCACCGGTGGCGCGGCCTGGCTGCCCAAGAGTGGCCCTTGGCTGAACACCGTGAAAAACGCCATTGGCGTGCTGCTGCTGGGCCTGGCCATCGGTTTGCTCAGCCGTGTACTGCCGGGCCCCGTCACCTTGCTGCTGGTCGGCTTCCTGAGTGCCGGCGTAGCGCTGTTCCTGGGTGCCCTGGAGTTCGTGATCAAGCCCCCGCGCCAACGCCTGGCGCAACTGCTCGGCCTGGCCCTGCTAGTGTATGCCCTGGCCTGTTGGTACGGCGCCCTCAATGGCCAGGGCGACCCGCTGCGCCCGCTGCCCGCGCCCACCCACGCAGCGGCAGGCAACAGCCCGGCAGCTGCAACGGACGCCTGGCAGACCCTCACCACACCTGCAGCACTCGACGCCGCCCTGGCCCAGGCCAAGGCGGCCGGCCAGCCGGTACTGCTGGACTGGTACGCGGACTGGTGCATCAGTTGCAAGGTCATCGAGCATGAAGTGCTCAATGCGCCACAGGTTCAACCGCAGCTGGGCGCATTCAAGCTGTTGCGTTTCGACATCACCGAAAGCAACGCCGAACAACGCGCGCTGCTGGATCGTTACCAGCTGTTCGGCCCGCCAGCGCTATTGTTCTTTGCAGCTAACGGTAGCGAAATCACCGACGATCGGGTGGTTGGCGAGATAAACGCCGGCGAATTTGCCAGCACTCTGACGCGCGTGCGCAGCAAACTCGGTCTATAACTTCCCGCGTGCCGGGAAAATCTGCGCATGAGTGACCGGATTTAATTATTCGGTCACATACTTCGCGCGAACCTCGGACATCGTGCTGGCTATTGCCGGGAACTGGACACTTGCCGTCGCTTTGCGGCACACTCGCCGCGCTGTGTCGAATTGCCCTACAAATCCAAGGAATCCGCAGATGGCAACGCTACTGGTGCTCCACGGCCCCAACCTGAACCTGCTCGGTACCCGCGAGCCGGGCCACTACGGCGCCGTGACCCTGGCCCAGATCAACCAGGACCTGGAGCAACGCGCCCGCGCCGCAGGCCACCATCTGCAGTACCTGCAGAGCAATGCCGAGTACGAACTGATCGACCGTATTCATGCCGCACGCAACGAGGGTGTGGACTTCATCCTGATCAATCCGGCTGCTTTCACCCACACAAGTGTCGCATTACGTGACGCATTGCTTGCGGTGAGCATCCCATTCATCGAAGTGCACCTGTCCAACGTGCACAAACGCGAACCGTTCCGTCATCACTCCTACTTCTCCGATGCAGCCGTAGGTGTGATCTGCGGTCTGGGCGCCAGCGGTTACCGCCTGGCCCTGGAAGCCGCGCTGGAACAACTGGCTGCCAACGCACAGCCCTGATGATTGAAACCCTGGCCTGAGTGGGCCGGGGTTCGAGAGAAACGTTCAGATACGTTTTTTAACTTACGCCCCCTGACCGAACCTTTGGGAGTTGATGATTAATGGATATCCGTAAAGTCAAGAAACTGATCGAGCTGCTGGAAGAGTCTGGCATCGACGAGCTGGAGATCAAGGAAGGCGAAGAGTCGGTCCGTATCAGCCGTCACAGCAAGACCCCGGCTGCTCAACAGTTCTACGCACCAGCACCAATGGCTGCCGCACCTGTAGCTGCTCCGGCCGCCGCCGCCGCTGCCCCAGCTGCTGAAGCTGCCGCTGCTGCACCTGCCCTGAAAGGCACCGTGATCCGTTCGCCAATGGTCGGTACCTTCTACCGCAAGCCGTCGCCGACCTCGCCTAACTTCGCTGAAGTTGGCCAGTCGGTGAAAAAAGGCGACACCCTGTGCATCGTTGAAGCGATGAAGATGATGAACCACATCGAAGCCGAAATCGGCGGTGTCATCGACGCCATCCTGGTGGAAGACGGTCAGCCGGTTGAGTTCGACCAGCCGCTGTTCACCGTCGTTTGATTCGCGGAGAGCCAACGATGTCTGGGAAGCTGGAAAAAGTCCTGATCGCCAACCGTGGGGAAATTGCCCTGCGGATCCTGCGTGCCTGCAAAGAGCTGGGCATCAAGACCGTGGCCGTACACTCCACGGCTGACCGCGAACTGATGCACCTGGGCCTGGCAGACGAGTCGGTCTGCATCGGTCCTGCTTCGTCCAAGGATTCGTACCTGCACATCCCGGCGATCATCGCCGCGGCTGAAGTGACCGGCGCCACCGCCATTCACCCGGGTTACGGCTTCCTGGCGGAAAACGCCGACTTCGCCGAGCAGGTCGAGAAGTCCGGTTTCGCCTTCATCGGCCCGAAAGCCGACACCATTCGCCTGATGGGCGACAAGGTTTCGGCCAAGGACGCGATGATCAAGTCGGGCGTACCGACCGTACCGGGCTCCGATGGCCCGCTGCCGGAAGACGAGGAAGTCGCCCTGGCAATCGCCCGTGACGTCGGCTACCCGGTGATCATCAAGGCCGCCGGTGGCGGTGGTGGTCGCGGCATGCGCGTGGTGCACAAGGAAGAGGACCTGATTTCCTCGGCCAAGCTCACCCGTACCGAAGCCGGTGCAGCCTTCGGCAACCCGATGGTTTACCTCGAGAAGTTCCTGACCAACCCACGCCACGTGGAAGTTCAGGTGCTGTCCGACGGCCAGGGCAATGCCATCCACCTGGGCGACCGTGACTGCTCGCTGCAGCGCCGTCACCAGAAGGTACTGGAGGAAGCGCCGGCTCCGGGTATCGACGAGAAGGCCCGTCAGGAAGTCTTCAAGCGCTGCGTTGATGCGTGCATCGAAATCGGCTACCGCGGTGCCGGTACGTTCGAGTTCCTGTACGAGAACGGCAGCTTCTACTTCATCGAGATGAACACCCGCGTACAGGTTGAGCATCCGGTGTCGGAGATGGTCACTGGCATCGACATCGTCAAGGAGATGCTGAGCATCGCCGCTGGCAACAAGCTGTCGTTCCGCCAGGAAGACGTAGTGATTCGTGGCCACTCGCTGGAGTGCCGGATCAACGCCGAAGACCCGCGCAAGTTCATCCCGAGCCCAGGCAAGGTCAAGCACTTCCACGCCCCGGGCGGCAACGGCGTTCGCGTCGATTCGCACCTGTACAGCGGTTACTCGGTTCCGCCGAACTACGACTCGCTGATCGGCAAGCTGATCACCTACGGCAAAGACCGCGACGAAGCCATGGCGCGCATGCGCAATGCCCTGGACGAGATCGTCGTCGACGGCATCAAGACCAACATCCCGCTGCACCGCGACCTGGTGCGCGATGAAGGTTTCTGCAAAGGCGGCGTCAACATCCACTACCTCGAGCACAAACTGGCCAACCAGGAGTGATCGCGTTAGCGTGATGCATGAAAACCCCGGCCCTGTGCCGGGGTTTTTTATGCATGTGCCGAAAAATTGCGCCGTGCTATCCAGGCTGACAACTATGGCCTATCCGGCCATGGCGCATTGCAACTCATGTAGGAGCGGATTTATCCGCGATGCGTCGCGCGGGCGGCGCTCGATTTCATGAACACGGGAAACCCCACGGCAAGCACCTCCCCTCCCTCCTCTACAAACCCCCCGCACTCGCGTAAACTGCCAGCCTTCGCGCAGCCTAGGGCTGCCCCTGTCGAATTACCAAAGGTGCCCGCCATGCCCTGGCTGCAAGTACGCCTGGCCATCAGCCCGGAACAAGCCGAAACCTACGAAGACGCCCTGCTCGAAGTCGGCGCCGTCTCGGTCACGTTCATGGATGCCGAAGATCAGCCGATCTTCGAACCCGACCTCAACACCACCCCGCTGTGGTCGCACACTCACCTGCTGGCACTGTTCGAAGCCGACGCCGTGCCTGAGGCAGTATTCGCCCACCTGCGACTGCTGACCGGTGCCGAACTGCCCGAGCACCAGGCCGAGGTGATCGAGGACCAGGACTGGGAGCGCAGCTGGATGGACGGCTTCAAGCCGATGCGCTTCGGCCGCCGCCTGTGGATCGTACCAAGCTGGCACGATGCGCCGGAGAAAGACGCGGTCAACTTGCTGCTCGACCCAGGCCTGGCCTTCGGCACCGGCACTCACCCGACCACCGCCCTGTGCCTGGAATGGCTCGACGGCCAACAGCTCGAAGGCACCCAGGTGCTGGACTTCGGCTGTGGCTCGGGCATCCTCGCCATTGCCGCCCTGCTGTTGGGCGCCCGTGAAGCGGTCGGTACCGACATCGACGTGCAGGCTATCGAAGCCTCGCGCGACAATGCCCAGCGCAATGGCATCGCCGACCAGAAGCTGGCGCTGTACCTTCCCGAAAACATGCCGGCCATGCAGGCCGACGTGCTGGTCGCCAACATCCTCGCAGGCCCGCTGGTCTCGCTGGCAGCGCAATTGTCCGGCCTGGTTCGCCCCGGTGGTCTGCTGGCCCTCTCGGGCATTCTTGCCGAACAGGGTGAGGAGGTGGCCGCAGCCTACGCCGCCGACTTCGAGCTGGACCCGATCGTCGTACGCGACGGCTGGGTGCGCATCAGTGGTCGCCGCCGCTAAGCGGGCCTAGAATACTTCTCTGCACAGCCCTCCGGATCGCCGCATGACCGACAGTTTCGTCACCCAGTGCCCGCATTGCCAGACCAGCTTTCGCGTCACCCATCACCAATTGAGCGTGGCGCGTGGCGTGGTCCGCTGCGGCCAGTGCCTGCAGGTGTTCAATGCGGCGAAGCAGTTGCTGGAGCAGAGCCGCGCTGGCACTGCGCCCGTGATCCCGCCCATCCCGGTGGTCGAGCCCGTCGCCGTGCCCGAACCGCCGCTGAGCGAACGCCCGGGCGCCCAGCCACAAGACTGGGCAGCCACTGCCCAAGCCCTGGACGAACTCGACCTTGACCAGGAGCTGGCCCGCCTTGAACGGCGCGGCAAACCTGACGAGCCACGCATTGCCCCACCTGTCGATGCGCTGCAGGCACGGCGTGACGAGCCCGCCACCGACACCCATGGCGACGCGCTGTTTGGCAATGCAACTGACGATCACCATGAGCCGCTGGAAGCCGTCGAGCCCGCGCCGGTGCTGCTGGAGCAGGAGCCGCTGGACCTTGAGCCAGCCCCTGGGGACCGCACCGAGCCCACGCTGGGCGGCAACCTGGACCTTGAGTTCGAAAACGAGCCTGCTGCGCCTCGGGCTAACCAACCCGATGACGTGGACGATTTCCACGAGCCGCTGCCAGCGGAAGAGGAAATCATCCACGAAAAAGGCCTGAGTGCCCGTGATGACGACGAAACGGATATCCGCCTGTCGGCGCGGGATGACGACCCTGACGAACCGCTGCCCGGCGAGCGCCTGGAGCCTGGTTTTAGCGCCAAGGGCGAGCGCCCGTCGCGCAAGGAGCCGTTGGTCGATGTTGTCGACGACCCGCTGCAGCTGGGCTGGGAAAAACCCAAGCCCAACTGGGGCAAGCGCCTGTTGTGGGGCTTCCTCACGCTACTGGCCGCGGGCCTGCTGGCCTTCCAGTATGTGTGGTTCCATTTCGACGAAATGGCCCGCCAGGACCAGTACCGGCCGCTGTTCCAGCAGCTGTGCCCCCTGCTCGGTTGCGAAGTGCCTACCCGGGTCGACATCGGCCGCATCAAGAGCAGCAACCTGGTGGTACGCAGCCACCCGGACTTCAAGGGCGCACTGATCGTCGACGCGATCATCTACAACCGTGCACCGTTCGCCCAGCCGTTCCCGCTGCTGGAGCTGCGTTTCGCCGACCTCAATGGCCAGCTGATCGCCAGCCGTCGGTTCAAGCCCAGCGAATACCTTTCGGGTGAACTGGCTGGCCGTGGCGAAATGCCCAGCCAGACACCGATCCACATCGCCCTGGATATCCTCGACCCAGGGCCGAAGGCCGTGAACTACAGCCTCAGCTTCCGCTCACCGGAGTGACCGGCCGCAGCTGGCCGCCGTGTTTTCGGCGCCAGCCTGCTGTCGCTAACCATCGGGCATAAGCCCAAAGTTGTTCAGATTTTATCCAGATCCATCTTTATCCGGTCACCGAGAGCGGGTATTATGCCAACCCTTTTTCGAACTCCAATGATTCGGCCCCACAACAGGGAACACCTATGTCGGCGGTACGCATCGGCCCATACACACTACGCAACAACCTGATCCTCGCGCCCATGGCCGGGGTCACGGACCAGCCTTTCCGTACACTTTGTCAGCGCCTGGGCGCGGGCATGGTGGTGTCGGAGATGGTCAGCAGCGACATGAGCCTGTGGAACAGCCGCAAGTCGAGCCTGCGCCGCATCCACGAAGGTGATCCCGAGCCGCGCTCGGTACAGATCGCCGGTGGTGATGCGCAGATGATGGCAGCGGCGGCCCGGGCCAACGTCGAAGCGGGTGCTCAGATCATCGACATCAACATGGGCTGCCCGGCAAAAAAAGTCTGCAACAAAGCTGCAGGCTCTGCTTTATTGAGAGATGAAGCTCTGGTTCACGAGATCCTCCACGCCGTCGTCGGCGCGGTGGACGTCCCGGTGACCCTGAAGATCCGCACCGGCTGGGACCGGGCGAACAAAAACGGCCTGAACGTGGCGAAGATCGCCGAGCAGGCCGGCATCCAGGCGCTGGCGGTGCATGGCCGCACACGCGCCGACCTGTACACCGGCGATGCCGAATACGACACCATTGCTGCGATCAAGCAGGCGGTGTCCATCCCGGTCTTTGCCAATGGCGATATCACATCGCCTGAAAAGGCCCGGGCGGTGCTGGACGCCACCGGCGTCGACGGCCTGCTGATTGGCCGGGCTGCCCAGGGGCGGCCATGGATCTTTCGCGAGATCGAGCATTTTTTAGGGACTGGCCAGCATTTGCCAGCCCCGCAGCTGGACGAAGTGGAACGTATCCTGCTGGAGCACCTGGCCGCGCTGCACGCCTTCTATGGCGATGTGATGGGCGTTCGTATCGCCCGCAAGCACGTTGGCTGGTACCTGGCAACACGACCCGGCGGCAAGGAGTTTCGCTCCCGGTTCAACGCTTTGGAAGACACACAAGCGCAGTGCGCCAACGTTCGCGGTTATTTCAACGAACGTCGACAGAGCCTTGAGACAGAGGACGGACAAGGGGTGGCCGCATGACGATGATGACCGAGACATTAGTGAGTGGAACAACGCCCGTGAGCGACAACGCCAACCTCAAACAGCACCTCAACACGCCGAGCGAAGAGGGCCAGACCCTTCGCGACAGCGTCGAGAAGGCGCTGCACAACTACTTCGCACACCTGGAAGGCGCTACCGTCACTGACGTGTACAACCTGGTGCTCTCCGAAGTCGAGGCGCCCCTGCTCGAATGCGTGATGAATTACGTCAAGGGCAACCAGACCAAGGCCAGTGAGATGCTCGGGCTCAACCGAGGCACCCTGCGCAAGAAGCTCAAGCAGTACGACTTGCTGTAAGCCAGAATCCCAATCAGAAAAGGCGGCTCCCTGAACAGAGGCGCCTTTTTTGCTGACTCCACCGCGTTATTGGAATCCGAAATGACCGACCAGACTACCCGCCTGCCAGTCCGCCGCGCCCTGATCAGCGTCTCCGACAAGACCGGTATCCTCGAATTCGCTCGTGAGCTGCAACAGCTCGGTGTCGAGATCCTGTCCACCGGCGGCACCTACAAGCTGCTCAAGGACAACGGCGTGAACGCGGTGGAAGTGGCCGACTACACGGGCTTCGCCGAAATGATGGATGGCCGGGTCAAGACCCTGCATCCGAAGATCCACGGCGGCATCCTCGGCCGTCGCGGTACCGACGACGCCATCATGAACGAGCACGGCATCAAGCCGATCGACCTGGTCGCCGTCAACCTGTACCCGTTCGAAGCCACCATCGCCAAGCCTGGCTGTGACCTGCCGACCGCCATCGAGAACATCGACATCGGCGGGCCGACCATGGTCCGTTCGGCCGCCAAGAACCACAAGGATGTTGCCATCGTGGTCAACGCCAGCGACTACGCCAGCGTCCTCGAAGGCCTCAAGGCCGGTGGCCTGACCTATGCACAGCGCTTCGACCTGATGCTCAAGGCTTTCGAGCACACCGCTGCCTACGACGGCATGATCGCCAACTACATGGGCACCATCGACCAGGCCCAGGAGACCCTGAGCACTGAACAGCGCAGCGAATTCCCGCGCACCTTCAACAGCCAGTTCGTCAAGGCTCAGGAAATGCGCTACGGCGAGAACCCGCACCAGAGCGCGGCGTTCTACGTGGAGGCCAACAAAGGCGAAGCCAGCATCTCCACCGCCGTGCAGCTGCAAGGCAAGGAACTGTCGTTCAACAACGTGGCCGACACCGACGCTGCGCTGGAGTGCGTGAAGAGCTTCGTCAAGCCGGCCTGTGTCATCGTCAAGCATGCCAACCCATGCGGCGTGGCCGTTGTGCCTGAAGACGAAGGCGGTATCCGCCAGGCCTACGAGCTGGCCTACGCCACCGACACCGAGTCGGCCTTCGGCGGCATCATCGCCTTCAACCGCGAGCTGGATGGCGAAACTGCCAAGGCCATCGTCGAGCGCCAGTTCGTCGAAGTGATCATCGCACCGAAAATCTCCCAGGCTGCCCGCGACGTGGTGGCGGCCAAGCAGAACGTACGCCTGCTGGAGTGCGGCGAGTGGCCAGCCGAGCGCGCTGCCGGTTGGGACTTCAAGCGTGTCAACGGTGGCCTGCTGGTGCAGAGCCGCGACATCGGCATGATCACCGCCGATGACCTGAAGATCGTGACCAAGCGTGCACCGACCGAGCAAGAGATCCACGACCTGGTGTTTGCCTGGAAAGTGGCCAAGTTCGTCAAGTCCAACGCTATCGTCTACGCCAAACAGCGCCAGACCATCGGCGTCGGCGCCGGCCAGATGAGCCGCGTCAACTCCGCACGTATTGCGGCCATCAAGGCCGAGCATGCTGGCCTGCAGGTTCAAGGTGCGGTCATGGCATCGGACGCGTTCTTCCCGTTCCGTGACGGCATCGACAATGCGGCTAAAGTGGGTATCAGCGCTGTGATCCAGCCGGGTGGCTCGATGCGTGATGCCGAAGTCATCGCTGCTGCCGACGAAGCCGGCATTGCGATGGTGTTCACCGGCATGCGCCACTTCCGCCACTGATTTACGGCAATCGGCCGCACTGAAGCAGTCATCTGCTGCGTGGGGCTTTACCTTGCGCCCGAAAGAATTCGAGGTTTTGACATGAAAGTTTTGATCATCGGCAGCGGCGGCCGTGAGCACGCCCTGGCCTGGAAAGTCGCCCAAGACCCTCGCGTCGAGAAAGTCTTCGTCGCCCCGGGCAACGCCGGCACCGCCATTGAAGCCAAGTGCGAGAACGTCGCCATCGACGTAACCGCCCTGGAGCAACTGGCCGACTTCGCCGAGAACAACGTCGACCTGACCATCGTCGGCCCCGAGGCGCCGCTGGTCATCGGTGTGGTCGACCTGTTCCGCAGCCGCGGCCTGGACTGCTTCGGCCCGACCAAGGGCGCGGCCCAGCTGGAAGGTTCCAAGGCATTCACCAAGGACTTCCTGGCACGTCACAAGATCCCGACCGCCGACTACCAGAACTTCACCGAGATCGAGCCGGCCCTGGCCTACCTGCAGGAAAAAGGCGCGCCAATCGTCATCAAGGCCGATGGCCTGGCCGCAGGCAAAGGCGTGATCGTCGCCATGACCCTGCAGGAAGCCGAAGACGCCGTGCGTGACATGCTCGCAGGCAATGCCTTCGGCGAAGCCGGTTCGCGCGTGGTGATCGAGGAGTTCCTCGACGGCGAAGAAGCCAGCTTCATTGTGATGGTCGATGGCCACAACGTGCTGCCAATGGCCACCAGCCAGGACCACAAACGCGTCGGCGACCAGGACACCGGCCCGAACACAGGCGGCATGGGTGCTTACTCCCCTGCCCCGGTGGTTACCGCCGACGTGCACCAGCGCGTGATGGACCAGGTGATCTGGCCGACCGTGCGCGGCATGGCCGAGGAAGGCAACGTCTACACCGGTTTCCTGTATGCCGGCCTGATGATCGACAAGGCAGGTAACCCCAAGGTCATCGAGTTCAACTGCCGCTTTGGCGATCCGGAAACCCAGCCCGTCATGCTGCGCCTGGAATCGAGCCTGGTGCTGCTGATCGAAGCAGCGTTCGCCAAGGCCCTGGACAAGGTCGAAGCACAGTGGGACCCGCGCCCAAGCCTGGGCGTGGTGCTGGCAGCCGGCGGTTACCCGGGCGATTACGCCAAGGGTGAGGCGATCAGCGGCCTGGACGCCGCAGCCAAGATCGAAGGCAAGGTGTTCCATGCCGGCACTTCGCTCAAGGACGGCCAAGTGGTCACCAACGGCGGCCGCGTCCTGTGCGCCACTGCCATGGGCAGCACCGTTGCCGACGCGCAGCAGCAGGCTTACCGCCTGGCCAAGGAAGTCAGCTGGAACGGCAGCTTCTACCGGACCGACATCGGCTACCGGGCGATTGCCCGCGAACGCGGTGAGCACCAGCAGTAAGTATTACCGGATGGCCGCAGCGCTTGGCGCCTGCGGCATCCGGCTCGTCGACAGGGCCCCAGTGGGGCCTTGCCTTCGACTTGGCGCGCCGCGCATAGTTAATACACGGCACATCGGCTAGGAAGGGATCTCGTAGTGCGTCGGCTTCGGATTGCCACAGCTCTGATCGTCAGCTTGCTGACTTTGCTCTGCCTGCTCCCGGTTTCGGCCGATCAAGGCGGAGGGTGGTCGGTTTTGCTCGATGAACAGGCCAGCCTGCAACTAAGCGATGTCCGCTCCGATCGCTATCGCAGCCAGTTCAGCCCGACAGCGCTCGATGACCTCGATGCCGCCCCAGCGGAACAGGCCCTTTGGCTGCACTATCGCCTCGAACCAGGCGATCAGGAGCAACTGCTGCGGGTCTTCGCCCCCGACCTGTCCCAGCTGGACCTCTACGCCCTCAACGGCGACAGGCTGTTACGCCAGCTGCACCATGGGCGCAAGGCTGGCAACGCCAGCCCGACCCTGCGCGGCAGCGACCATGTATTGCCCTTGCCCAACAGCCCGCAGGCACTGGATATCTACCTGCGCCTGGTGTCCGAGCACCAGCTGCGCCCGGCTATCAGCCTTGAGCCCGCAGCCGTAGCCGCGTCGAACCACAACCAACCGTTGCTGTTCGGCATGCTGTTCGGCGGCCTGGTGATGCTCATCCTGCACAACCTGATCCGCTTCCTGTACACCCGCTCCACCACTACCCTGATTCTTGCCCTGTACCACGGCCTGATGCTGCTCAGCGGCCTGATCCTGCTCAACCTCAGCGGCCCTTGGTGGCACCTGTGGCACAGCGCACAAACCCCGGCCGCCTACCTGACCCTGGTTCTGGCAGGTATGGCGGGGCTGTACTTCACCCAGCATTTTTTTGCCCCCCGCAACTCACCGCAGTTAAACCGCCTGCTGCAGGGCGAAATGCTGGTGGCGGCGGTCAGCGGCCTGGTCCTGCTGTTCGTCGACACCCTGCCGCTCAACCTGATGACCTATGCCCTGCTGGCGTTGGGCAGCGTGAGCATGCTGCTGGTCAGCAGCTACCACTGGTACAAGGGCTATGCGCCCGCGCGGTTGTTCTGCCTGGCCATGGTGGTGTTCAACCTCGGTGGCCTGGTGCTGCTGCCGGCCCTGCTTGGCCTGACGCGCACCTCCACGCCCTGGTTGCTGTGCATTCTGCTGGGCCTGGCGGTTGCCAGCGGCCTGCTGCTCAACCTCGCCGTCAGCGAACGCCTGCGGCGGATGAATGAAGAGCGCTTCAGCGCCAGCCGCGCACTGGCCGCCAGCGACGCGGAAATCAACGCCAAGGCCGAGTTCCTGGCCAAGATCAGCCACGAAATCCGCACGCCCATGAACGGTGTGCTGGGCATGACCGAACTGCTGTTGGGCACACCGCTGTCGGTCAAGCAGCGTGACTACGTGCAGACCATCCACAGCGCGGGCAATGAACTGCTCACGCTGATCAACGAAATTCTCGACATCTCCAAGCTCGAATCGCGGCAGATCGAACTGGACGATGTGCAGTTCGACCTCAACGCCCTGATCGAAGACTGCCTGAACATCTTCCGGGCGAAGGCCGAGCAGCAGAACATCGAGCTGATCAGCTTCACCCAGCCACAAGTACCGCGGGTTATCAGCGGCGACCCGACGCGCCTGCGTCAGGCACTGTCCAGCCTGCTGGAAAACGCCCTGAAAAACACCGACCAGGGCGAGATCCTGCTGGTGGTGGCGCTTGACCAGCGTGGCGAAACACCGCGCCTGCGCATCGCCGTGCAGGACAGTGGCGAGCCGCTGCCCGCCGCCGAGCGCGAAGCCCTGCTGCAGGCAGAGCTGCACAGCCACCAGTTTCTTTCCAGCAACAAGCTCGGTGGCCACCTGGGGCTGATCATCGCCAAGCAGCTGATCGGCCTGATGCAGGGCGAATTCGGCATCAAAAGCAGCACCAGCATGGGCAACACCCTGTGGCTGACCCTGCCGCTCGACCCGTCGCGGCTTGAACAACCCCCGGCCGACCTCGACGGCCCGCTGCGCGATGCGCGGGTGCTGGTGGTAGACGACAACGACACCTGCCGCAAGGTCCTGGTGCAGCAGTGCAGTGCCTGGGGCATGAACGTGAGTGCAGTGCCGTCCGGCAAGGAGGCCCTGGCCCTGCTGCGGACCAAGGCGCACCTGCGCGACTATTTCGATGCGGTGTTGCTGGACCAGAACATGCCGGGCATGACCGGCATGCAACTGGCGGCCAAGATCAAGGAAGATCCAAGCCTGAACCACGACATTCTGGTGGTGATGCTGACCGGTATCAGCAATGCGCCGAGCAAGGTCATCGCCCGCAATGCCGGGGTCAAGCGCATCCTGGCCAAACCTGTCGCCGGTTACACACTCAAGACCACCCTGGCCGAAGAGCTGGCCCAGCGCGGCCGCGAACAGACCGTGCCGATGCCATTGCCCAACACGCCGCCCGCGCACGAGTTGCCCGGCGACTTCCGCGTACTGGTCGCCGAGGACAACAGCATCTCGACCAAGGTGATCCGCGGCATGCTGGGCAAACTCAACCTCGAACCGGACACCGCCAGCAACGGCGAAGAAGCCTTGGAAGCGATGAAGGCTCGGCGCTACGACCTGGTGCTGATGGACTGTGAAATGCCCGTGCTCGACGGCTTCTCCGCCACCCAGCAACTGCGCGCCTGGGAGCTCGACAACCAGCGCCAGCGAACGCCGGTGGTGGCACTGACCGCGCACATTCTTGCCGAGCACAAGGAGCGCGCACGGCTGGCCGGCATGGATGGGCACATGGCCAAGCCGGTGGAGCTGTCGCAATTGCGTGAGTTGATCCAGTATTGGGCGAACCAGCGCGAAGCCAAGGCCGATCCGCTGCATACCTCGTAGCCGATCCCGCCCCCACAAGGACACACTGCATGCTCCATGAGTTGTTCAGTGTCTATCTGAAGATGCTGGTGCTCTACAGCCCGTTTTTCGTGCTGTCGTGCTTCATCAGCCTGACCCGTGGCCACTCCAGCAAGGAGCGCAAGCAACTGGCCTGGAAAGTGGCCTTCGCCGCACTGGTCGCCAGCGTGCTGCTGTACCTGTTCGGGCGGGCGATTTTCGGTATTTTCGGCATCACCGCCGACGCCTTTCGCATCGGTGCCGGCAGCGTGCTGTTCATTTCGGCGCTGGGCATGGCCCAGGGCAAACCCGCCGTGCAGGCCGACAACGTGCAGCAGGACGTGACCATCGTGCCGCTGACCATACCGCTCACCGTAGGCCCTGGCACCATCGGTGCGCTGCTGGTGATGGGGGTGAGCCAACCGCACTGGGACGACAAGGCCCTGGCCATCGTCAGCATCGCGCTGGCCAGCTTCACCGTGGGCCTGGTGCTGTACCTCTCGCACGGGATCGAACGGATACTCGGCGAACAGGGCCTGCAGATCGTCAGCCGGTTGATGGGGCTGTTCGTCTGCGCCTTGGCGGCGCAGATCATCTTTACCGGGATCAGGGGCTACCTGGTCGGTTAGCGCTGCGACTCACGGCGCAACCGGGTACCAGCGCGGTGTGTACACCCATTGCTGGCCATCGGCACGTGCGAAGGTGCAGGTGGTGGACGAACCCACCAGTACCATGGTGCGCATGTCGACCATTTCCGGCGTCAGTTCAGCCAGGGTGACCACGTTCAGCGTCTGCCCAGGCCTGCCGATATCACGCCCCAGGACTACCGGTGTAGCCCCAGCCCGATGCTGGCGCACGATTTCCAGCGCGCGCCCCAACTGCCAAGGGCGCGAACGTGAGATCGGGTTGTAGAAGGCCAACACCAGGTCGGCCTGGCCCGCCAGGTCCAGCCGCTGCTCGATGGTCGCCCAGGGCTTGAGGTTGTCGGAAAGCGACATCACGCAGAAGTCATGCCCCAGTGGCGCCCCCGCTTGAGCGGCGGTGGCCAGCGAGGCCGAAACCCCCGGCAGGATTTCCAGGTCGACACGCTGCCAGGCGGGGTCAGTGGACGCGTGCAGGGCTTCCAGCACGGCTGCGGCCATGGCGAACACACCCGGGTCGCCCGACGACACCACCACCACTGAACGGCCTTGCGCGGCGAGCTCGAAGGCGTGCCGCGCGCGCTGCATTTCTTCGCGGTTGTCGGTGCAATGTTGCACTTGGTCGTCGCGGAACGGCCCAGCCATGCGCACGTAGGTTTCGTAGCCAAGAATGTCCTCGGCGCGGGCCAGCTCGGCCTTGACCGCCGGCACCATCAGTTCGGCAGCGCCAGGGCCAAGGCCGATGACGGCCAGGCGACCGCGCTTGCGGCCCAGCTGGTTGGCGTCGACAGGCGCCGATGCAACGGCAATGACCAGGCCCGCCTGCTCGATCAGGCGCGCATCAGGCAGTGCTTCGGCGGCCATGTCGACAAGGGTGCTTTCTTTGGCGGCAAAACGCAGCGGGACACCCAGCACCCTGGCCGCTTCCTGCAAGGCCGGTTCGGCCATGGCCTGTTCAGCAGCCAGCAGGCACGCCAGCGACTGTTGGGCGATGCCCGCTTCATGCAGCGCCCCGCTGATCCGCTCAACCAGATCAGAGCCGCCCGCGCCCACTGCAACCACCACTGAACGGGGGTGGATCAGCAACTCGTCACGGCTGGCCGGGCGGGCTGTGCATCCGACATGAATGGTGCGCTGGGCAGCTTCACTGGCCGGCAACTGCGCCTGCGCCAGCCACGGTGCATCGCCCTCGATACGCACGGCCTCGCCAGCCAGCAGGTCGGAGACGAAGCGCTTGCCCTGCTCGATATCCGCCAGGGCATAGCCCTCGGGCGGGTTCAGCAGGCAGGTGCCGAAACGCAGTTCACCACTGGTGGTGATCGCCGCGGCCACGCCCAGCGCCTCACCGATCTCGCGGGCCAAGACATTGACGCCACTCAGCCCGCCCAGCAGCGGCACTACCGCACTGCCATCCTCGGCCACCGCCAGCACCGGCGGCTCGGCGCCCTTCTCGCTGAGCAGGCTCGCCAGACTGCGGATGACGATGCCCGCCGCACACAGGGCGATGATCGGCGTGTCCTGCTGGTACAGCGCGCGCAGTGTGTCGCCGAACCCGTCGTAATACTGGTCGGCCTGGTCGACCCGGCCGGCCAGGCCATGCACCGTCGCCTGTGGATACCGCTGCTGGATGCGCCGCGCAGTAGCCAGGCTGCCAGCGCCAAGCACGATGATTGCCGGTGCCTTGTGCATATTCACCCCTGCCATTTTTCACCCGGCACGATGATCAGCGAGAAGTACGGCGACGACTGTGGGTCGACCGCGTCCAGCGCCACGATCTTCTGGTTGGCCATGGTCGCCCGCTCGACGTACAGCGCACGCCCGTCCAGGCCCAGGTCAGCCAATACCTGGCGTACCTTGGGGAAGTTGCGGCCAAGCTTCATGATCACGGCCGCATCGGCGTCAGCCAGGCGGCGCTTGAGCTCCTCGGCTGGCAGCACGCCCGACAGCACCGACAGGCTCTGGTTGCGGTAGACCAGCGGTGCGCCCAGTACCGAAGCGCCACCCAGCATCGAACAGACGCCAGGGATCACCTGGGCTTCATAGCGCTGGGCCAGGCGGTCATGCAGGTACATGTAGGAGCCGTAGAAGAACGGGTCGCCCTCGCAGATCACCGCCACATCACGGCCGGCATCCAGGTGTTCGGCTACCTGCACGCTGGCTTCATCGTAGAAGTCGCTGATCACCTGCTCGTAAGACAGTGGTGCCGGCAGGGCTTCGGTCGTCACCGGGTAGACCAGCGGCAGCAGCGTTTGCGCAGGCTGCAGGTGCGCCTCGATGATGCCGAAGGCGTTGCCGCGCTTGCCCTTGGCCACGAAGTAGGCGACCACCGGGGCCTCGCGCAGCAAGCGCAGGGCCTTGAGGGTGATCAGCTCAGGGTCGCCAGGGCCTACGCCCAAGCCCAGCAGACGTCCGCGCGGCGCCATCACTCTACCTCCGTGGCGAGGGCGTTGACTGCAGCGGCGGCCATCGCGCTGCCGCCCAGGCGGCCTTGCATGATCACGAAGGGCACGCCACGGCTGTCGGCGGCGAGCATGGCCTTGGACTCCGCAGCGCCGACGAAGCCGACCGGGAAGCCGAGGATCAGCGCCGGCTTTGGTGCCCCGGCGTCGATCATTTCCAGCAGGTAGAACAATGCGGTAGGGGCGTTGCCGATCACCACCACGCTGCCTTCCAGGTACGGCCGCCACAGTTCCAGTGCCACGGCCGAGCGGGTGTTGCCAGCAGCCTTGGCCAGGCCAGGAACGCTCGGGTCGCGCAGGGTGCAGATCACCGGGTTGTCCGCTGGCAGGCGTGCACGGGTGATGCCTTCGGCGACCATGTGCGCGTCGCAGAGGATCGGCGCGCCGTTGGCCAGGGCTTCGCGCCCGGCGCGGCCGGCGCCTTCGGAGAACTGCAGGCCATCGATGGCCTCGACCATGCCGCAGGCGTGGATCACACGCACGGCGAGCTTCTCGAGGTCTGCGGGTATCCGCTCGAGTCGGGCTTCCTCACGGATGATCCGGAAGGAATTGCGATAGATCTCCTGACCATCGCGGATGTAATCAATCATCAAGGTGCTCCGTCGGCAGGGCGAGCATGGCGCCTGCCTCATTCAAGGTGAGGTCGGTGCCGCGCAGGGCGCCGAAGCCCGGCAGGCGCGCGTCACGCAAATAAAGGTCATAGCGGCCCGGTGAACGGGCCAGCAGCGTGGCCGGGGCGACATGGGCCACGGCGCAGGAACGGGGGCAGCCGGAGAGGTGCACGCTGGCAGGGGCGCCTGCGGGCACCAGCGCGGCCAGGCGCACGGCATCGGCTTTGGTATCGCCCTGCGCCTTGGCGCAGCCGCTGGCGCCGGTGCAGGCGACCAGGCGGGCCAAGGGTGCATCGCTGTGGCAGAGCAGGCCCAGGCTCGCCAATGTGTGTTGCGCCTGGGTGAGGCTTGTGGGGGCGATATTGGGCAGCATCAGGCTTTGCCAAGGGGTCAGGCGCAGGCTGCCATCGCCGTGCTGGCGGGCAACATGCGCCGCGCCGCGCAGCATATCGGCGGTCAGCCGGCCAAGCGGTGGGGCGATGCCCAGCGCCACGCCTTGCTGCTGAGGCACTGCACCGAGCCACCCGCTGTTGCCTGCCACGCGCCGCCAGCCAAGCACTGCAGCATCGCGGCGCACATCCAGCCCAAGCCCGTCGATGAAACAGTCCACAGTGCAATGTTCCAGCAACTGCCGCATGCGCGCCTGATCCGGGCGAGCCAGATCGAGGAAACGCCCGAGTACGGCCCGCACCAGCGCCAGCCCCTGCTCCACCGGCACTGCACCGACTACCTGGCCATCGCCCGGGCAGCCGGCCAGGCCGAACGCCAGCCAGGTACGTTGTTCAAGGCGCATGGCCGACAGCCACAGGTCGTGAGGGTGTTCGAGCATCGCCAGGCCTTCGCCGCCGTCCAGCTGCACGGCGAACTTGGCCGACAGTTGGTGAAAGCGCGGCGTGCCTTGCAACAGGTCGAGAACCTGATCGGCCAAAGGCCGCACATCCAGCACCGTCGACGGGTCATGCCCGGCCAGGGGGCTGAGCATGAGATTGCGCACATCGTCGCTGGCGGCATCACGCGGGCCAAGGCCTGCTGCCAACAGGCCGTCGATCAGGTGCCGGTGGTCATCGCCAATACCGCGAATTTGCAGGTTGGCGCGGTTGGTCGCCTCGATCACGCCGGTGGCGAAACGCTCGGCAGCCTCCGCCACCGCATCGGCCTGGTCGGCGAGCAGCAGCCCGCCAGGCAGCTTGACCCGGCAGATCCCGCCATCGAGGGCGCTGACGATACGCCACAACCCCGGGCAAGCCGAGGGACGGGGCGATACGGTGGGGGCATGGTCCTGCTTCAATGGGGCGTCCGGCAATCGCTGAAAATGCGCTTGAGTGTAGAAGGCGCGGTATTATGCCTGCTTTGTCCGGCGGCATGAAAAGCCGGTGGTCGAGCATCATTAGTGATTTGGCAAAAAACAGGGTGCTTTGCAGCCCCAACACCACGGAACGAAACACATGGCACCCTGGCTGACAGTAGTAGGCATCGGCGAAGACGGCTTCAGCGGCCTGGGCAAACAGGCCCGGCGCGCCCTGCTGGGCGCCTCGCGGATCATCGGCAGCCCACGCCAGCTGGCCTTGCTGCCGCGCTGCATAAGCGCTGCCCGGCAGGATTGGCCGAGCCCGTTCTCCCTGGCCCCGGTACTGGCCCTGCGCGGTGAACCCGTGTGCGTACTGGCCAGCGGTGACCCGATGTTCTACGGCGTCGGCGCAAGCCTGGCGCGGCAGGTCCCGGCCGAAGAAATGCAGGTCCTGTCGATGCCCTCCTCCTGCGCCCAGGCGGCCGCCCGCCTGGGCTGGCCGCTGCAGGACGTGCAGGTGGTGTCGATTGTCGCGCGCCCCCTGGCCACTCTCAACGCCCACCTGTACAGCGGCATGCGCCTGCTGGTGCTGAGCAACGACGGCGACAGCCCTGCCGCCATCGCCGCCTTGCTGCGTGAGCGCGGCTTCGGGCCAAGCCGCCTGCAGGTGTTCGAACACCTCGGTGGCGCAGCTGAGCGCCGCCTGACGGGCAGCGCAGATGACTGGGCGCACGCTGAGGCAGCCGCACTCAACCTGGTTGCCATCGAGTGCCAGGCCACCGCAGATGCTCCCCGGCTTTCGCGTACGCCAGGCCTGCCGGACGACGCATTCCGCCATGACGGCCAACTCACCAAACGTGACGTACGCGCCATCACCCTGGCCCGGCTGGCCCCGCAGCCGGGCGAACTGCTGTGGGACGTGGGCGCGGGCTGCGGCTCGATCGGCATCGAGTGGATGCGCGCGCACCCTGCTTGCCGAACACTGGCGATCGAGGCCGATGAAGGCCGCCAGGGTTTCATCGAGTACAACCGTGATGCGCTCGGCGTGCCCGGGCTGCAATTGATACGCGGCAAAGCACCGCAGGCGCTGGTTGAACTTGAGCGGCCGGATGCCATTTTCATCGGCGGCGGCGTCACCCGGGAAGGCGTGCTGCCGCTGTGCTGGGAACGCCTGCGCCCCGGTGGCCGGCTGGTGGCCAACGCGGTAACCCTGCAGAGCGAACTGGCCCTGGCGCATTTTCGCCAACAGCACGGCGGCGAACTGACCCGCATCCATGTCGCCCAGGCCCAGCCGCTCGGGGCCTTCGACACCTGGCGCCAGGCGCTGCCGATCACCCTGCTCGACGTGGTGAAACCCTTCGATGCGTGAGGAAACCCGCGAACAACCCGCGCCACTGCGCAGCGGCCTGACCACCGGCAGCTGCGCAACCGCCACCAGCCTGGCCGCCGCCCGCCTGCTGCTCACCGGCCTGCGTGACGACGCAGTCAGCATTACGCTGCCCAAGGGCAAGGTGGTGCAAATGCGCCTGGAGTTCTGCCGCTGCGAGGGCGAGCGCGCCGAAGCCGGTACGCTCAAGGATGCAGGCGACGACCCGGATGTTACCCACGGCGCCCTGCTGTACAGCCAGGTGCGCTTGCTGGATGAGCCGGGCGTGCGCTTTGTCGCGGGCCAAGGTGTCGGTACCGTTACCCGCCCCGGCCTGGTGCTCGCGGTAGGTGAACCGGCGATCAACCCGGTGCCGCGTCGCATGATCAGCGAGCACTTGCAGCGGTTGGCCGATGAGTGCGATTACCGGGGTGGCTTCGAGGTCACGGTGAATGTGCAGGGCGGCGAGGCGCTGGCCTTGAAGACCATGAACCCGCGCCTGGGCATCCTCGGGGGGCTGTCGATTCTGGGCACCAGCGGCATCGTCCGGCCATTCTCCTGCGCGGCTTACATCGCCTCGATCCACCAAGGCATCGACGTAGCCCACACCAATGGCTACACGCATATCGCCGCCTGCACCGGCAACGCCAGTGAGGACACCATGCGCCGGGTCTATGGCCTGCCGGAAATCGCCCTGATCGAGATGGGCGACTTCGTAGGTGCGGTGCTCAAGCACCTGCGCAAGGTGCCGGTGCCCCGCCTGACTCTGTGTGGAGGTTTCGGCAAGATCAGCAAACTGGCCGCCGGGCACATGGACCTGCATAGCCGCCATTCGAGCATCGACCTGCCACAACTGGCCGGCTGGGCCGCCGACATTGGCGCCGATACCGACCTGCAGGCCGCGATCATTGCCGCCAACACCAGCCAGCAGGCCCTGGCCCTGGCGCACGCCGCCGGTATCGCCTTGGGCGACGCGGTCTGCGCCCACGCCTTGGCCTTCGCCCGCAGCATCGTACCGGCGCAGGTGCAGGTGGAAGTATTCGCCATCGACCGCCAGGGCGGCATCGTCGGCCAGGCAGGTGTGCAATGAACCGGCGCATCCTGTTGCTCGGCGGCGTCACCGAGGCACTGGCCATCGCCCGCCAGCTGGGCCCCGAGCATGTCTACAGCCTGGCCGGCATAGGCCGCGTGCCACAGGACCTGACCTGCCAGGTCAGGGTCGGTGGCTTTGGTGGCGCCGAAGGCCTGGCCAACTACCTGCGCGAGGCGGGTATCACGCTGCTGATCGACGCCACTCACCCCTACGCGGCGCAAATCAGCCGCAATGCCGCCGCTGCCGCGCAGGCCGCTGGCATTCCTTGCTGGGCCCTGCGCCGCCCGGCCTGGCAGGCACAGCCGGGTGACGACTGGCGCGAAGTGGAAGACTGGGCAGGGCTGATCGAAGCGCTCAGGCCGTTCCGGCGGCCACTGTTCACCCTCGGCCGCGAGCCGCTGCAACACCTTGACGACATTCCGCCGGAACAGTTCTGGACGCTGCGGGCGCTGGAGGCCTGCGTTGGCAATGATCGCTGTGAAGTGATCGGCGCGCGTGGGCCGTTTCAGCTTGAAGCGGAACGGGCGCTGTTTGCGCGGCGTAATATCGATGTGCTGGTCAGCAAGAACAGCGGTAGCGTGGCGACCGAACCGAAGCTTGAGGTGGCGAGAGAACTCGGGGTTCCTGTGGTGATTCTGAAACGTCCCGCATTGCCTGGCGTAGACCGTGAGTATGCGTCCCTGGATGCGTTGACGGCGGCTCTCAATGGTTTTGGCGATTAACCTTCAGGGCGCCTGCCTTGAATTTTGCAGCGTGGCCAAGATCGAGCACCGGCAAACTCCCGACAAGCATCAGCATTTCCCTACACACATCGCTCTTTTGCCTGATTAGCCATCTGCCTCTCCATTAACCTAAAATCACCCCCCCTCCCCCGGAAGGCTTTACACATATGGAAATGCAATGGTGGATCTGGCTGGTCTTCGGCATCGCGCTGATCCTGCTCGAGCTGGTCCTGCCCACGTTCTTCATCATTTGGTTCGGCATCGGTGCCGTGCTGGTCGCACTCATTTCGCTGGCCGCCCCCACCCTGCAACTGGATATGCAGGTGCTTTTTTGGGTGCTGTTCTCCTCTGCCACCACGGCCCTGTGGTTCAAGCTGTTTCGGCGCACGCAGCCGGATGTGCGCTGGACCGCCGACAGCGTGATCGGCGAAGTCGGGCTGCTGATAAGCAGCGTTTCGCAATTTCAGAAAGGCCGTGTGCGCTTCCAGAAGCCGATCCTGGGCAATGAGGAGTGGATCTGTGTGGCCGACAGCGACATCCCGTCCGGCGAGCGCGTGCGCCTCGTCGCCATCGAAGGCAATACCGCCCGGGTCATTCGGGCCTGACGCCTTGTCAACAGCTTGCATTAAAAGGAAGTTCGCAGCATGACCAGCCTCATCGTTGTCGCCACACTTGCCGTGTTCGTTCTGATCACGGTGTTCAAAGGGGTGCGCATCGTGCCCCAGGGCGAAGAATGGATCGTCGAGCGCCTGGGCCGCTACCACAGCACGCTCAAGCCCGGCCTGAACATCGTCATCCCGTACATGGACGTTGTCGCTTACCGCCTGCCGACCAAGGACATCATCCTCGACGTGCAGCAACAGGAAATCATCACCCGCGACAACGCGGTGATCGTTGCCAATGCCCTGTGCTTCGCCAAGGTGGTCGACCCGCAGAAAGCTTCCTATGGCGTACAGGACTTCTCGTTTGCCGTCACCAGCCTGACCATGACCTCGCTGCGCGCCATCGTCGGCGCCATGGACCTGGACGAAGCGCTGTCGAGCCGCGAGCAGATCAAGGCGCGCCTGCGCGAAGCGATGTCCGAACAGACCGAAGACTGGGGCGTCACGGTGCGTTCGGTGGAAATCCAGGACATCAAGCCGTCCGAAAACATGCAGCTGGCCATGGAGCGCCAGGCCGCCGCGGAACGTGAGCGTAAAGCCGACGTGACCCGTGCCGAAGGTGCCAAGCAGGCGGCGATTCTCGAAGCGCAAGCACGGCTGCAGTCGGCCAAGCTGGATGCCGAGGCGCAGATCAACCTGGCCGAGGCTTCGGCGCGGGCGATCTCGCTGGTCAAGGAAGCCGTGGGCAACGAGACGGTACCGGCCATGTACCTGCTGGGCGAGCGCTACATCGGCGCCATGGAGAACCTGGCAAACAGCAACAACGCCAAGGTTGTGGTGCTGCCGGCGGATCTGCAGGAGACCGTCCGTGGCCTGATGGGCCGCAACAAGGCTTGATATCACCGGGGCCGCTGTGCGGCCCCAGATGTCACACCACCTGCGTCACTTCACCGCACCCCGCCATTTTTACCTATACTCGGCCTTACAATACCCGCCACGATTCCTGACCGGATCTCTCCATGCCCCCACGTCGGCACATTGCCTGGATAGCCTGCCTAGCAGTGCTGTTCAACCTGCTGGCCATGCCGCTGTCCTCTGCCGCGCCCAAGGGCCCGGCCGAACAGCTGCTGTGGGGGGCTTTCTGTTCCAGCCTGGCCGGCAAGGCCAAGGTCGATGTCCAGGCCTTGGCCAAGATCGACCTCGGCACCCAAAGCGACCAGCATTCCAGCATGCAGCACTGCTGGTGCTGCGCTGGCGCCGCACCGCTGCTGGCGCTGCCGGGCTATCCGCCGCAGCTGCACAACCCGCCCACGCTGCTGGCCGGGTATCCACCGCCGCTCGCTACCTACCAACCGACGCCGCGCCAGCTATGGCCTGCGCTCAACCCCCGTGCCCCTCCCCTGGTCTGAGTTCATCACGCTGTCTGCCTGAACCTGAACAGAACGGAGACTCACACCATGCTCAAGCAAGCTCTCATCGTGGCCGCCTTGCTGCTGCCCGGCGCCTTCGCCAATGCCCATGAATACACCGTGGGCGACCTGCACATCGCCCACCCGTGGTCGCTGGCGTTGCCACCGAATGCGCCCAACGTCGCGGCCTATTTCATCGTGCACAACAACGGCAAGGCAGATGACCGCCTGCTGAGCGTCGACAGCCCGATCACTGCAGATGCACAACTGCACGAGCATACGATGAGCGCCAGCGGCGCCATGAAGATGCAGCAGGTGCCCAACGTGACCGTGCCGGCCGGCAAGGACCTGGTCTTCGCCCCCAGCGCCTACCATGTGATGCTGATGCAGCCCAAGGACCGCAGCCTGCTGGTCGACGGCAAGCGCTTTCCGTTGACACTGCACTTCGAAAAGGCCGGCGACATCACCGTCGACGTGGCTGTGCAGAAGCAGCCGCCGGCGGACCAGCCGCAAGGCCACGAACACGCGCACTGACCGCTAGCTGACCGGCGCTCGCCAACATGAGCCTGCCCTGCAACGGCCGCAGCCGTACCACCCGCCCTGAACGCAGGCGCGTCGGTGGCGGCTGGCTGAGCCTGTTCGCCATGTGGATGATTTTCATCGGCCCGCTGGTTTCCCAGTCGATGCCGATGGAGCACCACGCGGGCATGAGCATGCCGATGGACATGAGCATGTCCATGGAGCATCAGCATGGCGACGCGCATAACGGCCACGGCGATGATGGCCAGCTGCATGTGATGTGGGAAAAGTGCGGCTACTGCAGCCTGCTGTTCAACTGCCCCGCGTTACCACAAACCCTCAGCCCGCTCAGCGCCGGTCACGTCGCCCCGACCACCCTGACCGCCACGCCCACGCACCAAGGCCATGCCCGGCAGGCCGTCTTCCCCGGTGCGCGCAGCCGCGCGCCGCCGCTTTCGATCAGCATCTGACATCACCTTTTGCCGCACGAAGCCTGGAGCTTCGCGCCGACTCATGACTGATCGACTGGAATCACTATGTCCGGCTGCACCCCTGTTTTCGCCCCCGCCCTGCGCGGGACATTCGCCGCGTTGTGCGGCTCGCTGCTCGCGCCCATGGCCATCGCCGCCGACCCTGGGCACGAAGGCCACGAGCAAACGCTGCCCGAGCTGAGCCCGACGGTGATCACCGCCATTGCGCCAAGCTCGCCGCTGACCGTGGTCACCAACCCGAAAGACCCACGCCAGCCCGTACCGGCCAGCGATGGCGCCGATTACCTCAAGACCATCCCAGGCTTTTCGGCCATCCGTGCCGGGGGCACCAACGGTGACCCGGTGCTGCGCGGCATGTTCGGCTCGCGCCTGAACATCCTCACCAACGGCGGCGTGATGCTCGGGGCCTGCCCCAACCGCATGGACGCACCGACCTCGTACATCGCACCCGAAACGTACGACCGCCTCACCGTCATCAAGGGCCCGCAAAGTGTGATCTGGGGCCCGGGCGGCTCGGCGGGTACCATCCTCTTCGAACGTGAGCCGGAGAAGTTCGGCACCCTTGGTAGCCGCGTCAACGCCAGCCTCCTGGCCGGCTCCAACGGCCGCTTCGACAAAGTGCTCGACGCCGCCGCTGGCAACAGCCAGGCCTACGCGCGCTTCGTCGGCAACCAGTCGCGCGCTGACGACTACCACGATGGCAACGGCGACACCGTGCCCTCGCGCTGGGACAAATGGAACGGCGATGTGACCCTGGGCTGGACGCCAGACCAGGACACCCTGCTGGAACTCACTGCCGGCAAGGGCGACGGCGAAGCCCGCTATGCCGGGCGTGGCATGGACGGCTCGCAGTTCAAGCGCGAAAGCCTGGGCCTGCGCTTTGAAAAGTCCAACCTCGGCGAGGTACTCGACAAGGTCGAGGCGCAGGTTTACTACAACTACGCCGACCACGTGATGGACAACTACAGCCTGCGCACGCCATCGGGCAGCGGCATGATGGGCATGCCCATGGTCAGCAACGTCGACCGCCGTACGATGGGTGCACGGGTCAAGGCAACCTGGCGCTGGGCAGACGTGCAACTGATCAGCGGCATCGACGCGCAAACCAACGAACACCGCCAGCGTGGTGGCATGGGCGTCGATGCGCACAAGGGCCAACCCTGGACCAAGGACGCCGACTTCCACAACTACGGTGCCTTCGGCGAACTCACCTGGTACGCCACAGGTGTTGACCGGCTGATCACCGGCGCCCGCCTGGACCGCGCCTCGGCCCGCGACCTGCGCACGGGTAGCGCCACCGCAGGCGATACCCGCGCCGACACCCTGCCCAGCGGCTTCGTGCGTTACGAGCACGACCTGGCGGCTGTCCCGGCCACCACTTACATCGGCCTTGGCCACGCGCAGCGCTTCCCGGACTACTGGGAGCTGTTCTCGCCCAAGCTGGCGCCGCCTGGTGCGGCCAACGCCTTCGACGGTATCAAGCCCGAGAAGACCACCCAGCTCGATTTCGGCATCCAGTACCGCGATGAACGCCTGGAGGCCTGGGCCTCGGGCTATGTCGGGCAGATCCGCGATTACATTCTGTTCGACTACCGCACCGGCATGATGGGCATGAGCACCTCCCAGGCGCAGAACATCGACGCCCGCATCATGGGCGGCGAGCTGGGCGCCGCCTACAAACTGACGGAAAACTGGAAAGCCGATGCCACGCTGGCCTACGCCTGGGGCAAGAACAGCAGTGACGGCAAGGCGCTGCCGCAGATGCCGCCCCTGGAAAGCCGCCTTGGCCTGACCTACAGCCGTGACACCTGGAGTGCAGGGGCATTGTGGCGGCTGGTGTCGGCGCAAAACCGCATCGCCGAGAACCAGGGCAACGTGGTGGGCAAGGACTACGAGAAAAGCGCAGGCTTCGGCGTGTTCTCGCTCAACGGTGCCTACAAGGTGAACAAAAACCTCAAGCTCAGCGCAGGGGTCGACAACCTGTTCGACAAAACCTACGCCGAGCACCTGAACCTGGCAGGGAATGCCGGGTTCGGCTACCCAGCCACCGATCCACAGCCGGTGAACGAGCCAGGCAGGACGTTCTGGACCAAGGTCGATTTCAGCTTCTGACAACAACAACGGGCGCAGCTTCGGTTGCGCCCATCTGCTGGTCAAACAGGAGGTTCCCATGAGAGGAACACGCGTCAATTTCTATAACCTGGCCTGGCGTTGGCACTTCTATGCGGGGCTGTTCGTGGCACCGTTCATGATCCTGCTGGCGATCACCGGGATCATCTACCTGTTCAAACCGCAGCTGGACCCGCTGCTGTACCGTGACCTGATGGTGGTCGAGGCCGGGCATCACCGGCAGGGCGCCGACCTGATGCTGGCCGAAGTACGCCAGGCCTACCCCAAGGGCCACGTCGGCCAGTATCTGCCGCCTATCGATGCCGAGCGCAGCGCGCAGTTCGTGGTGCACGACAGCGGCCGCGAGCTGAATGTGTTCGTTGACCCCTACAGCGGCAAGATCCTCGGCGAGCAGGACGCCAAGCAAAACCTGCAGGCCGTCGCCCGCGCCCTGCATGGCGAGCTGATGGTCGGCACGCTGGGCGACCGCCTGGTTGAGCTGGCTGCCGGCTGGGGCATCGTGCTGGTGGTGTCCGGCCTGTACCTGTGGTGGCCGCGGGGGCGCAATGGCGCTGGCGTGCTCTGGCCACGCCTGAGCGCACGCGGTCGGCTGTTGTGGCGCGACCTGCATGCGGTGACCGGGTTCTGGGGATCGGCGTTGCTGTTGCTGATGTTGCTTAGCGGCATGACCTGGACCGGCCTGTGGGGCAAGCAGTACGCCGATTTGTGGAACCGCTTTCCAGCCGCCATGTGGAACGACGTGCCCAAGTCCGATCAACAGGCTGGTGAACTGAACCATGCCCACCGCCAGACGGTGCCTTGGGCCATGGAAAACACACCGATGCCGCAATCCGGCGCGCATGCAGAACACGCCGGGCATCACATGATGTCGAACGCCCCGGCGGCGCCGCTGGTCAGCGTACAGCAGGTCGAGGACATCGCCACGGCGCGTCAGGTCGAGCCGGGCTACAGCATAACCCTGCCGACCACGGCAGACGGCGTATTCACCATCGCGGTGTTCGCCGACGACCCGCGCAACGATGCCACCCTGCATGTCGACCAATACACCGGCAAGGTGCTGGCCGACGTGCGCTGGCAGGACTACAGCCCGGTAGCCCGCGCCACCGAGCTGGGCGTGATGCTGCATGAGGGCAAGATGTTCGGCGCGCTGAACCAGATCATCATTTTGCTGGTGTGCCTGATGATCCTGCTGGGTTCGGTGAGCGGCTTGGTGATGTGGTGGAAGCGCCGGCCGGCTGGAGGGTTGGGGGTGCCGCCGCTGCGCCATGACCTGCCGCGCTGGAAGGCGGCGGTCGGGGTGATGGTGCTGCTGGGGGTGATGTTCCCGCTGGTGGGGCTGTCGATGGTGGTGATGTGGGTGGTGGATAGCCTGGTGGTGCGCCGCCGTCGGGTACTGGCCAGCGCCTGACCCTTGCAGTGGTCCCACGGGCCTCTTCGCGGGGCAAGCCCGCTCCCACAAAGTCGGTAGCGCTATGAGCTCTGTGGGAGCGGGCTTGTCCCGCGAAGAGGCCAGCAAGCGCGCCACAAAGGTCGTGTCGATCTGTCGCGCCCCGAATTGGGACGCCCGTGTTAGCCTACTCGGCTTTCACAAAAAGACTGACCCTCAATGGAATGCAGCCAATGACCCGGACCTCTTCCCCTCCTGCTGAAGACCAGCACCTGCAGCGCAACCTGACCAACCGCCACATCCAGCTGATCGCCATTGGCGGCGCCATCGGCACCGGCCTGTTCATGGGCTCGGGCAAGACCATCAGCCTGGCGGGGCCATCGATCATCTTCGTCTACATGATCATCGGCTTCATGCTGTTCTTCGTCATGCGTGCCATGGGCGAACTGCTGCTGTCGAACCTCAACTACAAGTCGTTCATCGACTTCTCCGCCGACCTGCTCGGGCCCTGGGCCGGCTACTTCACCGGCTGGACCTACTGGTTCTGCTGGGTGGTCACCGGTATTGCCGACGTGGTCGCGATCGCCGCCTACACGCAGTTCTGGTTCCCCGACCTGCCGCAATGGATACCCGCGCTGACCTGTGTGGGCGTGCTGCTGGCGCTGAACCTGGTGACGGTGAAGATGTTCGGCGAGCTCGAGTTCTGGTTCGCCCTGATCAAGATCGTCGCCATCCTCGGCCTGGTCGCCACCGGCCTGTACATGGTCATCACCGGCTTCGAATCGCCGAGCGGGCGCACCGCGCAATTGGCCAACCTGTGGAATGACGGCGGCATGTTCCCCAATGGCCTGATGGGTTTCTTCGCCGGTTTCCAGATTGCCGTGTTCGCCTTTGTCGGTATCGAACTGGTCGGCACCACCGCCGCCGAAGCCAAAGACCCCGAACGCACCCTGCCACGGGCGATCAACTCGATCCCGATCCGTATCATCGTGTTCTACGTGCTGGCGCTGATCGCGATCATGGCCGTGACCCCATGGCGTGATGTGGTACCTGGCAAGAGCCCGTTCGTCGAACTGTTCGTGCTGGCCGGCCTGCCGGCGGCGGCGAGCATCATCAACTTCGTGGTGCTCACCTCCGCAGCCTCGTCGGCCAATAGCGGCGTGTTCTCCACCAGCCGCATGCTGTTCGGCCTGGCCCAGGAAGGTGATGCCCCCCGCGCGTTCGAGAAGCTGTCACGCCGTGCCGTGCCGGCCAACGGCCTGTACTTCTCCTGCACCTGCCTGCTGCTGGGCGCCGTGCTGATCTACCTGGTGCCCAATGTGGTCGAGGCGTTCACGCTGGTCACCACGGTCTCGGCGGTGCTGTTCATGTTCGTCTGGACGCTGATCCTGCTGTCGTACCTGAAATACCGCAAAACCCGTGCGGCGCTGCACCAGGCGTCGACCTACAAGATGCCGGGCGGGCGCTTCATGTGCTACGTGTGCCTGGCGTTCTTCGCGTTCATTCTGGTGTTGCTGAGCCTGGAAGCGGACACCCGCTCTGCGCTGATCGTCACGCCGATCTGGTTCGTGCTGCTGGCCGCCACCTACCAGGGTGTGCGCAGCAGGCGCCATCCGCGCAGCGCGGTTCGCGGAAGCTGAGTCACCGGAGGGGCTGCTTTGCAGCCCATCGCCGGCAAGCCGGCTCCCACAGGTACAGCGTTGCTCTTCAGCACAATGCACCCCTTGTGGGAGCCGGCTTGCCGGCGATGGGCCGCACAGCGGCCCCAATGCTGTGCACGCAAAACATTCAGGCACCATCCTGGACCTGCCCCGCGCCCCAACACCTCGCACAACCCTTCTAACACGCACCTTCAGCCACTCGGCACACCCCTTGCAACGCCCCTCCCCGCTTGGCCAACACCCAAAAAAACTCAGCGGAGAGAGCACATGAAGCGTCGCAGTCTGATCAAGGCCTTTACCCTCAGCGCATCGATTGCGGCGATGGGTCTTAGCTGGAGCATCCAGGCCGCCGAGACCATCAAGGTCGGCATCCTGCATTCGCTGTCCGGGACCATGGCGATTTCCGAGACCTCGCTCAAGGACATGGCGCTGATGACCATTGACGAGATCAACGCCAAGGGCGGCGTAAACGGCAAGATGCTCGAACCCGTTGTGGTCGACCCAGCCTCGAACTGGCCGCTGTTCGCCGAGAAAAGCCGCCAGCTGCTGACCCAGGACAAGGTCGCGGTGGTGTTCGGCTGCTGGACCTCGGTGTCGCGCAAGTCGGTGCTGCCAGTGTTCGAAGAGCTCAACGGCCTGCTGTTCTACCCGGTGCAGTACGAGGGCGAAGAGATGTCGCCGAACGTGTTCTACACCGGCGCCGCCCCCAACCAGCAGGCCATTCCTGCTGTGGAATACCTGATGAGCGAAGACGGCGGCAGCGCCAAGCGCTTCTTCCTGCTAGGCACCGACTACGTCTACCCGCGCACCACCAACAAGATCCTGCGCGCGTTCCTGCACAGCAAGGGCGTGGCCGACAAAGACATCGAAGAGGTGTACACGCCGTTCGGCCACAGCGATTACCAGACCATCGTCGCCAACATCAAGAAGTTCTCCGCAGGCGGCAAGACGGCGGTCATCTCCACCGTCAACGGCGACTCGAACGTGCCGTTCTACAAGGAACTGGCCAACCAGGGCCTGAAGGCTACCGACGTGCCGGTGGTGGCGTTCTCGGTGGGTGAAGAGGAGCTGCGCGGCATCGACACCAAGCCGCTGGTGGGCCACCTGGCAGCATGGAACTACTTCGAGTCGGTGGATAACCCGGTCAACCAGAAGTTCGTCGCCGACTGGAAAGCCTACGCCAAGGCCAAGAACCTGCCAGGCGCCGACAAGGCGGTGACCAACGACCCGATGGAAGCCACTTACGTGGGCATCCACATGTGGGCGCAAGCCGCTGAAAAAGCCAAGTCCACCGATGTCGACAAGGTTCGCGAGGCCTTGGCCGGGCAGAGCTTCAAGGCACCGTCCGGCTTCACGCTGACCATGGACAAGACCAACCACCACCTGCACAAGCCGGTGATGATCGGCGAGATCCAGGATGACGGGCAGTTCAGTGTGGTGTGGGAAACCGAGCAGCCGCTGCGGGCGCAGCCTTGGAGCCCGTTCATTCCGGGCAACGACAAGCGGCCGGACTATGCGGTGAAAGGTAACTGAGTGCACTGGGGCTGCCGCGCAGCCCTATCGCGGATAAATCCGCTCCTACAGGTCCGTGTAGGAGCGGATTTATCCGCGATGAATCCACCGCCGATTTCCCAGGACTGCCCATATGCTCAGATTCCTGCTCACCCTCCTCCTGTTGCTGCCCCTGGCAACCCAGGCCAGCGAGGGCGAATTCTTCCTCAGCGCCAAGCCCGCCGAACAGGCCCGCCTGCTCGAAACCTGGGCGGCGCAGCCCGATGCCGCGCGCCTGCCGCTGCTGGAAAACCTGCGCCAGGGCCGCATCGCCGAAGGCGACAAGCGCAAGGTGCGCCTGAACAACCGCCTGCGCGGCTTGATCGATAACGCCCTGGCCAGCCATCAGTTGCTCAGCGATGACACCGGGACACGCCTGGCCGCCGCCCAGCAACTGCAGAAAACCGCGCAACCGGCGCAGATGGCCTTCCTCGACCGGCGCTTCGCCAGCGAACCCGACACCGCCGTGCACGCTGCCCTTGGCCTGGCGCTGGCCAACCTGCAACTGGGCGCCAGCGAACCACGGGTGCGCCTGGCAGCCGTGCGCCTGCTCGGTGAAACCGGTGACCCCGTGGCGCGCACGCGCCTGGAGGCGTTGCTGCAGCCCGATGCGGAAACCGACGCGGTGGTGCGCACCGCTGCCGAAACCAGCCTGGCTCAGGTCAAGCGCAAACTGCTCTTCGGCGAACTGCTCGGCCAAGCCTTCAGCGGCCTGTCGCTCGGTTCGATCCTGCTGTTGGCGGCCCTGGGCCTGGCGATTACCTTCGGCCTGCTCGGGGTGATCAACATGGCTCACGGCGAGATGCTGATGCTCGGCGCCTACAGCACCTACATGGTCCAGGTGCTGCTGCAGCGCTATGCACCCGGCGCCATCGAGTTCTACCCGCTGATCGCCCTGCCGGTAGCGTTCACCGTCAGTGCCGGGGTCGGCATGGCGCTTGAGCGCACGATCATCCGCCACCTCTACGGCCGCCCGCTGGAAACCCTGCTGGCGACCTGGGGCATCAGCCTGATCCTGATCCAGGCCATACGCCTGCTGTTCGGCGCGCAGAACGTCGAGGTCAGCAACCCGGCCTGGTTGTCCGGTGGCATCCAGCTGCTGCCCAACCTGGTGCTGCCCTACAACCGCCTGGTGATCATCGGCTTCGCCCTGGCCGTGGTAGTGCTGACCTGGCTGCTGCTCAACCGCACGCGGCTGGGCCTGAACGTGCGGGCGGTCACCCAGAACCGCAACATGGCCGCCTGCTGTGGCGTGTCCACCGGCCGCGTCGACATGCTTGCCTTCGGCCTGGGCTCGGGCATCGCCGGGCTCGGTGGCGTGGCCCTGAGCCAAGTCGGCAACGTCGGCCCGGACCTGGGCCAGAGCTACATCATCGACTCTTTCCTGGTAGTGGTGCTCGGCGGTGTCGGGCAACTGGCCGGCAGCCTCTGGGCCGCCTTTGGCTTAGGGATAGCCAACAAGTTACTGGAGCCGCAGATCGGCGCAGTACTTGGCAAGATCCTCATCCTTGCGTTGGTCATTCTGTTCATCCAGAAGCGCCCGCAAGGCCTGTTCGCCCTCAAGGGACGGGTAATCGACTGATGAACCAGCCACTGCTAGTCACCGCTTCGCAAAAGGCCGGGCCGCGCCTGTCGCTGGCCATTGGCGCCATCGTCGTCCTCCTGTTGCTGGCCCTGCCGTTGCTTTCGTTACTGCCGGCTGACCACGCGCTGCAGGTTTCGGCCTATACCCTGACACTGGTTGGCAAGATCCTCTGCTATGCCATCGTCGCGCTGGCGCTTGACCTGGTCTGGGGTTACGCCGGGCTGCTGTCGCTTGGCCACGGGCTGTTCTTTGCCCTGGGTGGCTACGCCATGGGCATGTACCTGATGCGCCAGGCGGCCGGTGACGGCCTGCCGGGGTTCATGACCTTTCTGTCGTGGACCGAGCTGCCCTGGTACTGGGCCGGTACTCAGCATTTCGCCTGGGCCTTGTGCCTGGTGGTGCTGGCGCCCGGCCTGCTGGCGCTGGTGTTCGGCTTCTTCGCCTTCCGCTCGCGGATCAAGGGCGTGTATTTCTCGATCATGACCCAGGCCCTGACCTTCGCCGGCATGCTGCTGTTCTTTCGCAACGAGACAGGCTTTGGCGGCAATAACGGTTTCACCAGCTTCCGCACCATTCTTGGCTTCGACATCGCCGCGCAAGGCACACGGGCGGTGCTGTTTCTGCTCACCGTGGGCCTGCTGGTGGCCAGCCTGTACCTGTGCTGGCGCCTGACCCAGAGCAAGTTCGGCCGCTTGCTCACCGCCGTACGTGATGCGGAAAACCGCCTGATGTTCTGCGGCTACGACCCCCGCGGCTTCAAGCTGCTGGTGTGGGTGCTCAGCGCCGTTCTGTGTGGCCTGGCCGGCGCGTTGTACGTGCCGCAGGTGGGCATCATCAACCCCAGCGAGATGTCGCCGACCAACTCCATCGAGGCCGCTGTGTGGGTGGCATTGGGTGGGCGCGGCACGCTGATCGGCCCGCTGCTGGGCGCTGGCCTGGTGAACGGGATGAAGAGTTGGTTCACCGTGGCCTTCCCGGAGTTCTGGCTGTTCTTCCTCGGCGCATTGTTCATCCTCGTCACCCTGTACCTGCCCAAGGGCGTGGTCGGCCTGCTGAAGAAAAGGAGCCAGCCATGAGAGGCGTGCCCCCTGTGCATCCGGAATTCATGCTTGAACCCGTGTTCGACAACCTGGGTAGCGGGCGTGACGCCATCGGCCTGGGCAGCCGCCGTACCGCGGGCCTCGACACCCGCCACGGCACGGTGCTGAGCCTGGAAGACATCAGCGTCAGCTTCGATGGTTTCAAGGCCCTCAACGCGCTCAACCTGTACATCGGCGTCGGTGAACTGCGCTGCATCATCGGCCCCAACGGCGCCGGCAAGACCACGATGATGGACGTGATCACCGGCAAGACCCGCCCCGACACCGGCAGCGCGTTTTTTGGCGACACCCTCGACCTGACCCGCATGAGCGAATACCAGATCGCCCAGGCCGGGATCGGCCGCAAGTTCCAGAAGCCGACAGTGTTCGAGGCGCTGACCGTGTTCGAGAACCTCGAACTGGCGCTGAAGACCGACAAGTCGGTGTGGGCCAGCCTGGCGGCGCGCCTGAGTGGCGAGCAACGCCAGCGCATCGAGGAGGTGTTGGCGACCTTGCGCCTGCTCCCCCTGGCCCAGCGCCAGGCGGGCTTGCTGTCCCACGGGCAGAAGCAGTTTCTGGAAATCGGCATGTTGCTGGTGCAGGAGCCACAGCTGCTGCTGCTCGACGAACCGGTGGCGGGCATGACCGACGCCGAGACCGAGTTCACCGCCGAGCTGTTCAAAGGCCTGGCCGGCAAGCACTCGCTGATGGTGGTGGAACACGACATGGGGTTTGTCGGCAGCATTGCCGACCATGTCACCGTGCTGCACCAGGGCAGTGTGCTGGCAGAGGGCTCGCTGGAGCAGGTGCAGGCAGACGAGCGGGTGGTCGAGGTTTACCTGGGCCGTTGATGACTACAAGGACATGACATGCTGAAAATCGACACCCTGCATCAGTACTACGGCGGCAGCCACATCCTGCGTGGCCTGTCCTTCGAGGCCAAGGTCGGCGAAGTCACCTGCCTGCTCGGGCGCAACGGTGTGGGCAAGACCACCCTGCTGCGCTGCCTGATGGGGCTGGTACAAGCCCGCGAAGGCAGCGTGCAATGGGAAGGCAAGCCAATCACCACGCTCAAGCCACAACAACGGGTGCATGCCGGTATCGCCTACGTGCCCCAGGGCCGCGAGATCTTCCCGCGCCTGACCGTCGAGGAAAACCTGCTGATGGGCCTGTCGCGTTTTCCGGCCCGCGAGGCGCGGGAGGTACCGGCCTTCATCTACGAGCTGTTCCCGGTGCTGGAGCAGATGAAGCAACGCCGTGGCGGCGACCTGTCCGGCGGCCAGCAGCAACAGCTGGCCATCGGCCGCGCCCTGGCCAGCCGGCCGCGCCTGCTGATCCTCGACGAGCCCACCGAGGGCATCCAGCCTTCGGTCATCAAGGAAATCGGCGCGGTTATCCGCCGCCTGGCCGAGCGCGGCGACATGGCCATCTTGCTGGTCGAGCAGTTCTACGACTTTGCCGAAGAGCTGGCGGACCAGTACCTGGTCATGGCCCGGGGCGAGATCATCCAGCGCGGGCGCGGTGAAAACATGCAAGCCGAGGGTGTACGCGGGCTGGTAACCATTTAATCTGCGCCCATCGACCCAGTGAGACGCCGCAATGAGCCACGAAATTCGCGATGCCCTGCCCACCGACGTGCCGGGCATCCTCGACATCTACAACGACGCGGTGCGCAATACCACGGCGATCTGGAACGAAACCCCGGTGGACCTGGGCAACCGCCAGGCCTGGTTCGAGGCCCGTGCGCAACAGGGTTACCCGATCCTGGTGGCGGCGGATGACACCGGCGTGCTCGGGTATGCCTCGTTTGGCGACTGGCGACCGTTCGAAGGGTTTCGCAATACCGTGGAGCATTCGGTGTACATCCGTGGCGACCAGCGCGGCAAAGGCCTGGGGCCGCAGCTGATGGCGGCGCTGATCGAACGGGCGCGGGGGTGTGGCAAGCATGTGATGGTAGCCGCCATCGAGAGCGGCAATGCAGCGTCGGTGCGCCTGCATGAGCGGCTGGGGTTCGTGGTGACCGGGCAGATGCCGCAGGTGGGTGTGAAGTTCGGGCGCTGGCTGGACCTGACGTTCATGCAGCTGCTGCTCAACCCAGGGGCTGAGCCCGCTTGAATTTCAGAGTGCCTGCATGGGCCTCATCGCCGGCAAGCCGGCTCCCACAGGATTTGCAGCGCTGCAGTCATTGTGGGAGCCGGCTTGCCGGCGATGGGGCCGGTACGGGCACCATCACAGCTGGATAAACCGCCCCAGCCGCTGTTTCAGCATGCTGTTCTCACTGCGCAACTGCTGCACTTCCTGCAACAACTCCAGCGCCAGCGCCACCCCTTCCCATTCCAGTTCCAGCTCCTGGTGCAGCTTGGCCGCACGCCTGGCCAGCAGCGGCGCCTGATCGTCGAACAGCCAATCCTCCGGCGTTCGCCCTTTCGGTTCAACGATACCGTGCTCGACGATCTCGACCACGTAATCGGCCGTGATGTCGGCCTCCTGGCAAAGGGTGCGCATGTCCAGTTGAACGATCAGGGTGCTGCTCATGATCACTTACTCCATTGTGCCCTCGGGTTGAACGCGGCCTTCTCGGAAAGCTTGGCCCACAGTTCACGGGTAGACTCGTCGGATGTCGTCGGCATCACCACTTTCAACTGCGCATAGAGGTTGCCGCGCTCGCCCTGCTTGTTCGCCAGGCCCTTGCCCGGCACCCGCAGGCGCTGGCCGCTCTGGCTGTCGGGGCGGATGGTCAGGTTGATCTTGCCGTCCAGGGTCGGCACTGCCACCTTGGTGCCCAACGCCGCTTCCCACGGTGCCAGCGGCACGGTGATGATCAGGTCTTGACCTTCGACATCGAACAGCGGGTGCGGTGCCATGCGGATGGTCAGGAACAGGTCGCCATTGGCCCCGCCACCACTGCCCGGCGCGCCCTGGCCTTTGAGGCGGATGCGCTCGCCATCGCTGACCCCAGCCGGGATCTTCACATTCAGGGTCTTGGTGGTGAACCCGGTACGCTGGCCAGCGGCGTTGGTCTGCGGCACCTGGAAGCTGATCTGCTTGGATTCCTTGCTCAGGGTTTCTTCAAGGAAGATCGCCAGTTCCAGTTCCACGTCCTGCCCTCGCCTGCCCGCACTGCGTTGTTGCCGGGCGCCACCAAACGGGCTGCCGCCACGCGCGCCGAAGATCGAGCTGAAGAAGTCGGAGAAATCACCACCTTCGAAACCCGCGCCCGCGCCACCCGCACCGCCACGGCTCTGCCAACCCGGCGGGGCCTGGAATGGCCGGCCGTGCTGGCCGCCGTACTTGCGGATCTCGTCGAACTCGGCGCGCTTCTGGGCGTCGCCAAGCACCTCGTAGGCCTCGTTGGCCTCCTTGAATTTATCCTCGGCGTCGCGCTCCTTGCTGACGTCAGGGTGATACTTGCGCGCCAGTTTGCGGTACGCGGCCTTGATCGCCTTCTCGTCCGCCGTGGGCTCTACGCCGAGTATCTTGTAGTAGTCTTTGAAGTCCATCTATGGATCACCAATGTGAATTTGCGTATTGCATCTGAAGATAGGGTCCAAGCATAGCCTTTCAAGGTGCGCTTGGCTTTGCTCCATGGCAGACGGCCGGTCTTGATTCTTGAGCCAAGTGGCATAAACTGCGCGGCCGTTTTGCCTCCGGAAGCCCTTTTCCATGTCTGACGTATCCCCGGCCCGTGCCCTCGGCATCGACTTCGGCACCTCCAACTCCACGGTCGGCTGGCACCGCCCCGGCGTCGAGTCGCTGATCGCCCTGGAGAACGGCAAGATCACCCTGCCGTCGGTGGTCTTCTTCAATATCGAAGAACGCCGCCCGGTGTACGGCCGGCTTGCGCTGCACGAATACCTCGAAGGCTACGAAGGCCGCCTGATGCGCTCGCTCAAAAGCCTGTTGGGCTCCAAGCTGATCAAGCACGATACCAGCGTGCTGGGCAGCGCATTGCCGTTCAAAGACCTGCTGGGCATGTTCATCGGCGAGCTGAAGAACCGCGCCGAAACCGCCGCCGATCGCAGCTTCGACCAGGTAGTACTGGGCCGCCCGGTGTTCTTCGTCGACGAAGACCCGGCTGCCGACCAGGAGGCCGAAGACACCCTGGCCGAAGTGGCGCGCAAGATCGGTTTCAAGGACGTGTCGTTCCAGTACGAACCGATCGCTGCGGCGTTCGACTACGAGTCCGGCATCAACCGTGAAGAGCTGGTGCTCATTGTCGATATCGGCGGTGGTACCTCGGACTTTACCCTGATCCGCCTTTCCCCCGAGCGGCACAATGTGGCCGAGCGCCAGAGCGACATCCTCGCCACCGGCGGCGTGCACATCGGCGGTACCGATTTCGACAAGCAGTTGAGCCTGCAGGGTGTGATGCCGCTGTTCGGCTATGGCAGCCGCATGAAGAGCGGCGCGCTGATGCCCACCAGCTACCACCTCAACCTGGCCACCTGGCACACCATCAATGCCCTGTACTCGCAAAAATCGCAGCTGGCCCTGGGCAACATGCGCTATGACATCGAGGACACCCTGGGTATCGACCGCCTGTTCAAGCTGATCGAGCAGCGTGCCGGCCACTGGCTGGCAATGGAAGTCGAGGCTAGCAAGATCGAGCTCACCGACCACGAAACCCGCCGTATCGACCTCGGCCGCGTCGAGCGTGAGCTGGGCGTGGACTTGACCCGTGCGGTATTCGAAGGGGCCATCGAAGGGCTGCTGGAGCGAGTGCGGGCCAGCGTGACCGAGTTGCTGGCCAAAGCCGGCGTGGGCGAAGGCCAGGTCGACACGGTGTTCTTCACCGGCGGTTCGAGCGGTATTCCCGCCCTGCGCAACAGCGTGGCGGCGATGCTGCCGAATGCGCGGCATGTGGAAGGCAACATCTTCGGCAGCATTGGCAGCGGGTTGGCGATCGAGGCGCGCAAGCGTTACGGCACGATCTGAATCTGCATCAGCTTCATCGCCGGCAAGCCGGCTCCCACAGGGATAGCACAAGCCTGAGGGCGGAGTCATTCCTGTAGGAGCCGGCTTGCCGGCGATGAGGCCGGTACTGGCCCCCTGACCTCAGACCAGCTCAGCCCGCCGCAACTCACTCTTCAGGTAGGCGTAGTAGACCGGCCCCGCTACCACCCCCGGTAAACCGAACGCCGCCTCGAACACCAGCATCGCCAGCAACAGCTCCCAGGCCTTGGCACTGATCTGCCCGCCGACGATCCGCGCGTTGAGGAAGTACTCGACCTTGTGGATGACGATCAGATACCCCAGCGCCGCCGCCGCCACCCAGATCGACAACGACAGGCCGACGATGGTGATCAGCGTGTTGGACATCAGGTTGCCGATCACCGGCAGCAGCCCCAGCAGGAAGGTCAGCACGATCAGCGTCTTGGTCAGCGGCAGGTGCACGCCGAACGACGGCAGCACCACGGCCAGGAAAACACCAGTGAACGCGGTGTTCAGCAGCGAGATCTTGATCTGCGCGAAAACGATGTTGCGAAATGCCTGAACCAGCAGGCTCAGACGCTCGAACAGCGCTGCGGCCAGCGGCTTGCGGCGGGAAATGTCGGGGATGCGCTGCAGGGCGATGATCGCCCCGAGGATCATGCCGATCAGCAGGGTAACGAACATGTGCGCCATGCCCTTGCCGACCAGCTGCAGGTCGCTCAGGTGGCTCTTGATCCAGTCACCGATGGCCACCTTGAACTCGGCGGCACTGGCCGGCAGGTAGCCTTCGATGAAGGGCGGCAACTGGCCACGGGCACGCTCGACCAGGGCCATGAACTTGTCCAGCGAGGCGCCAGGGTTCTCCGCTTCATGCAGCAGGAAGCTGAACGCACCGGCGATCAGCAGCGCCAGGGTAATCACCACGAGCGTGCCAAGCAGCGCCACCGCCAGCCAGCGCGCTCGCTGGCCAGCGATCAGCGGTTGCAGCCGCGGCGTGAGCATGTTGACCAGTTCGAACACCAGCAGCCCGGCCAGCAGGCTTGGAAGCAACTTCAGGGGCAGTGCCAGCAACAGCCCGGCCATCACGATGATCAGGCTGGCAAGGGTAATCTGGCGGGGGGTGAAGGTCATACAGCCTCGGCGGCAGACAGCGGAAAGACCCGCAGTCTGCCAGCCTTCGACCGACAGGCATAGGCGCAGGTCATTTCTTCTTCAGGCAGTCGCTCATGAAGGCTTTGCGCTCGTCGCCCTTGAGCGCCTTGGTGGAAGCGTCGGCGTTGCAGGTCTTCATCTTTTCCTGCTGGGTGGCCGGCGCGCTCTTCTTCAGGCAGGTGCTCATGAACGCCTTGCGCTCGTCGCCCTTGAGCGCCTTGGCCGAGGCGTCGGCATTGCACGTGGTCATCTTTTCCTGTTGCGCGGTGGCGGCGAAGCCCTGCGCGCTGAACAACACAGCCAACACCAGCAATGGCATTTGCAGCATCTTCATGGAGTGGTCTCCTTGGCTCCGCGCCCGATGCACGGTAGTGCACGTCAGTGTAGACAAGAATTTTTACATTCCCGCCCGGGCCTGGCGCCGGTACTGCTCCGGCGTGCACTGGGCCTGGCGCTGGAACATGGCGATGAAGGCCGAGGCGCTGCTGTAGCCGAGGTCGAAGGCAATCGCCTGGATCGGCTCGCCCGCCTCCAGCGCTTCGATGGCCCGCAGAAACCGCAGGCGCAAGCGCCACTCGCCGAAACTGATGCCCAGCTCACGCAGAAACTGCCGAGCCAGGGTGCGCTCGCTGACGTGCACCTGCGCTGCCCATGCGGCCAGCGGGCGGTTGTCGCCCGGCTCGGCACCCAGGGCATCGAGCACCTGGCGCAGCCCCTCGCTGTGGGCGAAGGGCAGGTAGCAGGTCTGTGTCGGCGCCAGCAGCAGCTGGTCGAGCAGCACCTGCACCAGGCGCTGGTCGCGCTCGCCCTGTGCCACTTTCAGGTCACGCCGGGCGAAGTCGCCGAGGATCGCCTTGAGGATATCGCTGATCACCAGGCTGCAGGGCTGCTGCGGCAGTTCGGTGCACAGGCTGCGGTCCAGGTAGACCGAGCGGTAGACGATGGCCTGGGGGTTGTAGCAGCCATGCTCGGTGCCCGGCGGTACCCATACGGCGTAGTGCGGCGGCGAGAGGAAGCGCTGGCCGTCGACATCTAGGTGCATGACGCCGTGGGCCGTGTAGTTGAGCTGGCCCCAGGCATGCCGATGAGGTGCGCTATGGGTGTCGGCGCCGAACTCGTCATGGCGAAAGTACACGGGGGCCGGGAGCTGGTCGAACTGGGGGATGTCGAGGTATTTACGCGGCATGCTGTCTGCTTCAAGGGGCAGGTTGTCTGGATACGAGTATAGGCGTGCGGACAGACAGCGGATAATAGCGTGCTATCGGGTCCTGCTTCGCAGCCCCAGGATTACTGTCTTCCCCAGAGCATCACCTGAACATGAATTACCTCTTCCCCCTCACCGCGATCCTCATCTGGGCCGGCAATACCGTGGTCACCAAGCTGTCCGCCGGTGCCATCCACCCTGCCGAGATCGGCTTTTACCGGTGGCTGCTGGCCGGGCTGCTGTTCACCCCGTTCCTGCTGCCGGCCGTGTGGCGCAACCGCGCGGCCATCCGCCCGCACTTGGGCAAGATTGCCGTGCTTGGCGTGCTAGGCATGGCGATCTACCAGAGCCTTGCGTACTTCGCCGCCAGCATCACCAGCGCCACCAACATGGGCATCATTCTGTCGCTGATGCCATTGATGTCACTGGCACTGTCCATCGCCTGGCTGGGGCAGCGCCTGAGCTATGGGGCGCTGGCCGGCGCCGTGGTCTCGTTCGTGGGTGTACTGGAAGTCGTCTCCGCAGGCCAGCCGGGCATCCTGCTGGACCAAGGCCTGAACAGCGGCGACCTGCTGATGCTGGTGGCCACCCTGGCTTACGCGCTTTACAGCTTCCTGCTGAAAAAATGGCAGTTGCGCTTGCCGCCTTTGCAGCTGCTGTACCTGCAGGTGCTGGTGGCGATCATGGTGTTGTTGCCGCTGTACCTGCTGTCGGAGAAGACCGGCCTGAACGTTCACAACGCCGGCCTGGTGCTGTACGCCTGTGTACTGGCCTCGATGATCGCGCCGCTGGTGTGGATGCAAGCCGTGCACCGCCTGGGCCCCAGCCGCACGACGCTGTTCTTCAACCTGCTGCCACTGGTGACCGCACTGATCGCCGCTGCGGTACTCGACGAACAACTGGCCAGCTACCACCTGGTCGGCGGCCTGTTGACACTGGTCGGGGTAATCCTAGCCGAGCGCTGGACCACCCCCGTGCTGGGCAAAACTACAGCCCCGCAGCTTTGAGCCGGGCGGCGTGTTCGGTAAACAGGCGCACCGGCTCGGCGCCCTTGCCCACCGCGCCCAGTGACTGGTTGACGATGTCCAGGTGATCGAGCGGGTAGTTGTCACCGATCACCTGCCCCAGGTGTGAACTGAAGCGGCCGACCATACCGTCGCAATGGCCCTTTTCCTTGACGAAACTGCGAGCGAACAGGCGGCAAAAGCGGTTGCTGCCGTCGAAGCGGTTACGGCCCTGGTCGGTCAGGCCGGGCTGCAAAGTGCCTGACCAGGAGTAGTAGCGCACGCCGTTGACCTGGGCCGGCCCTTGACCGCCCCAGGTTTCGGGCAACCCCTGTGGATAAGCCTGGTTGAACAGCGCCACCCCGGCGCTGGTCAGCGCCTGGTGCGAGGCGTGCACGTCGATCGGCAACGGGTCGCGCCGCCAGCCGGTTTCAAGCCACACCAACAGCACCGCCAGGCCGTGCAACACGGCCTTGAGGATGCGCCCCTGGGGCGAGTCGCCCGGTGCCGTACGCTCCAGGTGGTCGGCCAGTTCCGAGCCATCGTTGGGCCCTGCCACCGACGTTACCGACGCCACCCGGTCAGGCCGCCGGGCAGCGGCATAGCGCGCGTCCAGGGCGCCCTGGCTATGGCCGATCAGGTTGACCTTGTCGGCACCGGTGCGCTGGCAGATGTCTTCGATGATCGCCAACAGTTGCTCACCGCGCACTTCGCTGCAATGCAGCGGCGAAACCTGCACGGGGAACGCCTGCGCCCCGCCCTTGCGCAGGGCTGCCACGATGCCGAACCAGTACGGGTAAAGCAGCACCCGGACAAAACCGAGCATGCCCGGCACCAGCACCAATGGATACCGCGTGGCCAATTCCTGCTGCATAGCCCCAGCCCCTTTCCGTGGACGACCGGTCAACACTACAGGGGCTTTGATGACCATCGCAATCGAACTCCTGACGCGCCGCGTGGTTCCAAACCAGACAGACCCTGAGCAAGGAGCGGGACCATGTACAAGCAGACCCTGGCAATCCTTCTGGCCAGCGCCACCCTGGCCGCCTGCGGCAGCCACCCGGAAAACCCGGTGGACTACGCCACCTACCGCGACCAACCGCTGGTCAAGCAGGTGGAGAACGGCATGACCATGCAGAAGGTCATCGCCATTGGCGGTAGCCCGTCGAACGTGATCGACCTGCCACACGGGGGCACCTGCAACGACTACATCCTCAACCGCGACGGCCACCAGCAGGCTTACTACGTGCGCTTCGACGCCACCGGCCATGTCGATGCGAAGGGCTTCAAGACCTGCAAGCAACGAGAAGAGGACAGCGAAGCCGTACACGGCGCGTGAGCCTACGCCACACCTTGACCACCCGTCCCTGATCTTTTGGAGATAACCATGAGCAACGTTGAACTGACCGATGTGCAAACCCTGCGCAATCGTGCCCGCCAGCACGTAGAGCAAGGCGCGGTGACCGAGGGTTACCACGCCAACCGCGATGAAATCCTGCGCCTGCTCAACGAGTCGCTGGCCACTGAGCTGGTCTGCGTGCTGCGCTACAAGCGCCACTACTTCATGGCCAGCGGTATCAAGGCGAGCGCTGCTGCCGAAGAGTTCCTCGAGCATGCCAACCAGGAAAACGAGCATGCCGACAAGCTGGCCGAGCGCATCGTGCAGCTGGGTGGCGAGCCGGACTTCAACCCGGACAACCTGACCAAGAATTCCCATGCCCAGTACGTGGCGGGGAGCAATCTCAGGGAAATGGTGCTGGAGGACCTGGTGGCCGAGCGCATTGCGATCGACAGCTACCGCGAGATCATCCAATACATTGGTGACAGCGACCCGACCACGCGGCGCATCTTTGAAGACATCCTGGCGCAGGAAGAAGAGCACGCGGACGATATGGCCGACCTGCTGCAAGGGTTGTAATTTTCGGGGGCGCGCTGCGCCCCTTTCGCGACACAGGTTCTCCCCTCAGTTCAAAGTTTGCGGAGTACCTGTGGGAGCGGCCTTGTGCCGCGAATGGGCCGCAAAGCGGCCCCCCTTTGCACTATTTCTTGCTCTTCACCGTAGCCGGCGCTTTGCCCGCTTTCATCTGCTGCAGCAACGGCGTGCACTGGTTAGGCTCATCGCCACTGCTCGGCGCCACCAGCGCCAGCAGCCCCGCCGCCGGGCCCGCAACTACCCCAAGCGCCACCATCCCCGCGCCGCGCAACGCCAGCGGCAGTGCCTGCACACCGGCACTCGGCTTGGCAAACGGCCCGCGCACATACAGCGGCGAACGCAGCGAGAACAGCCGCACCCCTTTCGACTCCGGGGTGATCTTCAGGTCGAGTTGTTCACTGGCAAAGTTGGCCGTGCCATTGATGTAAATGATCGCGTTCTCGGTATCGAAGATGAACAGACGGGTTGTCGCCAGCCCGTCCTTGATCCCGACATCCGCCGCCGCGCAGTTGATCTGCACATCTTCGTCGCCGAACAGCTTGCCGACCACATAGTTGCCCACGTTCAACCCGGCGATCTCCATCAGGCCGCGGCTGACTGCGCCATCGTTGATCAGCATGCGCAGGTCGCCATTGGCCGTGCCCAGCAGGGCGGCCACCGAGTTGCCGCGGCCACTGATGTCAGCATCGCCGTTGAGCTCGCCAAAGCTGGTCTGCATCGGCGCAAAGGTTGGGAACAGTTGCTTGAGCTTGAACCCACGCGCAGTCAGTCGCGCCCTGCCTTGCAACGGCACACTGCGCCCATCCAGGCGGATCCTCGACGCCAGGTTGCCCCCGGCCACGCCAAAGCGCAGTGGCTCCAGGCGCAACAGGCCGTCTTCGAGAATCACGTGGGCCGACAGGTCGTTGAACGGCAACTGTTCACTGTGGACGATGCGCTTGCCGGCAAACTCGACGTCGGCGTCCATGGCGCGCCAGCGTTCGGTGCGGAACTCCTCCACGGGCAGCACCTTGTCTGCCGGCTGTTTGCTGGCACCGCCGCGGGCCTTCTGTTCGGCATTGGAGTCGGCGCCGATCAGCGGCGCCAGGTCCTTGAACAGCAGCTGGTTGGAGACCAGCTTGCCGGAAAGCTTGGGCCGTGGCTGGCTGGCGACAAAGGCCAGGTCACCGTGAATATCGCTGTCGCCGATCTTGCCGTTGAAGCCCTGGTAATTGAAGGTGGCGCCTTCGGCCGCATGCAGGTTGGCGGTGAGGTGGCCGTCGGTTTCATAGGCTGGGGTGTCTGGCAGCGTCACGCCCGTCAATGGGTAGAGGTTGCCCAGGCTAGCGCCGGAAAGGCGCAGGCGAAGGTCCAGGGCGCCAAAGTTGCGCGGGTCGGTCAGGGTGCCCGCGAGCACTACGTGGGTATCGGCAATCCGCACGTCGGCCTGCATGGGAAACGGCTGGCTGGCATCCTGCAGCGCCAGCAGGCCGCCGATCTTGCCCGTGCCGGAAACCGCCTGGCCCTTGTAGCGGCCCTGGGCCTTGAGCCCGAAGGCGTAGTCCTGGGTACCGCTGGCCTTTTCCGCACGAGCCTTGCCGACGATATCGCTGAACGGGATCGGTTTGCCCAGCGGGTCGATCTGCACCTTCATGCTGGTTTTCAGCGTCTGGTCGTCGAAGCTGACATTACCCTGGTCAAAGCCGATGGCGCCGATGTCCAGTTGCCATTTGGAGGGTTCCGCGTTCTCGTCCTTGGGGCCGAAATCGAAGGTCCAGTTGGCGCGCCCATCAGCCAGGCGAGTGAGGCTGGCAGTGGGTTTCACCAGGTCGATGCGGGGAATGACGATCTGCTGGAACACCAGCGGCAGCGGCGCCAGGCGGAACTCCACACGCTCCAGGCCGACCATCTTCGGCTCCTTGAGCCACTCAGGGTTGCCCAGGGTAAGGTCTTCAGCAATGAAATGCGGCCACGGCACCCAAGCGCGCCAGCCGCCCTCTTCGGGCTCGGTACGCCAGTGCACGGCGAGGTTGCCATTGATCGCGAAGGGCCGGTGCAAGGCTTCGGAGACCTTCTCGTTGAGCAACGGCTTGACGCGGTTCCAGTCGAAAGTGGCGATTACCACCACCAATATTGCCAGCAGGGTCAGCAGGCTGGTTAAGGTCCAGACGAGGATTCTGGCGGGACGCGTCATTGCGTGATTCTCCTGACGGCTTGGCGCAAAACGGGCGCAACAAGGGCACTCATTGTTTCGGACTGATGAAAACCCTCTGGGTTTTATCGATTGCGGCCATGATAGCGAAGTTTTTCCTGGCTTCCGGTTCGGCTCTCGCTAAGGACAGCCGCATCGCCCACCAGGGAAACACTGCTGGCAAACAGCCACTTACCATCCCGAAATCTGCAGCCTAGAGCGCTCGCGGTGCGCTATCAATAACGTCGATTGTTACCATTACCCGTATGAACTTCTCTCTGGCGTTACCGGGCGTAGCATTGGCTTCGTACCCACTTTCCAGCCCCCGAGAGGAGCACCGAAATCATGAAACGCCACCTGCTGACCCTGACCCTGTCCCTTCTTGCTGCCAACGCCTTCGCCTTGCCAGCTGCCGACCAACACCTGACTGCGGAATCGCGCTCCAGCGCCGCTGAAATCGCCCAACCGCTGAAAACCGTTGCCGAAGGTGGCGCCGAGCGCCTGCAGGAACGCGCTGGCCGTGTTGCCGAAGGTGGCTCGGATCGCCTGATCGAACAAAGTGGCCGCGTTGCCGAAGGCGGCTCGGATCGCCTGATCGAACAAAGTGGCCGCGTTGCTGAAGGCGGTTCGGATCGCCTGATCGAACAAAGTGGCCGCGTTGCCGAAGGTGGTTCGGATCGCCTGATCGAACAAAGTGGCCGCGTTGCTGAAGGTGGCTCGGATCGCCTGATCGAACAAAGTGGCCGCGTTGCTGAAGGTGGTTCGGATCGCCTGATCGAACAAAGTGGCCGCGTTGCTGAAGGTGGCTCGGATCGCCTGGTCGAAATCAGCCGTGTGAGCTGATCACCATGGCCGAAAAGAACAACTTGCAGCTTTGCGCCTGTTCCCCTCCAAGCCCGGTCCATTGACCGGGCTTTGTTTTTTTAACTAGAGTGCCCAGCTTCACTGTCACAGAATCCTGCACCATGCTGCCGCGCGCCGAACAGAAGCTACAGACCCGCCAGGCCCTGCTCGATGCGGCTTGCCAGCTCATGGAGAGCGGCCGCGGCTTCGGCAGCATCAGCCTGCGCGAAGTGGCCAAGGCCGCCGGCATCGTGCCCACCGGTTTCTACCGGCATTTCCCCGACATGGACGCACTGGGCCTGGCCCTGGTGGCCGAAGTCGATGACACCTTCCGTCAGACCATCCGCCTGGTGCGGCACAACGAATTCGAACTGGGCGGCATTACCGATGCCTCGGTGCGTATCTTCCTCGACGTGGTCGCCGCCCACCGCGCGCAGTTCCTCTTCCTCGCCCGCGAGCAGTACGGTGGTTCGCAGGCGGTACGCCAGGCCATTGCCCGCCTGCGCCAGGGCATCAGCAACGACCTGTCCACAGACCTTGCGCGCATGAAACGCTGGCAGCACCTGGACAACGCGGCCTTGGCGGTGATGGCCGACCTGGTGGTGAAGACGGTATTTGCCACCCTGCCTGAATTGATCGATGACCCGCAGCAAGGTTATCCACAGGCACTGAGCGCGCGCGAGAAGATCACCCAGCAACTGCGCTTCATCTTCGTCGGTGCGCGGCATTGGCAGGGCCTGGGCAACCCGGGCTGAAGCGCAGTTCTGCTACCATGGCGCACTGCCCGATTGTGACGAGCGCATTCATGTCCGACCCCCGCCCCACTCCGCCCGAACTGGCCCGCTTCAACCAGCACTTCGCCGAGCGCATCGTGCCGCTGTGGCAAGGCCCGGGCTGGAACGCCGAAATGGCCCTGCCCTACGAGGCGCTGGATGCCCAGCACCGGCCACTGCCCGTGCAGCGTTACCGGGCGATGGCCTGCGCACGCCAGTTGTACCTGTTCAGCAGCCGCATCGAGCAACCGGGCGCGGCAGAGCGGGCAGCGGCGCTGTTCCGCTCCCTGCAGCAGCACTTCCACGACGCCGAACACGGCGGCTGGTTCTACAGCATCGATGCCGACGGCAAACCGCTGGACCGGCGCAAGGACCTCTACACCCACGCGTTCATCGTGTTTGCCTGCGCGCATTACTGGGGCAAGGTACGAGAAGGGTTGGTGGAATCGGCGCTGAATGCAGCGTTGGAGATCGTCAGCGAGCAGTTCGCCCGCGATGATGGCCTGTACGAGGCGAGCCTGGGTGAAGACTGGTCAGACCTCGGCAGCGGGCCCTTGCAGAACCCGCAGATGCATTTGGCAGAAGCCTTTCTGCAGGTCATCGCCGTGCGTGAGGATGAGGGTGTGCAGCAGGCGTTGCTCACATTGTGCGAAGCCTTGCAGACGCACTTCATCGAACCGCAACATGGGCTGATGCTGGAAAAACCGCGTGGCGCTGTGGATAACTGGTTCGAGCCGGGGCATCAGTTCGAGTGGTTCTACCTGCTCGAAACCTCGACGCTGCTGCGCGGTACGCCGCTGCATGCGTCCATCGACCGGGCATTCGGCTATGCGCAACGGTACGGTGTGAAGCATGCCGCCGTGCTGGCGATGCTGGATGTGGATGGCACGGTGATCGACGCCACCCAGCGGGTCTGGGCGCAGGCTGAGTACCTTCGAGCGCTGGCGTTGCGCCCGGGAAGCGAAGCGAAGCTTGCTGAGCAGTTGCAGGCAATGGAACAACGGTTCCTGCATGAGGGTGGCTGGTATGAATGCCGGGATGGTGAGGGCGCCGTCAGCCGGCATGACATGCCTTCGACTACGCCTTATCACCTGGCGACCTGCCTGGAAGGCTTGCAGCGCTTGGCCTGACGCATTCGCCGGCAAGCCGGCTCCCACAGGTGTTGCGGCGCCGCTTACTCTTTGGGAGCGGCTTCAGCCGCGAAGCAGGCGGTGGATGGCACCGGCTTCGCCGGTGTTCGCGGCTGAAGCCGCTCCTACAGGAGCCCCGCCAAATCAGTAAGTTAGCGTTTGTTCTGTGGGAGCCGGCTTGCCGGCGATTGGGCCGCTCTGCAGCCCTTTCCGACCGGTCCGACGCCGCGGCGAGGCCGCTCCACGTCTGCCAGCAGCTTTCAGATCAGCCCTTGGCCGACCGGTCGATCGAGAACCCAGCCCAGTCCTGGCTCACCGGCATCAACTCAAGGCTGTTGATGTTGATGTGCGCCGGCTGGTTCATGATCCAGAAGATAGTCTCGGCAATGTCCTGCGGCTGGATCGGCTCGGCACCCGCGTAGGTCGCGTCGTACTTGGCCTGGTCCCCACCGAAACGTACCAGCGAGAATTCGCTCTCGCACAGCCCCGGCTCGATGTTGCTGACGCGTACGCCAGTACCGCGCAGGTCGCAGCGCAAGCTCAGCGAGAACTGGCCGACGAATGCCTTGGTGCCGCCGTACACATTGCTGCCCGGGTACGGGTAATTGCCCGCCACCGACCCCACATTGAGGATCGACGCCCCACGGCCGTGGGCGATCAGGCGTGGCAGCAGCAGGCGGGTGGTGTACATCAGGCCCTTGATGTTGGTGTCGACCATGGTTTCCCAGTCGTCCAGGCTGCAGTTCTGCGCCGCATCCACGCCCAGCGCCAGGCCTGCGTTGTTGACCAGGCCGCGCAGCTTGTCGAAGCCGGCCGGCAGGTTGGCGATGGCCTGCTCCATGGCCTTGCGGTCACGCACATCGAGCACCAGGCCATGCACCTCGGTCTTGGCCGACAGTTCGGCGCACAGGGCGTCCAGGCGCTCCTTGCGGCGACCGGTGAGGACCAGCTTCCAGCCGGCGTCGGCGAACAGGCGAGCGGTCGCCTCGCCAAAACCGGAAGTCGCGCCAGTGATGAATACGGTGGACGTCATGCTCTGTTCCTCGCAGTGGATTGTCGTCGGCAGGGTTTGCAGCATGCCCGCGCCCGGCGCTGTCAGCAAGTCGCGCAATGATATGGTCATTTTTTGTACATTATCCGCAAAGCCCCGTGGCAGAGGCCTTGGCGGTAGCTATGCGCATGTTATCCACAAGGCTTTCCCCACGGATTGGGGGCAACTTGGCCTGGTAGCGGAACCCTTTCAGCGTATTGCGGTCTCCTCCGACCTTTGCCCTGATGGCGCAAGGCTTTCAAGCATGCCGCCTGCAGCGGTCTGTCCAAGGGTTTTTCACAGAGTTATCCACAGGAGTACGGCGCGGTGCCAGGCGATCCTTGCTGTATAGAAAACACTCAGAAAATCATCCACAAGGGCCACATGATCAAATTATGATCAAACCCCTGCAGCCATTGAATTCAAAGGGATGCAGCGACATGCCACCATGTTTTCCACAGGCGGCTCCACATTATCCGTGGAAAAGCACAGCCTGTGGAAACAATGGCTTGCGAGGGGAATGTGGAGAACTTCGGGAAAGATGTGCGACAAGTTGTCCACATGTGCATCAACGCCAGGGGAGCAGCCTGCGCTCCCCTGGGTATAACTCAGTGCCCGCCGAGGTAAGCGTTGCGCACCTCTTCGTTTACCAGCAACTCCTGCCCTGTGCCGGTCATGCGGATTTGCCCGTTGACCATCACATAAGCCCGGTCCGACAGCTTCAAGGCATGGTTGGCGTTCTGTTCCACCAGGAAAATGGTCATCCCCGTCTTCGCCAGTTCGCGCAGGGTGGCGAAGATCTGCTTGACCACGATCGGCGCCAGCCCCAGCGACGGCTCGTCGAGCAGCAGCAGCTTGGGCCGGCTCATCAGTGCGCGGGCGATGGCCAGCATCTGCTGCTCACCGCCGGACATGGTCATGGCGCGCTGGTTGCGGCGCTCCTTCAGCCGCGGGAACAGCTCGAACATGCGCTGCATATCCTCGTTGGCATATTTGTCGCCGATGGGGATGGTGCCCATCATCAGGTTTTCCTCGACGGTCATGTCGGGGAACACTCGGCGGCCTTCCGGCGACTGGGCGATGCCGTTGGAGGCGATGTAGTGCGATGACTTGCGGGTGATGTCGGTGCCTCGGTAGACGATATGCCCGGAGGACGCGCGCGGCTGGCCGAAAATCGACATCAACAGCGTCGACTTGCCAGCACCGTTGGCGCCGATCAGGCTGACCGTCTCCCCCTCGTTGATGTGCATCGAAACCTTTTTCAGCGCCTGGATCGGCCCGTAGAACACGTCCAGGTCCTGCAGTTCGAGAATGGGTGCAGTCATACCAGTTCCTCTTCGTCAGCACCCAGGTAGGCGGCGATCACCGTCGGGTTGTGGCGGATATCCTGCGGCGCGCCTTCGGCGATCACGTTGCCGTGGTCGAGCACGACAATGTGGTCGGAGATACTCATGACCATGCCCATGTCATGTTCGATCAGCACCACGGTGATGTCGTGCTCGTCACGCAGCACGCGGATCATGCGGCTCAAGGCCTCGGTCTCCTGCGGGTTGAGGCCGGCAGCCGGCTCGTCCAGGCAGATGATCTTCGGCCGCGTGCACATGGCCCGGGCAATTTCCAGGCGGCGCTGCTGGCCGTAAGACAACTCGCCGGCCAGGCGGTTGGCGCAGTCGACCAGGTCAACCACTTCAAGCCAGTAGAAGGCGTGGTCCAAGGCGTCACTTTCGGCCTTGCGGTAGCCCTTGGTGTTGAGCACACCTGCCAGCAGGTTGCGGTTGACCCACATGTGCTGGGCCACCAGCAGGTTTTCCACCACCGACATTTCCTTGAACAGGCGAATGTTCTGGAACGTGCGCGCCAGCCCGGCGCGGTTGACCAGGTGGGTACCGCCGAACATCTTGTAGTACATGCGGTTGGCAAAGCGCGCCGGCGACACGAAGTCTGCAGCCCGGAAGCGCTCGCCGAGCAGCTGGATGACGTTGGTGTGGTTGCCGCGCACGTTCAGCTCTATACGCCCGCCGCTGGCCTTGTAGAACCCGGTCAGGCAGTTGAACACCGTGGTCTTGCCGGCACCGTTGGGGCCGATCAGGGCGAAGATCTGGTTGCGCTTGACCTTTAGGCTGACATCGCTGAGCGCCTTGATGCCACCAAACTGCATCATCAGGTTGTCGACCGAGAGGATGATTTCGTCGCTCATGGCGCCACTCCTTTACGCGGGACCACACCGGTACGGCTGATGCGGATCAGCCCACGCGGTCGCCAGATCATCATCAGCACCATCAGCACACCGAACAGCAGCACGCGGTACTCGGAGAAGCTGCGCAGCAGCTCGGGCGCCACGGTCAGCACGAATGCGGCAATCACCACCCCCACTGTCGAGCCCATACCCCCGAGCACGACGATGGCGAGGATCAGCGCCGACTCGAAGAAGGTGAACGAGGACGGGTTGACGAAGCCCTGGTAGGTGGCAAAGAACACCCCGGCCAGGCCGGCGGTGGAGGCACCGAGGGTGAAGGCCGAAAGCTTGACCAGCACATGGTTCAGGCCCATCGAGCGGCAGGCGATTTCGTCTTCGCGCAGCGCTTCCCAGGCGCGCCCGACTGGCATGCGGGTGAGCCGGTGCTTGATGTACAGCACTGCCAGCACCACCAGGAACAGCACGGCGTAGATGAACACGAACTTCAGGTTGGCGTTGTAATCGATGCCGAGGAACTCGTGGATCGGCACCCCGCCATCCTTGGCCCGGCGGCCAAATTCCAGGCCGAAGAAGGTCGGCGACGGTGCCGGCATGCCGTTCGGCCCGCCGGTGAACGACAACCAGTTGTTCAGCACCAGGCGGATGATCTCGCCAAAGCCCAGCGTCACGATCGCCAGGTAGTCACCGTGCATGCGCAGCACCGGGAAGCCGAGTATGCACCCCGCCAGCGCCGCAGCGATGGCCGCCAGTGGCAGCACGCTCCAGAACCCCAGGCCAAGGTACTGGTAACCCAGCGCCAGGCCGTAGGCGCCGATGGCGTAGAACGCCACGTAGCCCAGGTCGAGCAGGCCGGCCAGGCCGACCACGATGTTCAGCCCAAGGCCCAGCAGTACGTAGATCAGGCCGAGGATGACCACAGTCAAAAGGTACTTGTTGGCGAAGATCGGGAAGACGATGGCAATCACCACCAGCGCCGGAATGATGTAGCGCAGCCGCGACTTGTAGTCCGGCGCGTTGACATGCACGCCCGAGCCACCGCTGTCGAAGCCTTGCAGCATGCGTTTGCCCGCTGCGCTCTGAAAATACAGGCTGAGCAGAAAACGCCCGACCATCACCCCGCCAACCAACCACGCCACGCGGCGCGGTTCGGCATTGAAGGTGTAGCCATCGAGCACCACGCCGACGACCGGGCCAAACACGATAAGTGCCAGCAGGCCGGCGACGATCGTCTCCAGCAGGCTGCGTTTGAGATCGAAACCGTTGGTTTCGGCAACAGGAGCAGTTTTGGCAGTGGACATGTTCACACCTTAGCCACGAGCGGGCGACCCAGCAGGCCTTGTGGGCGGAAGATAAGGATCATCACCAGCAGCGAGAAGCTGAACACGTCCTTGTAGTCGGAGTTGATCAGGCCAGAGAACAGCGACTCGGAAATACCCAGGATGATCCCGCCAAGCATGGCGCCAGGTAGTGAGCCGATGCCGCCGAGCACTGCGGCGGTAAATGCCTTGATGCCGATGATGAAGCCGGCATAGAAGTCGAAGGTGCCGTAGTTCATGGTGATCAGCACGCCGGCCAGCGCGGCCATCACCGCACCGATGACGAACACGTAGGAAATCACCCGGTCGGTGTTGATGCCGAGGATCGAGGCCATCTTGCGGTCTTGCTGGGTGGCACGGCACATGCGGCCGAGCTTGGTGTACTTGATCACATAGGTCAGCAGGCCCATGCCGACGAATGCGGCGATCAGGATGAAGATCTTGGTGTAGGTCAATTGCACGAAGCCGGTGCCCACTTCGACGCGCCAGGCCCCTTCGAGCAGGGTCGGTACGCCTTGCTGGCGGGCGCCCTGGCTGATCTGCGCGTAGTTCTGCAGGATCAACGAGATGCCGATGGCACTGATCAGCGGCGCCAGGCGGGTGGAGTTGCGCAGGGGTTTGTAGGCGATGCGTTCGATGGTGAAGCCATAGACGCCCGTGACGACGACGGTGAACAACAGCGTCCCCAGCATAAGCAGCGGGAACGATTCGACGCCGAAATAGGCCAGCAGTGCCAGGCTGATTGCCGCGAGGTACGCGGAAATCATATACACCTCGCCGTGCGCGAAGTTGATCATGCCGATGATGCCATAGACCATTGTGTAGCCGATGGCGATCAGGCCATAGACCGACCCGAGGGTAAGGCCGTTGACCAGTTGCTGCAGGAAAATACCATCCATAACGCAATCTCACCTGAGTGAGACTGCACAGGCGCCGACCACGGCAGGCCACGGATAAAGCGGCCCCCGCAGTGCAGAACCGTGCAGATCTCCGAATAAAGACAGGTACCGCAGGGGCATTGGCCCGGGCCTGCGCCCGGGCGGGCTGCCGTTGTTATTTTTGTTTTTCCAGCTGGTGGTACTTGCCGTCCTTGTCCCACTGGTAGACCACGTAGTCGGACACGGTCAGGTCGCCCTTGCTGTCCCACTTCTTCTCGCCCATCACGGTCTGCACCGGGTTGGCCTTGAGCCACTTGGCGGCGTCCTCGCCTTTGTTGGATTTGGAGCCATTGAAGGCTGCGGCCAGCGCTTGTACCGAAGCGTAGGCATACAAGGTGTAGCCCTCAGGCTCGGTACCGCCTTTGCGGAACTCTTCCACCACGGCCTTGCTGTCTGGCAGCAGGCGTGGGTCGGCGCCGAAGGTCATGTACACGCCATCGACGTACTGCTTGCCGCCGGCGGTGGACACCAGCTCGTCGGTGACGATGCCGTCATCGGACATGAACTTGACGTCTTTGAGGCCCTGCTCGCGCAGCTGGCGGACCAGCGGGCCGGCTTCCGGGTGCAGGCCGCCGAAGTAGACCACGTCGGCACCGGTGGAGCGGATTTTGGTAACCACGGCGCTGAAGTCTTTCTCGCCACGGGTCAGGCCCTCATACAGCACCGGCTTGACGCCGCGCTTCTCGAGCTGCGCCTTGGTCGCATCGGCGAGGCCCTGGCCGTAGGTGTCCTTGTCGTGCAGCACCGCGACCTTCTTGCCCTTGAGCACGTCGACGATGTAGTCACCGGCCACGATGCCCTGCTGGTCGTCACGCCCGCACATGCGGAACATGGCGCTCAGGCCGCGTTCGGTCACTTGTGGGTTGGTCGAGCCCGGGGTAATGGCGATGATGCCCGCTTCGTCATACACCTCGGACGCCGGAATGGTGTTGGAAGAACAGAAATGCCCCACCACGCCGATCACCTTGTCCTGGTCGGCCAACCGGTTGGCCACGGCCACGGCCTGCTTCGGTTCGCAGGCGTCATCGCCTGCCACCAGGACGATTTTCTCGCCGTTGACGCCGCCGGCGGCGTTGATCTTGTCGGCCGCTGCCTGCGCACCTTTCATGTACTGCTCGCCAAACGCTGCGTTCGCCCCGGTCATGGGGCCCGCGACACCGATCTTGACGTCGGCCTGAACATACGAAGAAACACCCAGTGCCGTTGCCACGGCCAGTGCCAGGAAACCTTTCTTGTAAAACGTCTGCGACATGAGGTGGTGCTCCTAGAGTTTTTTTTGGTTGGCACTACAACTTCTCAGCCCTGTGCTCCGAGCAAGGGCCGTGCCATAGGTTTTGTCTTCCGGGAAAACACACTGTGCGGGGGGCAGCGAGGCGACCGACGGCCTTTTCTTTATTGAGCGTGCAACCGTCTGCCACGCGGCAGGCGCCACCACACGTACAGACAAGGAGCAACCGCCCTGTGCCATCATTGCAACCCTGGCAAGTGTTTACGTGCAACCTCCCTGTAACAGCCGACGTCACCGAAGTGCACACCGCTGGTGCGCGACTGCTACAGGCAGCACTGTTTCAAGGCTAGCTGGTGCACGAAAAAACACCTGTTTTGCCGGTTATGGCCCCATCGCCGGCAAGCCGGCTCCCACAGGATGCCTGCATGACTCAAAGGTTCAGACGTAGCCGAGTGAGTCGGCTTGCCGGCAATGGGGCCGGTACAGACACATCAACATCGAAAAGGCTGGCACAATGGCCGCCATTCGCCGCTTCCGGAGCCACCATTGATGAGCGAGAGCGCATTCGCCGAGCGCATCGTGCACAACCTGCTCGACACCGACTTCTACAAGCTCACCATGATGCAGGGCGTGCTGCACAACTACCCCGACGCCGACGTGGAATGGGAATTTCGCTGCCGCAATGGCGAGGACCTGCGCCCCTACCTCGGTGAAATCCGCAACCAGCTCGAACGGCTCAGCGAACTCACCCTCGATGATGGCCAGCTGGCCTTCCTCGAACGCATCAGCTTCCTGAAGCCCGACTTCCTGCGCTTTCTGCGCCTGTTCCGCTTCAACCTGCGCTATGTACAGCTCGGCATCGAGAACGACCAGCTCAGCCTGCGCCTGAAAGGCCCCTGGCTGCATGTGATCCTCTTCGAAGTGCCGCTGCTGGCGATCATCAGCGAAGTGCGCAACCGCCACCTGCACCCGCGCATGCGCCTGGCCGAGGCTCGAGACCAGCTGTACCGCAAGTTCGACTGGCTGCAGGCCCATGCCAGCGCCGACGAGCTGGCTGAACTGCAGGTGGCTGACTTTGGCACCCGTCGACGTTTTTCCGGCCGGGTGCAGGAAGACGTGGTGCGGGTGCTACGCGACGACTTCCCGGCACGTTTCGTCGGCACCAGCAACGTCGACCTGGCATGGAAACTGGATATCAAGCCGCTGGGCACCATGGCCCACGAATGGATCATGGCCCATCAGCAGCTGGGCCCGCGGCTGATCGACAGCCAGATCGCCGCGCTCGACTGCTGGGTCCGCGAGTACCGCGGTTTGCTCGGCATTGCCCTGACCGACTGCATCACCATGGATGCCTTCCTGGGCGATTTCGACTTGTACTTCGCCAAGCTGTTCGACGGCCTGCGCCATGACTCGGGCGAGCCGGTAGCCTGGGCGGAAAAGGCCATCGCCCATTACCAGAAGCTGGGCATCGACCCGATGACCAAGACCCTGGTGTTCTCCGATGGCTTGAACCTGACCCGTTCGCTGGAAATCTTCCGTGCCCTGCGCGGGCGCATCAACGTCAGCTTTGGCATCGGCACCAACCTGACCTGTGATATCCCTGGCGTGGCGCCGATGAACATCGTGCTTAAAATGACCGACTGCAACGGCTCGCCGGTGGCGAAGATCTCCGACGAAGCCGCCAAGACACAGTGCCGCGATGAGAACTTCGTCGCCTACATGCGTCACGTATTCAAAATCCCCAGCAGCAAGGAGTAACCGATGCAAGCCGTTCAGCAAGAAATTGCCCAGGCGCTCAAGGTGCAGCCGCCGTTCGCCGACGCTGCTGCGCTCGACGCCGAAGTCGCCCGGCGCGTGGCGTTCATCAAGGACTGCCTGGCCAATGCCCGGCTCAAGACCCTGGTGCTGGGCATCAGCGGTGGTGTCGACTCACTGACCGCCGCCCTGCTCGCCCAGCGCGCCATCAACGAACTGCGCGCAGAGACCGGTGACAAGGCGTACACCTTCATCGCCGTGCGCCTGCCGTACCAGGTGCAGCATGACGAGCATGACGCCCAGGCGTGCCTCGACGTGATCAAGGCCGATGAAGTGCACACCGTTGATATCGCCCCGGCGGTGCGGGCATTGGCGGCTGAAGTGGAGGCGTTGCAGAACGGCTCGCCGACGTTGGTGGACTTTGTGGTGGGCAACGTCAAGGCACGTACCCGAATGGTTGCCCAGTACACCATCGCCGGCGCCCGCGCGGGCCTGGTGATCGGTACCGACCACGCCGCCGAGGCCGTGATGGGCTTCTTTACCAAGTTTGGTGACGGAGCCTGCGACCTGGCGCCGCTGAGCGGCTTGGTGAAAAACCAGGTACGAGCGATTGCGCGCAGCTTTGGCGCACCCGAAGCGCTGGTGGAGAAAGTGCCGACAGCGGACCTCGAAGACCTGGAGCCGGGCAAGCCGGACGAGGCCTCGCATGGCGTGACCTACCAGCAGATCGATGCCTTCCTGCAGGGGCAGCCGGTGGATCAGGCGGCGTTCGATATCATCGTGGCTACCTACCGCAAGACCCAGCACAAGCGCGAATTGCCGTTCGCCCCGTAAAAGCTTCGCGGGACAAGCCCGCTCCTACAGGTACCCCACTTGATATCGATGAGTGGGGTACCTGTGTGAGCGGGCTTGTCCCGCGAATGGAGGGCTAAGCCCTCCCCTGCATCACGTCATTACTTGACGACAACCTTGCCTTTCATCATCGAGATGTGGCCCGGGAAGGTGCAGAAGAAGCTGTAATCGCCACCCGCTTCCAGCTTGGAAGTGTCGAACTTCACTTCGGTTTCTTTCTCTGGCGCGCCGATCATCGCGGTGTGGGCGATGATGTTGGCGTTGTCTTCCTTCAAGTAGCCTTTGTCGATGCCCTGGGTCATGCCTTCAGTGGCAATGGCCTGCATGTCGGCAGTCTTGCTGATCACCAGGTTGTGGCCCATTACGTTCTTCGGCAGGTTGCCGGAGTGGGTCAGTTTGACGGTGAATTCCTTGCAGCTCTTGTCGACGGTGAATTCCTTGGTGGTATAGGACATCTGGTCCGTCGATTCGACCGTTACCGAGCACTCGGCTGCGAAGACAGAGGCGCTGGCGAGGGTCAGCAGGGATACCGCTACAGCTTTCGCAAACATCATGAATCTCCTTGGCAGGGTTTTATCAATTGCGAGACTGCCTGAAACCCCTGCCCCCCTTGCTGATGTGCATCAAAGGGGTGTCAAGTGGCCAGCCAGTTGAATTGTTCAATGGATTGTATACAACCAATCTAAGGGCACATCATGCCCTTTTAATAGACGATGGGACAACCTCTCATTTAGGAGCAACCGCAATGTCCCTCTCAAGTTTCATGAACAGCCTGCTTGCCGCGTACGCCCACGGCGCCAGTGGCGCGATCTGCGAGTTCACGCGCCCCGAGTGAAGCCGGCCTTGGAACCGGCAGGCATCGGCCTTACCCTGTGCACGCATGTGACTGGAGATGAGCAATGCCTGTACGTTCCGTTTGTGTGTTCTGCGGTGCCAGCATCGGCGCCAACCCCGCCTACCGAGAAGCGGCCATCGCCCTCGGCCAGGCCATCGCCCGCCGCGGCCTGACGCTGGTGTATGGCGGTGGCGCTGTCGGCCTGATGGGCACCGTTGCCGACGCGGCCATGGCGGCGGGTGGCGAAGTGATCGGGATCATCCCCCAGAGCCTGATGAACGCCGAAATCGGCCACCGTGGCCTGACCCGCCTGGAAGTAGTAGACGGCATGCACGCGCGCAAGGCACGCATGGCCGAGCTGAGCGACGCCTTCATCGCCCTGCCAGGGGGCCTGGGCACGCTGGAGGAGTTGTTCGAAGTGTGGACCTGGGGCCAGCTGGGGTATCACGCCAAGCCGCTGGGCTTACTGGATGTGAATGGCTTCTACGAGAAGCTGGGCGGGTTCCTCGACCATATCGTCGAAGAGGGCTTCGTGCGGCCGCAGCATCGGGCAATGTTGCTGCTTGAGCAGCAGGCCGATGCGCTGCTGGACGGGATGGAGCGGTTCGAGGCGCCGGTGCTGCCCAAGTGGGTCGACAAGCAACCTGATTGAAGGCTGATATCCCGGGACCGCTTCGCGGTCCATCGCAGGCAAGCCAGCTCCTACAGGGCTTGCGCTGTGCCTGTGGGAGCTGGCTTGCCTGCGATGGGCCGCAAAGCGGCCCCCACTATCAGCGCGGGATGACCGGCTGACGCGGCTTCTTACCCTTGCCGCCGCCACCTTTGGCCGCTTCCTTGCGCTCTTTGGCCGCCTGCTGATTGCGGGCGAACGCTTCGGCCTTGGCCTTCTCGCGCTTGTCCCACGGCTTGCTGCCATCGCTGGCACGCGGTGGTAGCCCGGTGTGCTGGGTGAGGATCTTCTGTTCCTTGGCCACCTTGTGGCTACCGGCCGGCGTCGAGTTCTTGCGCCGGGCACTCTGGTAGCTGTCGGTCTGCGGCTGGTGCAGCGGGATCAGCTGGTGCTTGCCCGGGCCGATCAAGTCGGCACGCCCCATGCGCTCCAGCGCCTCACGCAGCATCGGCCAGCCCTTCGGGTCGTGGTAGCGCAGGAACGCCTTGTGCAGGCGGCGCTGCTCCTCGCTCTTGACGATTTCCACGCCTTCGCTCTTGTATGTCACCTTGCGCAGCGGGTTCTTGCCCGAGTGGTACATGGCGGTGGCCGACGCCATGGGCGACGGGTAGAACGCCTGCACCTGGTCGGCGCGGAAGCCGTTGCCCTTGAGCCACAGGGCCAGGTTCATCATGTCTTCGTCGGTGGTGCCCGGGTGCGCGGCGATGAAGTACGGAATCAGGTACTGCTCTTTGCCCGCCTCTTTCGAGAACTTCTCGAACATGCGCTTGAAGCGGTCATAGGTGCCGATGCCGGGCTTCATCATCTTGTCGAGCGGGCCACGCTCGGTGTGCTCGGGGGCAATCTTCAGGTAACCGCCCACGTGGTGGGTGACCAGTTCCTTGACGTACTCCGGCGACTCCACGGCCAGGTCGTAACGCAGGCCCGAGGCAATCAGGATCTTCTTCACACCCGGCAGGGCACGGGCCTTGCGGTACAGCTCGATCAGCGAGCTGTGGTCAGTGTTAAGGTTCTCGCAGATACCCGGGAACACGCATGACGGCTTGCGGCAGTGCTTCTCGATGTCGTGGCTCTTGCAGGCGATGCGGTACATGTTGGCGGTCGGGCCGCCAAGGTCGGAGACCACCCCGGTGAAGCCCGGGACCTTGTCACGCATCTCTTCGATTTCGTGCAGGATCGACTCGTGCGAGCGGTTCTGGATGATGCGGCCTTCGTGCTCGGTGATCGAGCAGAAGGTGCAGCCACCAAAGCAGCCACGCATGATGTTCACCGAGAAGCGGATCATCTCGTAGGCCGGGATGCGCTCCTTGCCGTAGGCCGGGTGCGGCACACGGGCGTACGGCATGCCGAACACGTAGTCCATTTCTTCGGTGGTCATGGGGATGGGTGGCGGGTTGAACCACACATCCACTTCGCCATGCTTCTGCACCAGGGCGCGGGCGTTGCCCGGGTTGGTCTCCAGGTGCAGCACGCGGTTGGCGTGGGCATAGAGTACCGGGTCGTTACGCACCTTTTCGAACGAAGGCAGGCGGATCACCGACTTTTCCCGGGTCACGCTCGGGCTGTCGAGAATCTGCACGACCTTGGCTTCGTTCGGGTCTTCCTGGTCGCCCTTGGCCTGCTCGATGGCGCAGGCCTGGGTGTCCTGGGTGTTCACGTACGGGTTGATGATCTTGTCGACGCGGCCTGGGCGGTCGATGCGCGTGGAGTCGATCTCGTACCAGCCCTCTGGCGTGTCACGGCGCACGAATGCCGTGCCGCGCACATCGGTGATGCGCTCGATGCTCTCACCCTGGGACAGGCGCTGGGCCACCTCGACGATCGCCCGCTCGGCGTTGCCGTACAGCAGAATATCGGCGCTGGCGTCGATCAGGATCGAGTGGCGGACCTTGTCCTGCCAGTAATCGTAGTGGGCGATGCGGCGCAGCGACGCTTCGATGCCGCCCAACACGATCGGCACGTGCTTGTAGGCTTCCTTGCAGCGCTGGCTGTACACCAGGCTGGCGCGGTCCGGGCGTTTGCCGGCCAGGCCGCCAGGCGTGTAGGCGTCATCGGAGCGGATTTTCTTGTCCGCGGTGTAGCGGTTGATCATCGAGTCCATGTTGCCCGCGGCGACACCGAAGAACAGGTTCGGCTCGCCAAGCTTCATGAAGTCGTCTTTCGACTGCCAGTTCGGCTGGGCAATGATGCCCACACGGAAGCCCTGGGCTTCCAGCAGGCGGCCGATGATGGCCATGCCGAACGACGCGTGGTCGACGTAGGCGTCACCGGTCACGATGATGATGTCGCAGGAATCCCAGCCGAGCAGATCCATCTCCTCCCTGCTCATTGGCAGGAAAGGTGCTGGCCCGAAGCATTCGGCCCAGTACTTGGGATAGTCGTAGAGTGGTTTGGCTGCTTGCATGTCAGTGACCGGTTTTGGTGTTCAGGGAAATCGCGGGCGCGGAATATAGCACAAATTTTGACCAAATCCGACGACAGAGGTCGGATTCATGGATCAGGCCTGCCCGGATTATTCGTCGTCGTCGAAGTTGTACATGCCCGGCGCGAGGTTCTCGAAGCGGGTGTACTTGCCAATGAACGCCAGGCGGATGAAGCCGATGGGGCCGTTACGCTGCTTGCCGATGATGATTTCGGCAATCCCCTTGTGCTCGGTCTCCGGGTGGTACACCTCATCCCGGTACACGAACATGATCACGTCGGCGTCCTGCTCGATTGCACCGGATTCACGCAAGTCGGAGTTCACCGGGCGCTTGTTCGGCCGCTGCTCGAGGGAGCGGTTGAGCTGCGACAGGGCGATGACCGGGCAGTTGAATTCCTTGGCCAGGGCCTTGAGCGAGCGGGAGATCTCGGAAATTTCGTTGGTACGGTTGTCACCGGCCGAACCTGGGATCTGCATCAGCTGCAGGTAGTCGACCATGATCATGCCGATCTCGCCGTGCTCACGCGCCAGGCGGCGGGTGCGCGCGCGCATCTCCGACGGGCTGATGCCAGCGGTATCGTCGATGAACAGCTTGCGGTCGTTGAGCAGGTTGACCGCCGAGGTCAGGCGCGGCCAGTCGTCATCGTCCAGTTGGCCGGAACGCACCTTGGTCTGGTCGATACGGCCCAGGGACGAAAGCATACGCATGATCAGCGACTCACCTGGCATCTCGAGGGAGAACACCAGCACGGCCTTGTCGGTCCGCAGCACGGCGTTTTCCACCAGGTTCATGGCGAAGGTGGTCTTGCCCATCGACGGACGACCAGCAACGATGATCAGGTCGGCCGCCTGCAGGCCGCTGGTCTTCTCGTCCAGGTCGGTGTAGCCGGTGGAGACGCCGGTGATATCGCTGTCGGAGTTGAACAGCGTGTCGATCCGGTCGATGGCCTTGGTCAACAGCTCGTTGACCCCCACCGGGCCACCGGTCTTCGGCCGCGCCTCGGCGATCTGGAAGATCTGCCGCTCGGCGTCGTCGAGGATTTCTTCGGCGTTGCGCCCCTGCGGGTTGAAGGCGTTGTCGGCGATGTCGGTACTGATGCTGATCAGCTGGCGCAACGTGGCCCGCTCGCGAATGATCGCGGCGTACGCCTTGATGTTGGCAACCGATGGCGTGTTCTTGGCCAGCTCGGCCAGGTACGCCAGGCCGCCGACCTGGGTCGACAGGCCTTCCTTGTCCAGTTGCTCGTGCAAGGTGACGACGTCGAACGGCTGGTTGGCGTCCGCCAGCTTGTGCACGGCACGGAAGATCAGGCGGTGGTCATGCCGATAGAAATCGCCATCCGAAACCTGATCCAGCACCCGCTCCCAGGCGTTGTTGTCCAGCATCAGGCCACCGAGCACGGCCTGTTCGGCCTCGATGGAATGCGGCGGCACCTTGAGGGCAGCGGTTTGCAGGTCTAGCTGGTCGGGATTGGTGATCTCGTTCATGGCCACGAAAGAATTCTGGAGGATGAAAAAGACAAAGGGCACGGCCTGTAAAGAACAGGACCGTGCCCGATGTTAACCGGCAAGCCCGCCAGGGGCCAGCCAGTCAGCGCAGCTTAGGCAGCTACGACGACCACACGTACGGTGGCTTCAACGTCGCTGTGCAGGTGCACGGCTACGTCGTATTCGCCAACCTGACGGATGGTGCCGTTCGGCAGACGAACTTCAGCTTTGGCCACTTCAACGCCGGAGGCGGTCAGGGCGTCAGCGATGTCGTGAGTGCCGATCGAACCGAACAGCTTGCCTTCGTCGCCAGCGGTGGCAGTGATGGTCACTTCCAGCTCGGCCAGTTGGGCAGCGCGGCTTTCAGCCGACGATTTACGGTCAGCTGCTGCTTTTTCCAGCTCGGCGCGACGCTCTTCGAACGCAGCCAGGTTGGCGGCGTTGGCAACGGTGGCCTTGCCGAATGGCAGCAGGAAGTTACGGCCGTAACCAGCCTTAACTTTTACTTTGTCGCCCAGGTTGCCCAGGTTAGCGACTTTTTCCAGCAGGATCAGTTCCATTTGGTAAAACCTCTTAACTTTTAACCTTCACCGTTCGCGGAATCATCCCCCTGAGGGGACTTGCGACCGCGAAAATCAATCAGGCTGTCGACAATGGCCAAAACCACGAGCAACGGATAAATCAGCTGCATGATCAGCGGCAGCGTCACGTACATGCCAACCAGCCAGAAACCGGCCAGTCGCCCCTGCGCCACCAGCCCATGCATCAAGGCGATGCCGGCCAGGACGAGCACCAGGCTGGACGCGGAAGCCAGGACGATGAACTGCGGGCCGATGAACGGGCCCAACACCATCGCGGCAACCAGAGCCAGCATGACTGCCCGCGGCAACTTCAGCGCGCGAAATTCGCGACCGAAGCCTCCAGGGTTGTACAACGCTGCTTGCCAATAACGCGCCAGCATCAAAGCCAGCACGCTGAACAACTGCAGCATCACCGCTGTGGAAGCGACCAGCACAGGGCCGATCAGCTCACCGGGAATCACTGGCTTGCCTTCGACTTGCGGCAGCGCTTCGGAAAGCGCCTTGGCCAACACGGCGAAGGTTTCGCGCAGTACCGCGTCCAGGATGAGGCTGTAGACCAGCCCCAGCACAACACTGGACAACAACACCCGGCTCCAGGAATGCCCGGCACGCAACAAGGCGGCCAGCCCCAGTGTTCCCAACAGCACCAGCAAGGTACTTGGATCACCGAAGGCCCAGATGGCCACCGCCGGCACAAGGCCGAACGCGATGACCGTTGAAGCATCCTTGAACCCGCGCCGCAGCAGCACAAGGCTGCCGGCAGCGGCACTCAACCAGAACAGCAGCGGTAATACCGCACTCACGACCACCACCAGGGTGGCCTGCACACGACCGCGCATGATGAAATCAGCCAACGCTCGCATGCTTATCCCTTACTTCTTGTCGACGGCCCGGTCTCAGCGGCCGTGGCTGTCGGTGTAGGGCAGCAGGGCCAGGAAGCGGGCGCGCTTGATAGCGGTAGCCAGCTGACGCTGATAACGAGCTTTGGTACCGGTGATACGGCTTGGAACGATCTTGCCGGTTTCGGATACGTAAGCTTTCAGGGTGTTGAGATCTTTGAAGTCGATCTCTTTCACGTCTTCAGCAGTGAAGCGGCAGAATTTACGACGACGGAAGAAACGTGCCATGTAATAGGCTCCTCAAAAGGTCCGTGGATTACTCGTCAGCGTTATCGCTGGAGTCGCTGTCATTGCTGTCATCGCCGTCGGCGGAGTCAGAATGCTCAGGACGCTCACGACGCTCACGGCGCTCGCTGCGGTTCTCTTCTGCCTTGAGCATCTCGGACTGACCGGTTACGGCTTCGTCGCGACGGATGACCAGGTTACGGATCACGGCATCGTTGTAGCGGAAGTTGTCTTCCAGCTCGGCCAGGGCCTTGCCGGTGCACTCAACGTTCAGCATCACGTAGTGAGCCTTGTGAACATTGTTGATTGCGTAGGCCAGTTGACGACGGCCCCAGTCTTCCAGGCGGTGGATCTTGCCACCATCTTCTTCGATCAGCTTGGTGTAACGCTCAACCATGCCGCCGACTTGCTCGCTCTGGTCCGGGTGAACCAGAAAGATGATTTCGTAATGACGCATGAATGCTCCTTACGGGTTAGTAGTCTGCCAGGATGCTGGTCAGACAAGGAGTGAATGACACTGTATGTCTTGCCATGGAGGGGAGGTGCATGCGCACCTGCCAGCTCGGCAAGGGGCGCAATTGTAGAGAAGGCGCAACGCACAAGCAAGGTGATTGGCGATTATTTGAACAGCCGGAAACAGTTTATGCCTGTGCTGGCCTCTTCGCGGGGCGAGCCCGCTCCCACAGGTCTCCTCGAAGGCTGCAGGGATCTTGTGGGAGCGGGCTTGCCCCGCGAAGAGGCCGGCACAGACGACAGATCAGCGCTTGGCCTGGCGCTGGCGCACGGCCTCGAACAGGCAAACCCCGGTAGCCACCGAAACGTTCAGGCTGCTGACGCTACCCGACATCGGCAATTTCACCAGGAAGTCGCAGTGCTCGCGGGTCAGCCGGCGCATGCCCTTGCCTTCTGCACCCATGATCATCACCAGCGGCCCGGTCAGGTCCTGCTGGTAGATCTCTTGCTCGGCCTCGCCCGCCGTGCCGACTACCCACAGGCCGCGCTGCTGGAGTTTTTCCAGGGTGCGCGCAAGGTTGGTCACGGCCACCAGCGGGATCACTTCGGCAGCGCCGCAGGCCACCTTGCGCACCACCGGCGTCAGGGTCGCCGACTTGTCCTTGGGCACCACCACCGCCGTGGCACCGGCGGCATCGGCGGTGCGCAGGCAGGCGCCGAGGTTGTGCGGGTCGGTGACACCGTCCAGCACCAGGATCAGCGGTGGCGTCTCGGTGCGCTCGAGCAACTCCTCGAGCATCAATTCGCCCCATACCTGGCTCGGGCTGACTTCAGCGACCACGCCCTGGTGTACACCCTCGACCCAGGCGTCCAGCTCACGGCGCTCAGCCTGGCCGACCTGCACGCGGTTTTCCGCAGCCAGTGCAAGCAACGCCTGAATGCGCGGCTCGCTGCGCCCTTCCGACAGCCAGATCTGCTTGACCCGCTTCGGATGGTGCTGCAGCAGCGCCTGCACGGCGTGCACGCCGTAGATCTTTTCCAGCTGACTCATGACTTGTTCTTGCTCTTGCGTGGCGCGCCGGACTTCGGCGGGCCTTTACGGTGCTTGGTCGGCTTGCCGGAAGGCTTGCCACCTTTGTCCGACTTGCTGCTGGCGTGCCCACCACTGCGGGCATCAGTCATCAGCGCCTTCTTCATTTCGCGGCTCTTGCGCACTTCGGCGTTACGCTGCACGGCGTCTTTCGGGAAATACGCCTCGGCGGTTTCGCCCTTGCGGCTGCGCGGTTTCGGCGTGGCCTTGGCCTCTGTAACCGGCTGCTGCTCGGCCTTTTCGGCGGCAGGTGCGGCGCCACGGCCCTTACGGCCAATCGGGGCGGCGAGCTGCTGTTCGGACACCTCGAAGTCGATCTTGCGTTCGTCGAGGTCGACGCGCATGACCTTGACTTCAATGGTGTCGCCCAGGCGGAAGCTGCGCCCGGTACGCTCACCCGACAGGCGGTGATGCACGGGGTCGAAGTGGTAATAGTCGCCCGGCAGCGCACTGACGTGCACCAGGCCTTCGACGTAGATATCGGTCAGCTCGACAAACAAACCGAAACCGGTGACGGCAGTGATCACGCCCGGGAACGTCTCACCAACGCGGTCCTTCATGAACTCGCACTTGAGCCAGTTGACCACGTCACGCGTGGCTTCATCGGCACGGCGCTCGGTCATCGAGCACTGCTCGCCCAGCTGGTCGAGGGTGTTCACGTCGTACGGGTAGATACGCGCCTTGGGAATGCTCATGGCACCTGCACGCTTGACGTGCGGGGTATCCACCTTGGAGCGGATGATGCTGCGGATGGCGCGGTGCACCAGCAGGTCCGGGTAACGACGAATCGGCGAGGTGAAGTGCGTATACGCCTCGTAGTTCAAGCCGAAGTGGCCGTTGTTGTCGGTGCTGTACACCGCCTGGCTCAGCGAGCGCAGCATCACGGTCTGGATCAGGTGGAAGTCCGGGCGCCCGGCAATGCTCGCGAGCAGCGCCTGGTAGTCCTTGGGCGAAGGGTCCTTGCCCTTGTGCAGGCTCAGGCCCAGTTCGCCGAGGAAGGCACGCAGTTTTTCCAGACGCTCCGGTGGCGGGCCATCGTGGACGCGGTACAGCGCCGGCACACCATGCTTTTGCAGGAACTCGGCGGTGGCGACGTTGGCCGCCAGCATGCATTCCTCGATCAGCTTGTGGGCATCGTTGCGAACGGTCGGGCGGATTTCCGCGATCTTGCGCTCGTCACCAAAGATGATGCGGGTTTCCTGGGTTTCGAAGTCGATGGCGCCACGGGCGTGACGGGCTTCGACCAGCACCTTGTAGAGGCTGTACAGGCTCTTCAGGTCTGGCAGGACTTCCTTGTACTCCTCGCGCAGCGCCTTGCCCTCACGGGTACGGGAGTGCTCGAGCATGCTGCTGACCTTGTTGTAGGTCAGGCGGGCATGGGAGTGGATGACACCTTCGTAGAACTGGTAATCGACCATCTGGCCGGCTTTGTTCATGGTCATTTCGCAGACCATGGCCAGGCGATCAACGTGCGGGTTCAGCGAGCACAGGCCGTTGGACAGCTCTTCGGGGAGCATCGGCACCACGCGCTCGGGGAAGTACACCGAGTTGCCACGCTGCTGAGCCTCGACGTCCAGGGCCGAGCCCAGGCGTACGTAACTGGACACGTCGGCGATGGCCACATAAAGGCGCCAGCCGCCGGAGAACATGCGCAGCTTGCCCAGCGGCTCGCAGTAGACCGCATCGTCGAAGTCGCGGGCATCCTCGCCGTCGATGGTGACGAACGGCAGGTGGCGCAGGTCGACGCGCTTTTCCTTGTCCTTCTCTTCGACTTCGGAGCGGAACTTGCGCGCTTCCTTGATCACATCCTGAGGCCAGACGTGGGGGATATCGTAGCTGCGCAGGGCAACATCGATTTCCATGCCCGGCGCCATGTAGTTGCCGATCACTTCGACCACATCGCCTTGCGGCTGGAAGCGTGGGGTTGGCCAGTGAGTGATCTTGATCTCGACGAACTGGCCGATCTTGGCGCCGCCGTTGCGGCCCGCGGTCACCAGCACTTCCTGCTGGATCTTCGGGTTGTCCGGCGTCACGTAGCCGATGCCGCCTTCTTCGAAGTAGCGGCCGACGATGCTTTCGTGGGCGCGGGAGATGACTTCGACCAGCACGCCTTCACGGCGGCCACGGCGGTCTGTGCCCGAGACCCGCGCCAAAGCGCGATCGCCATCGAACACCAGGCGCATCTGCGACGGGCTGAGGAACAGGTCGTCGCTGCCATCGTCAGGGATAAGGAAGCCGAAACCATCGCGGTGGCCCGAGACACGGCCGCAGATCAGGTCGAGCTTGTCTACCGGGGCATAAGTGCCGCGCCGGGTATAGATAAGCTGGCCGTCACGCTCCATGGCCCGCAGGCGGCGACGCAGGGCTTCGATCTGATCTTCTTCATAAAGACCGAACTCGGCCGCCAGTTCCTCGCGCGCGGCCGGTTCGCCACGGTCGGCAAGGCGTTGCAGGATCAGCTCACGGCTGGGGATAGGGTTGTCGTATTTTTCCGCTTCGCGAGCGGCCTCGGGATCGAGGGATTGCCAATCGGCCATCAGAAGGGGTTCACCTTGGGGTATATAGATATGAATTCTGGCATAGGCCTATTGAAACCGGAAATGTCGGGCTTGGACAGCCCCTGCAGCATGTCCGGCGAACGGCAATAGGCGTGTGGAATCAACAAGTTGAATTTTTTGAATTTTTTTTTGATTGGGGGCTTTACAGCCCACGGGAGCGTCCGTATAGTGCGCACCACAACGACGGACAACCCCGCAGTTGTAGTAGAGATGAACGGCGCTGTAAAGCATCTTGTAATCTCGAATGTGTGCCCAGGTGGCGGAATTGGTAGACGCGCTGGTTTCAGGTATCAGTGACCGCAAGGTCGTGGAAGTTCGAGTCTTCTCCTGGGCACCAAATATTTTCAAGTAATAGATGACCAAGGATCTGTTACTACTGTGTGAAAGCGAACAATAGTCGCCTTCATCAGATGATGCAAAGCTTTGCCCAGGTGGCGGAATTGGTAGACGCGCTGGTTTCAGGTATCAGTGACCGCAAGGTCGTGGAAGTTCGAGTCTTCTCCTGGGCACCATACAAAAACCCACTAGCTTGCTAGTGGGTTTTTTCTTGCCTGCGTTTTTTGAAGCGCCCTCCCCGCATGGGCTACCGCTCGACAATGGTCTGACCATGAATTTCTCGTCACCCGGCCACTTGAGAAACGATTTCGTTTACCATTGTTTCCAAATATGTAGCCGTAAGCGAGGAAGTACCCGCATGACGATCCGTCCGCAACCGCTGATGCGCACCCTGGCCGCCGCTGTCCTGAGCCTGGTGATCGGCGCTCCGGCCGCCATGGCAGACGACCCGGTCAGCCTGACCATGTACAACGGTCAGCACAAGGAAATCGGCGAAGCCATCGCCAAGGCCTACGAGGCCAAGACCGGCATCCACATCAATATCCGCAAGGGCAGCAGCAATCAGCTGGCCAGCCAGATCATCGAGGAAGGCGACCGCTCGCCCGCCGACATCATCTACACCGAAGAATCGCCGCCGCTGAACAACCTGGGTGAGCTGGGCCTGCTGGCGAAGATCGACGACGCCACGCTGAACATGCTGCCCAAGGAATACGTTGCCGCCAACGGCACGTGGATGGGCGTCACCGCGCGCACCCGCGTGGTGGTGTTCAACCCGAAGAAGATCGACGAGAAAGACCTGCCGCAATCGGTCATGGATTTTGCCAACCCCGAGTGGGACGGCAAAGTCGGGTTTGTTCCGACCAGTGGTGCATTCCAGGAACAGGCCGTGGCCATCCTCAAGATGCACGGGCGTGATGCTGCCGAAGAGTGGCTGACCGGCCTGAAAGCCTTCGGCAAGACCTATACCAACAATATGGTCGCCCTGAAGGCGGTAGAAAAAGGCGAAGTCGCTGCGGTACTGGTGAACAACTACTACTGGTATGCCCTGGAGCGCGAGCGCGGCAAGCTGGATTCCAAGCTGTACTACCTGGCCGATGGTGATGCCGGTGGCCTGGTGACCATCTCCGGCGCCGCTGCGGTCAAGGCCAGCAAGCATCCGAAGGAAGCGCAGGCCCTGCTCAACTGGATGGCCAGCGAAGAAGGCCAGCGCGTGATCACCCAGACCACCGCCGAATACCCGCTGCATAAAGGCATGGTCTCCGACCGTGGCCTGAAGCCGTTCGATGAGCTGCGCCCACCGAAAATCTCGCCGGCCGACCTCGGTAATGCCGAGGAAGCGCTGGAGCTTGAACGCGAGGTCGGCTTGCTCTGATGACCGCCGCCCTGTCCGAGCCGGTGCCGGTACGCTTCGTACCGCGCCGCAAGCGCCCCTCCATCTGGGTAGTGCTGCCTGTGCTGTTCCTGGTGGCGATGAGCCTGTTGCCGCTGCTGTACGTCGCCATGAAAGCCTGGGAGGCCGGCTGGCGTGAAGCCTTGCACCTGCTTTGGCGCCCGTTCGTCTGGGGCTTGATGCGCAACACCCTGATGCTGATGGTCGGGGTGACGCTGGCATGCATGGTCGTTGGCCTGGCCCTGGCCTGGTTGCTGGAACGCAGCAACCTGCCGGGCCGCCGGCTGTGGGGCGTGGTGCTGTGCCTGCCCTTTGCCGTGCCCTCGTTCGTCAGCAGCTTCACCTGGGTGTCGCTGAGCTCGGACTTCGAAGGCCTGGGCGGCGCGATCCTGGTCATGGCGCTGTCCAAGTACCCGCTGATATTCCTGCCGGTGGCTGCCACCCTGCGCAACCTCGACACTTCGCTTGAAGAGTCGGCGCGTACGCTGGGCTGCAGCCGCTGGGGCGTATTCACCAAGGTCACCCTGCCGCTGCTGTGGCCGTCGATGCTCGGCGGCGCATTGCTGATCGCCCTGCACATGCTGGTGGAGTTCGGCGCCCTGTCGATCCTCGGCCTGCAGACCTTTACCACGGCCATCTACCAGCAGTTCGAGCTGGAGTTCAGCAACGCCAATGCCGCCATGCTGTCGGCGGTATTGCTGGCACTGTGCCTGGCGATGCTCTGGCTGGAATTGAAGGTGCGCGGCAAGGCTCGCCATGTGCGCATTGGCCAAGGCGTGGCACGCCGCGCGCAACCGGTACGCCTGCGTGGCTGGCTGCCCCTGGCGCAGCTGTTCTGCCTGGGCCTGGCGATACTGGGCAGCGGCATTCCGCTGGCGATGCTGGGTTATTGGCTGAGTGTCGGCTCCTCGGCGGCATTCCCGGTGGCAGCCATCAGCAAGGCGCTGCTCACCTCGCTGTCGGTATCGCTGGGTGGCGCAGGCTTCTGCGTGCTGCTGGCGTTGCCAGTGAGCTTCCTGGTGGTGCGCTACAAAGGCCGCCTGGCGATCTGGGCCGAGCGCCTGCCATATCTGCTGCATGCCCTGCCTGGCCTTGTGATCGCACTGACCCTGGTGGTGTTCGCGCTGCACTATGTGCCGGCGCTGTACCAGACCACTGCGCTGCTGCTGCTGGCCTATGCGCTGTTGTTCCTGCCACTGGCCCAGGCGCCGGTGCGTACCGCGCTGAACAAGGCCTCGCCGACACTGGAAGAAGCCGCTCGGACATTGGGTGCCAGCAGTTTCACAGCGTTCTGCCGGGTAACCCTGCCGATCATCTTCCCAGCGCTGGCCGCTGCGTTTGCCTTGGTATTCCTAGATGCCATGAAGGAACTGACCGCTACCCTGCTGCTCAGCCCGACCGGCATGACCACCCTGGCCACCGAGGTTTGGGCGCACACCGCCAACGTTGAGTTTGCCGCAGCGGCACCTTATGCCGCGTTGTTGATTGTGGTTTCCGGGTTGCCGGTGTATTTGCTGACCACGCGGATGTATTTGAACAAAGCCTGAGAGCTCCTCTAGGCCGCTAAGCGGCCTGGAGGAGCATTGGCTAACGCCAGAATACAATCCAAATGCAGAACAATGTGAGCATTACAAACAGCAAGACATGCGCAACCCATAAACGCACTAACAATTTCTTAAGGTCGTCAGGTGCCTTACGGATATCTTCACAATCCAGCATACCCTTACGAACGCTTAGCCCCTTCATAGCCAACATGGCGGAAACAGATCCAACCCGCATAACTTTTCCTACCATGCCGGCATGCACATATACTTCTCTATTACTTACGACCATCCGACTTTTTGAAAAAACCGACTCAATGTGATCAAGGTAACGGCACGCAACGAGTATCCACGCCGCGAACATAAAAAAAGGCGCAGCAAACAAAGACACACCGAGCACTGCCACTTGCAAGTTGGTCATCGAACTACCTCATATAAAACCTCTCCAAGTTCTACACCCGCCATTCCCCCCAACTCTCCACCAGCAATCCCGCCCACAGCCCCCCTATGACCGCACAGGCGATGGTCGCAGCGCCTCCGCGATCCGCTAATTCATCACTGCTCACAACGAGTATTCGGCCAAGCGGTTAAAAGAATAAGACGGCAGAGGCCATCATCAGCTTGGAACATATGGCAAAGGTGAGCGTGATGAAAAAAAGTTGACAAATTAAGCGACGAGCACAATAGCAACACAACCCATACGAACTAATAATATTCGCAGCACATTAGCGCTGCAACTACCGCACTCTCACCAAATAGGCGATCAGTATACTGACCACTGCACAGACTCGCATACCAAGCAGATATCAATTGCCGACCAATCTCAACCACCCCCACAGACCAATAAGTGACAAAAAAACAGCAGCTTGAAAAAACCACAACCCAACAAGTATACGCCGAAATCTTTCAGGGAAATCTTTCACATCCTCAGCATCCAGCACACCCTTACGCACACATAGTGCGCGCATTGATAACAAGAGAGATGCCGAACCGGTACGCATTATTTTACCCAGCAAGCCCGCATGACCAAAAATTTTTTTGTTACCCGAAATCATTGAGCTATTAGAAAGCAAGGACTCTATGTAATTCACATAGCGAACCGAAACATAGATCCATATAAATATTACTATAAACATGGCCGCCACCAAAGGAAGACCTAACCATCTGAGATCGAAGTCATTCATTGAATTACCTCATATAACAACTCACCTAACATCTCACCTATATCTCCCACGACCGAACCGCCTGCAGCCCCACCAATAGCACCTCCGATCACGGTGCACGCCAAGGCTCCAGGGCCGCCTGTAGTTACCCCGAGGAACATTACACATCCAGCCCCACCTAAAGACCCACCAATTGACCCTCCAACGAACGATCCGCCGGTACTACCAAGCAGAGAGCCACCCTCCACATACTTGGCCCTTCTGCAGTCTTCGGGACGCCCAAATGTACAGGCATGACGGATACTCAAACCCGTTGAGGCTACGTCAAGCCCCAAGCCAATGTAAGTACCCGACTTTATCAAATTTGCCGCTTTCGAAACCCCAGCAACTTTCTCCGCATACCCAGCAATTTCACCTGTATGAAGGTAGCTCTTGGTAGAAATCTCCAGAGTTCTTTTCATCGAGCCTTTATTGCGCAACCCTGAACCGTAAGCAGCCATCTTGTTCAGTTGCGCCTCCAATCTTACGAACAATGCCATCCTCTTGGCATAAAATTCATCGCGTGCTTTTATAGTTCCATTTTTGAGATATTCCCTATGCAATATCTCGATTTCTTCCAACGTCTTCTTGATCGCTTCAAGGTGCCTGTGCCATCCATCGCTCACAATTCCTACCCCCATCGACGCATGGGCGAGCAAGCTTTTCAACATCTCGTAGTTATCCAGAAAAAAGTCATCTACCCCTGCGCGATTGATTTCAAGCTGCTGATGTATCCCCGCGGCACTCGCCATTAGATATGCTTCATGGCTCGTACATGAAGGAGTACTCGGATCGCCTACAATCACCAGTTCCCCACCAACAACTACACCATTGGCGATATGTGCATTCAGCACATCAAACTTAGCCCGCTGATTGGCGGACATCGGGGTGTCGGCCCTCAGCGATTCATACGACTGCGCTTGTGGGTTAATAAAGCTACTCGCCTCAGACATGGTCGCACCTCACGCATACTTCTTGTTGTTGATGCGGTCCCAACCGCCCGTGACGTTGCCGCCGGCACTGCCGTCGAGGCGTTTCTGCCGTGTGTAGGTAGTCTTAATGCGTCCGTAGTTCAGCTGCACCACTTCCACTGGTGCCCCAGTGCTGGCACTCTGGGCATAGTCGGCGATGATCACTTCCTCTAGAACGATCTCGTAGTACTTGAGCTTGTCACCACCAGCACGACACAGCACCAGCTTCACTTCCTTCAGGTGCTGCCCGGCACAGCTAGCTTCAAGCAACTTGCAGCTGGCGCTGTCCAGGTATTTGGTGAAGGTAAAGTTGGTGAGTGTGGTGCGACCTGAAGAAGCGCCGCCGGCAGAGCTGGCGGTAGCGGAGGTGCTTTGGTTGGCACCGAATTTGTAGCCGAGGATCTCGATCCAGTTGGTGAATTGCTCGTCCAGTGCTTCGCCAGCGATGTCAGCGATCTGGATATAGGCGTCGAAAGCCATGTTTACCTGCTCCTTGGTAAAAATTGGGCTGATCGGGACGATGTTCGGACATCGCCTTTTTTTGGTTGTTCCTGGAGGTAAGCGGGAGAACTCGCTGTAGCGCTCAGGATCCGACTCACCCTAGTTCCATGGGATCGGCGGCGCAATGGTAGCGGGTCAAAATGGGTTGGATTCGGAAATTGCCTACAAGCATGGTGATGAAGTCGTATTGAGCGAGTATGAAAATGTTTTGGCAGGTGCTGGCCGCTTCGCGGTGCCTCGGGGTCAGGGGGCTGGTTGGCAGGCTGGCTGCGCAGCATCCTCGCACAATCAGGCCGCGGCCCAATGGTCGTGGATGGCACGGGCTTTCGCCCGTGTTCGCGGGGCAAGCCCGCTCCCACAGGGATCGCGCTAGCGCTTGGGTTTGGGCAAGACCGTTGCTTGCAGAGGCTCGGGGACCGCTTGCGGCCCAGTTCTCTGCCGACAGCGCATTCCAATGGGCTGGGCGATCTCCCAAAGGGATCACCCCAGCACCTTGATGTATCACGCCCTGAACTGACCAAGGCTGGCGCGGAGCTGCGCGGCCAGGTCGTCGAGCACCTTGCTGCTGGCGGTGGTCTGCATGACCACCTCTGCCGAACGCTCCGCCTGGGCGTGAATATTCTCAACCCGGCCGCGCACAGCCTGCGCCCCATGCGCCTGCTGCTCAGCCGCCCGGGTAGCCAGGCCGATGGCAGCATGCACCTGCTCCACCGCCGCCTGCACCGACTGTTGGCGGCGCTCGTTGTCGCGCAGCACCGACAGGCCTTCGCTGGCCTTGAGGCCAGCCTGGCCAATGGTTGCCACCGCTTCCTTGGCGCCCTTCTGCAAGGCCGCAATATGCGCCTGGATATCACCGGTCGAGCTTTGCGTCTTGCTCGCCAGCGCCCGCACCTCATCAGCCACTACGGCAAAACCGCGCCCGGTTTCGCCGGCACGTGCTGCCTCGATGGCCGCGTTGAGCGCCAGCAGGTTGGTCTGTTCGGCGATGCCGTGGATGACGGTCAATACCACCTCTATCTGCTCGCTCTGCCGGGCCAGGCGCTCGATGACCTGGGCGCCGGTCTCGACCTGACCCGCGAGGTTCTCGATCATGCCAGCCAGTTGCGTCGAAGCGCGGCTGTTCTCATCGGTGGCCTGACGGATGTCTACCACCTGCTGCAGCGCCGCCTGCATGGCGTGGCTCTCGGCCTGGGCTTCATCCGCCATGCTCGACAGGTCGCGCAGGCTGGCGGCCACTTCGTCGCGCTGCAGCGCGGCGGCTGCATCGGCCCCGGCATTGCGCTGCGCCATGGCACCAATCTCGACGCCGGTGCGCTGCGCCACTTCGCCTGCCTCGCGAACAATCGGCTGCAGCTTGTCGACGAAGCGGTTGACCGCCGATGCCATGTCGCCAATCTCGTCGCGGCTGTCGAGGTTGACGCGCTTGGTCAGGTCGCCTTCGCCGGCCGCCAGGTCATCCAGCGCAGCAATCAACAAGCGCAACTTGCTGAGCACGCGCCGGCCCAGCACCAAGGCAACCACCAACAATACGCCCAAGCCAACGACCACGAGGCCCAGGCCGATGCGCCAGCGCAGCTCGGCAGCAGACTCGCGCACGGTTTGCGCGGTGTTGGCTTGCATGGCAGTGGCACTGCCTTGAGCAGTTTCCAACCGCTCGCGCAGGGCCTTGCCGCTGTCTGCAGCTGCCGCAGCAAGGCTATCGCCCACCAGCTGTTCGCCGCTGGTGATCAAGGCGCTGAAGCGCTGATCCAGTGCTTTGAGCGCTTGATCGACACCGGCGGTGGAAACCCCCATCAAGACCTTGCCGATCTCGGCGCCATTAGGGCTGATCGAGGCTTCGACGAAGTACACTGACGGATCGCGGCGGGCGGCTTCCAATACCTTGTCCAGGGCCCTTTCACCTTGGCCTTTTTCCATCAGGGCCTGGTTGATCGGGTTTTGCCGGTTCAGGTAACGGGTCAGGTGCTGCCCCTGCGCGTCGTCGTAGATCACGAACAGCACATTCGGGTTGCGCTGAGCACGGCGGGCGAAGTCGGACAGGGTCGGCACGTCGTTGTCCCAGATTGCACGGGGCGCGACCGACGCCAGCAGTTCGGCCATATCGTTGGCCGAGTCTTTGAGGTTCTTTTCCAACGTGGTACGCAGCTGTTGCTGTTCGCTTTGCAGGCGCTCGGAGAGACCCGCACTGAGGCGCTGACGGGTGCTGCTGGAGAGGCTGTCGAGGCCTGAACGCACATCCTGCCCCGCCTGCTCAAGCTCGCTGGCAAGTTTGCGGCTGTCAGCGCCCAGGCGCTCGCCCAGGTCGGCCTCAAGGGCGGTGACCGTGCTTCGGGTCAGCGCAACGGCGACCAGCACCTGCACCAAAAGGGCGATACCAAGGGCAACAAACACAGGCCGCAACAGGCGGCTTCGTAACAGTGAGAGGATGGCAGACACGGTGAAACCCTCGTGCTTTCTGGCGCCACTATTTTGATGGCATCTACAGGAACTTCTTACAGCAAGGGTTATGCCGAAAACAGCAGGTATAAACGCCAAGGTAGAGCAGCCCGTATAGCCGGGCGGACAAACAAAAACGCCGCAGCCCCTTGCAGGGCCGCGGCGTCAGATCAGCCTGGAGGGCAGATCAGGCGAACGGATGACGCAGCACGATGGTCTCGTTGCGGTCCGGGCCGGTGGAGATGATGTCGATCGGCGCGCCGGTCAGCTCCTCGATACGCTTGATGTAAGCGCGGGCAGCTTCAGGCAGCTCTTCCAGGGTCTTGGCACCCAGGGTCGACTCGCTCCAGCCTGGCATCTCTTCGTACACCGGCTCCAGGCCGATGTAGCTGTCGGCATCGGACGGTGCGTCGATGACGGCGCCGTTCTCGTTCTTGTAGCCAACGCAGATGTTGATGGTTTCCAAGCCGTCCAATACGTCCAGCTTGGTCAGGCAGATGCCCGAGATGCTGTTGACGTCGATGGCGCGACGCAGGATGACGGCATCGAACCAGCCGCAGCGACGGGCACGGCCGGTGGTCGAACCGAATTCGTGGCCACGCTTGGCCAGGCCAGCGCCGGTCTCGTCGAACAGCTCGGTCGGGAACGGGCCGGAACCCACGCGAGTGGTGTAGGCCTTGGTGATGCCGAGGATGTAGTCCAGGTACATCGGGCCAACGCCGGAACCGGTGGAGATACCGCCAGCGGTGGTGTTGGAGCTGGTGACGTACGGGTAGGTACCGTGGTCGATGTCCAGCAGCGAGCCCTGGGCGCCTTCGAACATGATGTCTTTGCCAGCGCGGCGCAGGTTGTGCAGCTCGGCGGTGACGTCGAGCATCATCGGTTTCAGCAGCTCGGCGTATTCCATGCACTCATCGAGCGTCTGCTGGAAATCGATGGCCGGCTCTTTGTAGTAATTGACCAGCTGGAAGTTGTGGTAGTCCAGCAGCTCACCGAGCTTGGCGGCGAAACGCTCACGGTGGAACAGGTCACCGATACGCAGGCCACGGCGGGCGACTTTATCTTCGTACGCTGGGCCGATCCCACGGCCGGTGGTGCCGATCTTGGCTTCGCCACGGGCTTTCTCGCGGGCCTGGTCGAGGGCCACGTGGTACGACAGGATCAGCGGAGCAGCCGGGCTGATGCGCAGGCGCTCGCGCACCGGTACGCCCTTCTCTTCCAGCTTGGTGATTTCACGCATCAGAGCATCTGGAGCAACGACCACGCCGTTGCCGATCAGGCACTGAACGCCTTCACGCAGGATGCCGGACGGAATCAGGTGCAGAACGGTTTTTTCACCGTTGATCACCAGGGTGTGGCCCGCGTTGTGGCCACCCTGATAGCGCACTACGGCGGCAGCATGTTCGGTCAGCAGATCGACGATCTTGCCTTTGCCCTCATCACCCCACTGGGTGCCCAGGACGACGACATTCTTACCCATTACATTGGTCCTCATTCACGCAAACTTGGTTGCCGGCCTACTGCCGACGCAGAAACTCAATGGGTCAGCGGCAGAACCTGCCAGCGCCCGTCTTGCTGAATCAATTGCCGATCACAATCCGCCTCGAGAGCAGCACTCAACGGCTGGCCAGGCAAAGCCTGGACCACACGCTGGCCCTCGTTGCGCAACTGGCAGACCTGCTGCCAGAGGGCCGCGTCACCACTGTCGGGCATCCAGATGCCGCCAGTTGGCAATACGACCTCCGCTCGCCCCAGTGTGACCAGGGTCTTCAAATCCGTGGAGAAACCTGTGGCCGGGCGGGCCCGGCCAAAATCTGCGCCGATGTCGTCGTAGCGACCGCCCTGGGCGATCGATTGACCTTCGCCGGGCACGAACACGGCGAACACCACACCGGTGTGGTAGTTGTAGCCACGCAGCTCGCCGAGGTCGAAGTACAGCGGCAACTGCGGGAAGCGCGACGCCAGGCGATCGGCGATCGCCAACAGGTCGTCCAGCGCGGCCAGCACGCTGGCCGGGGCACGGCCCAGGCGCACGCGGGCTTCAGCCAGCACTTCACGGCCACCACACAGCTCGACCAGGGCGCGCAGCATGTTGCCCAGGTCTTTCGGCAGGTCCGCGGTCAGTGCTTGCACTTCATCCACCGACTTGCGCTGCAGGGCGTCGAACAACTGCTGCTCGACGGCGCCCGACAGGCCGGCGGCGCGCGCCAGGCCACGGTAGATGCCGACATGGCCGAGGTCCATGTGCACATCTGCAACGTCGGTCAGTTGCAAGGTGGCGAGCATCAGGCTGATGACTTCAACATCGCTGGTGGGGCTGGCGTCGCCGTACAGCTCGGCACCCAACTGGATCGGGCTGCGCGAGGTGGACAGTGCACGCGGCTGGGCGTGCAGCACGCTGCCGGCATAGCACAGGCGGCTCGGGCCTTCGCGGCGCAGGGTGTGGGCGTCGATGCGCGCCACCTGCGGCGTGAAGTCGGCGCGGAAGCCCATCAGGCGACCGGACTGCGGGTCGACCACCTTGAAGGTGCGCTGATCCAGGTCCTGGCCGGCGCCGGTCAGCAGCGACTCCAGGTACTCGATATGCGGGGTGACGACCAGTTCGTAACCCCAACTCTGGAACAGGTCCAACACCTGGCGACGCGCAATCTCGATGCGCGCAGCTTCAGGTGGCAGTACTTCCTCGATGCCATCTGGCAGCAGCCAGCGGTCTACCGTTGCCATTACGCCATTTCCCCTCTGGTCCGGGCGGCTTGCCAACAGGCGAGCCGTCAGTAAAGCAGGCATTGGCGCACAGCAGCAGGCAGCACTGATCCCAGCGCCACCACCGTACCCAATACCCTCGAATTGCCTTGCGAGCTGACCAAACCGTCAACTGGCGCTTTGCCAATCAACCATGCAGACGCAAAAAAGCCGGGAAATTTCCCGGCTGCCTCATCATACACCCCTTTTGATTCAGGATGCACCCCGCCTGGAATTTTAGCTGCCAGGCGGGGCGATCCCGATTCAGAGCATCAGGGTTTGCTCTTGTCCAGGAAGCGGAAGAACTCGTTCTTCGGATCCAGGACCAGCACGTCGCTCTTGCTCGAGAAGCTCTCGCGGTATGCCTGCAGGCTACGGTAGAACGCGTAGAAATCGGCGTCCTGGGTGTAAGCCTTGGCATAGATGGAGGCCGACTGGGCGTCGCCATCACCGCGGGTTTCTTCAGCTTCGCGATAGGCTTCGGCCAGCAGTACACGGCGCTGACGGTCGGCATCCGCACGGATACCCTCGGCCAGCTCGTTACCTTTGGCGCGATGCTCGCGGGCTTCACGCTCCCGCTCGGTGCTCATGCGGTCGAACACGCTGCGGTTGACTTCCTTCGGCAGGTCGATGGCCTTGACGCGCACATCGACCACTTCGATACCCAGCTCCTTGTTGGCCATGCGGTTCAGCGAGGCGGTGATGTCAGCCATCAGCGCGTCACGTTCACCGGAAACCACTTCGTGCAGGGTGCGTTTACCGAACTGGTCGCGCAGGCCGCTTTCCAGACGACGCGACAGGCGTTCGTCGGCGATCTGCTTGAGGCCAGACGTCGCGGTGTAGAAACGCTCGGCATCCTTGACGCGCCACTTGGCGTAGGCGTCGACCATCACCGCTTTCTTCTCCAGGGTCAGGAACCGCTGGGTCGGGGCGTCGAGGGTCATCAGGCGGGCGTCGAACTTGCGCACCTGGTTCACATACGGAACCTTCACATGCAGGCCGGGCTGAACATCCGCCTGGACCACACGGCCGAACTGCAGAAGTACCGCGCGTTCGGTCTGGGCCACGATGTAGAAGCTGTTCCAGGCCACGACGGCCAGCACCACAGCGGCGATCAGGGCGATCAGCGATTTATTGCTCATCAGCGGCTCTCCCTAGTACGCAACTGCTGCTGTTGCTGTTGCAGGTCCTGCGCCGCACGTGCGGCCGCATCGTTCGCCGATGGCGACACGCTGGTAGTCGGTGCCGACGTGTTGCGGCTGCCTTCGACCATTTTGTCCAGCGGCAGGTAGAGCAGGTTGTTCTGCCCGTCCTTGGTTGCCACCATGACTTTGCTGGTATTGCTGTAGACCTCTTGCATGGTCTCCAGGTACAGGCGCTGACGCGTTACGTCAGGTGCCTTGCGGTACTCGGCAACCAGCTTGGTGAAGCGGTCTGCCTCACCCTTGGCACGGGCGATGACTTCGTCGCGATAACCGTTGGCGTCCTCGATGATGCGCTGGGCCTGACCGCGGGCTTCGGGTACCACGCCATTGGCGTAGGACTCGGCCTGGTTGCGGGCACGCTGCTCGTCTTCACGGGCGCGGATCACGTCGTCGAAGGCTTCCTGCACTTCACGCGGGGCTGCCGCGCTCTGTACGTTGACCTGGGTGACGGTGATACCGGTACGGTAGTTGTCGAGGAAGCGCTGCAGGCGTTCGCGGATGTCCACGGCCATCTGCTCACGGCCTTCGGTCAGCACCTGGTCCATCGAGGTGGAACCCACCACGTGGCGCAGGGCGCTGTCGGTCGCATGCTGCAGGCTCACTTCCGGCTGGTCGACGTTGAGCACGAAGTCCTGCAGGTTGGTGATCTTGTACTGAACGGTCAGTGGCACTTCAACGATGTTCTCGTCTTCGGTGAGCATCTGGCCCTGCTTGGTGTAGGCACGCTCGCGCGTGACGTTTTCCATGTACTTGCGATCGATTGGCGGGAAGTAGATGTTCAGGCCGGGACCGACCGTCTCATAGTACTTGCCGAAGCGCAGCACAACGGCCTGCTCCTGTTCGTCGACCACGTACACGGCGCTGTACAGCCAGATTGCAGCGAGCACCGCCAGGCCAATGCCCAGCAGGCCGTAGCCGCCACCCTTGCCGACATTGCGGTCACCGCCGCCACGTTTCTTGCCGCTGCCGAACATGCCGTTCAGGCTGTCCTGCAGTTTGCGGAAGGCCTCGTCCAGATCCGGCGGGCCTTTTTTATCGCCACCACCGCCGCCGCCACCACGGCGACCGCCCCAGGGATCCTGATTGTTCGAGTTGCCACCCGGCTCGTTCCAAGCCATAGCGCTCTCCATCTGATAAAGCAAAGACGCGCCCACGGCGCGCCGTCCAATGCTACAGAATGCCTGCCACTGCTGCCCGACGACCTCGGCGGGCATTTATTGCAAAGTGTGTTGCTCGACAAACACTTGCGGCTCCATGCCTTCACGACTGACCAGGCGATTCAATTCGACCATGGGCAGTCGCACACTCAGCAGGCTGCGCCCTTCTTCGTCATGCGCTTCACTCTGCACGGCACCCAGGGCAAAGAATTGCGCGCGCAAGCGGGCAAAACGCTGCTCCAGACACAGGGTACCGACAAACAGATCATCCCCCAGCAACTCGGCAATCGCCTGACCGACCAGCTCCAGGCCACGTCCATCTCGTGCCGATACCCAGACCCGCTCCGGCTTGCCGTCGGCGTTGCGCTGGATCTGTGGCTCGACATCTTCAAGCAGGTCGAGTTTGTTATAGACCTCAAGGATCGGCAAGCCTTCTGCACCGATCTCGGTCAATACTGCCAGCACCTGCTCGATCTGCTCCATGCGCTCTGGCTCATGGGCGTCGATCACATGCAGCAGCAGGTCGGAGTTGCTCGACTCTTCGAGCGTAGCCCGAAATGCCTCGACCAGCTTGTGCGGCAGGTGGCGAATGAAGCCTACGGTATCCGCCAGCACGATCGGCCCAAGGTCGTTGAGCTCGAGCCGGCGCAGGGTCGGGTCGAGGGTGGCGAACAATTGGTCGGCGGCGTACACCTCGGATTCGGTCAAGGCATTGAACAGCGTGGACTTGCCGGCGTTGGTGTAGCCCACCAGCGATACCGACGGGATATCCGCACGGCGACGGCCCCGACGAGCCTGTTCGCGCTGGCTGCGGACCTTCTCCAGGCGTGACTTGATCTGACGCAGGCGTACCCGCAGCAGGCGGCGGTCGGTTTCCAGCTGGGTTTCACCCGGGCCGCGCATGCCGATACCGCCTTTTTGACGCTCAAGGTGGGTCCAGCCGCGCACCAGCCGCGTGCTCATGTGCTCGAGCTGGGCCAGTTCGACCTGCAGCTTGCCTTCATGGGTACGCGCCCGTTGGGCGAAGATATCGAGGATCAGCCCGGTACGGTCAAGCACGCGGCACTCGAAGACACGTTCGAGGTTGCGTTCCTGACTGGGCGTGAGGGTGTGATTGAAAATTACCAGGTCTACCTGTTCGGCTTTGACCAGGTCGCGCAGTTCCTCGACCTTGCCGCTGCCAATCAGGTATTTGGCGGTAGGCTGATGCCTTGCCACCGTGACCAGCGAGACGATATCGGCTCCGGCCGACAATGCCAGCTCCTGAAACTCCTGCGGGTCTTCGCGCGCCTCAGGGTTCTGACCTTCCAAGTGAACGAGCAGCGCTCGCTCACCACCACCGTGGCGCTCAAAGAACAATGCAGGCTCCTATCAGGCGTTGCCTGGCTCGCTGTCGCCGTGTTCGGAATCGGACGGGCTTGGCAGGCGAACCGGACGGGCAGGAACCACGGTCGAAATCGCGTGCTTGTAGACCATCTGGCTGACAGTGTTCTTCAGCAGTACCACGAACTGGTCGAACGATTCGATCGAACCCTGCAGCTTGATGCCGTTGACCAGATAGATCGAAACCGGGACCTTTTCTTTTCTCAAGGTGTTCAAGTAAGGGTCTTGTAGCGAATGCCCTTTTGACATATGCCGCACTCCTGTAAGGATAAATAGTAGTAAATCAAAGAAATCGATAAGTTTGGCCGCCCCTTCGCAAGAATAGACGGCAATCAGCAGGGACTCAGCTCAATATGGAGACGGCCCCAAGGTATTTCAAGGTGCGGGACAGATTGTCGCAGGCCAGGCTGTCGAGCCAGTGCACGTCGGACCAACCGCGCAACCAGGTGAACTGCCGCTTGGCCAGCTGGCGAGTGGCAATGATACCGCGTTCTCGCATCTCATTCTCAGTCAGCTTGCCGTCGAGGTAATCCCAGACTTGCCTGTACCCCACTGCCCGTATAGACGGCAGCCCGGCGTGCAAGTCACTTCTGGCTCGCAGCGATCGGACCTCATCGACGAAGCCCTGTTCCAGCATCTGCGAAAATCGTAGCGCAATTCGCTGATGCAAAATGTGACGATCTGTAGGAGCAATCGCCAAACTCGCGACAGTATAGGGCAAATGCCCGCCAGCGCCTGCGTCTGCGCCGCTACTTTCCGCGAATTGACGCTGGCGATGGGCTGTCATGCTCTCGCCGCTCACCCGGTAGACCTCCAGGGCACGAATCAGCCGTTGCGGGTCGTTAGGGTGTATGCGCGCGGCCGACACCGGGTCCACTTCGGCAAGCTGGCGGTGCAACTCGGCCAGGCCAAGGGCCTCGGCCTGGGCCTCCAGTTCGGCGCGCACCCCGGCATCGGCGGCTGGCATGTCGGCCAGGCCGTCGAGCAAGGCCTTGTAGTAGAGCATGGTGCCGCCGACCAGCAGCGGGATCTTGCCGCGCGCGGTGATGTCGGCCATCGCCTCCAGGGCGTCGCTGCGAAACTGCGCAGCAGAGTAGCTTTCGGCCGGGTCGCGGATGTCGATCAGCCGGTGCGGGTGGGCCGCCAGTACCTCCTTGGAGGGTTTGGCACTGCCGATGTCCATGCCGCGGTACACCAGCGCCGAGTCGACGCTGATCAGCTCGCAGGGCAGCACCTTGGTCAGCTCGATGGCAAGGTCGGTCTTGCCGGCCGCCGTCGGGCCCATGAGGAATATTGCTGGGGGCTTGCCGCTCATGTCATCGACCGCGCAGGAAAAGTTTGTCCAGGTCGTCCAGGCCCATCTGGGTCCAGGTCGGTCGGCCATGGTTGCACTGGCCGCTGCGTTCGGTGTTTTCCATGTCGCGCAGCAGGGCGTTCATCTCGGGGATGGCCAGGCGCCGGTTGGCGCGCACGGCGCCGTGGCAGGCCATGGTACCGAGCAGTTCGTTCAGGTGCGCCTGAATGCGATCGCTGGTGCCGTATTCCATCAGGTCGGCGAGCACGTCCTGCACCAGGCGATTGGCTTCGGCCTGCTTCAACAACGCCGGAATCTGCCGGATCGCCAGGGTCTCGGGGCCCAGACGCTGAAGTTCGAAGCCCAGGCGCTGGAACCACTGGGCGTGCTCCTCGGCGCAATCGGCCTCGCGCTGGCTCAGCGCCAGCGATTCGGGCACCAATAACGGCTGGCCGCTCAAGCCCTCGCTGGCCATCGCCACCTTGAGCCGCTCATACATGATGCGCTCGTGAGCGGCGTGCATGTCCACCAGCACCAGGCCGATAGCATTCTCGGCAAGGATGTAGATGCCCTTGAGCTGGGCCAGCGCATACCCCAGTGGCGGGATGTCGCCCTGGCTCTCCGGCAATGCGGAAGCTACAGCCGCGCCATCATTCAGCGGCTTGTAGAACTCGCGATAGACTGCCTGCGTTTCGGCCGCCGGCAGTGGCTGCGACGGGCGTGGGGTGTACTGATACTGGTACCCCGCGCCGCTACCGCCGTTGGAAATCGAATGCTGGGGCGCGCGGGGCTGTTCGAGCACCGGCGAGGCCAGGCGCATTTCACCTTGCGGGCCAAATTCACCAGCCTGTTGCCCGGTCGGGCGGACGATCTCGGTTGCCGCGGCGGGCGCGGCCTGATGGTCTTCCGGGCGGACGTCGGCCAGGGCACGGTGCAGGGTGCCATACAGAAAGTCGTGAACCGAACGGCCTTCACGGAAACGCACTTCGTGCTTGGTCGGGTGCACGTTGACGTCGACACCATTGGGTTCGAGTTCGAGGAACAGCACGAAGGTCGGGTGACGGCCGTTGAACAGCACATCGCGGTAGGCCTGACGCACGGCATGAGCGACCAGTTTGTCGCGCACTGCACGGCCGTTGACGAAGAAGTACTGCAGGTCTGCCTGGCTGCGCGAGAACGTCGGCAGGCCGACCCAACCCCACAGGCGCAGGCCGTTGCGTTCAACGTCGATCGGCAGTGCCTGCTCCATGAAGCCTGCACCGCAAATGGCGCCGACGCGCCGCGCGCGTGCCATTTCGTCGTGGGCTTCGTGCAGGCTGAGGATGCTCTTGCCGTTGTGGCGCAGGTGGAAGCCGACATCGAAACGGGCCAGGGCCAAGCGCCGGATGACTTCCTGCAGGTGATCGAATTCGGTTTTTTCGGCCTTGAGGAACTTGCGCCGGGCCGGGGTATTGAAGAACAGGTCACGCACTTCCACCGAAGTACCGACCGGATGCGCCGCAGGCTGCACACGCGGGGTCATGTCGCGGCCTTCGGTTTCCACCTGCCAGGCCTCGCCGGCACTGGCAGTGCGCGAGGTCAGAGTGAGGCGCGCCACCGAGCTGATCGAGGCCAGTGCCTCACCGCGAAAGCCCAGGCTCAGTACGCCTTCGAGGTCTTCCAGTTCACGGATCTTGCTGGTGGCGTGACGGGCCAGGGCCAATGGCAGGTCGTCGGCGGAAATGCCGCTGCCATCGTCACGCACCCGCAGCAGCTTGACGCCACCCTGCTCCACTTCGACATCGATGCGCCGGGCGCCGGAGTCGAGGCTGTTCTCCAGCAACTCCTTGGCCACCGAAGCCGGGCGCTCGACCACCTCACCGGCGGCAATCTGGTTGGCCAGCCGCGGGCTGAGCAGCTGGATGCGCGAACCACCACTCATTGTTGCGAGGCCAGGGTGGTGGCGGGAATATCGAGGTGCTGGCCGACTTTCAGCTCATCGGTCTTGAGGCTGTTGGTGTTGCGCAGGCTGGCCACGCTCACCTGGTAGCGCACGGCAAGCATCGCCAGGGTCTCGCCTGGGCGCACGGTGTGTTCACGCGGGCCCTGGGCGATCTTGCCGCTGTCGCGCAGCCAGGCGATGTAGGTGCCAGGCGGCGGGTTCTGCTGGAAGTATTGGCGCACACCGGTGTGGATCGAGCGGGCCAAGGCCTGCTGGTGGCTGCGGGTGGCCAGCTTGGCAGCTTCACTGTTGTTGGAAATGAACCCGGTTTCGACGAGGATCGACGGAATGTCCGGCGACTTGAGCACCATGAAGCCTGCCTGCTCGACACGCTGCTTGTGCAGCGACGTGACGCGGCCCATGTTGCCCAGCACTTTTTGCCCGACATTGAGGCTGGAACTGAGCGTCGCGGTCATCGACAGGTCGAGCAACACGCCCGCGAGCATGCGGTCCTTGTCGTCGAGGCTGACGTTACCGGCACCACCGATCAGGTCGGAACGGTTTTCGGTGTCGGCCAGCCAGCGCGCGGTCTCGGAGGTCGCGCCACGGTCGGACAAGGCAAACACCGAGGCGCCAAAGGCGGCCCGCGACGGCGCGGCGTCAGCGTGAATGGAGATGAACAGGTCTGCACCCTTCTTGCGGGCGATCTCGGTGCGCTTGCGCAGCGGAATGAAGTAGTCACCGGTCCGCGTCAGCTCGGCACGGTAGCCCTTCTCGGCACTGATCTGGCGCTGCAGTTCCTTGGCGATCTGCAGCACGATGTCTTTTTCGTGCTGGCCGCGCGAGCCCGAGGCACCAGGGTCCTCGCCGCCATGACCGGCGTCGATGGCGACGACGATGTCACGCTTGCCGCTCGGCACAGGTGGCAGCTTGATCGCTGGCTGGGCCGGTGAGACCGGCACCGCAGGTGTGGTCGCCGGGGTTTGCACAGGCGTTGGTGGTGCTACCGGCGCCGTGGCCGCAATGGCGTCGGCCTCCTGGTCGTACAAATCGACCACCAGGCGATTGCCGTATTGGGCATTGGGCGCCAGGGTGAAGCTCTTCGGCGTAACCGACTTTTTCAGGTCGACCACCACGCGCAGGTCGGTGGGCGTGCGCTGGGCGGAGCGCACGCTGCTGATTGGCGTGTTGGAGGTGGACACGTTCAGCGGCGCGCCCAGGGTCGCGCCATTGATGTCGATGACCAGGCGATCGGGTGCGCTGAGGGTGAAAACACTATGCTGCACGGGGCCAGACAGGTCGAAGACCAGCCGCGTGTTGTCCGGTGCGCGCCACAGGCGCACGCTCTTGACTTGAGTGACGGCCAGAGCGTCAACGGTCACCGCTGTCAGCAGCAGCCCAACGACAGCGACCAGTGCGCGTATGCGCATACCTACCCCACTTACTGTTTATAGTGTTTGGCCAATGCAGTGCACCAGGCCTCGCCGCGAGCCCCCTGCGGCGAAAGGATCAGCGAGCGTCCGCCCGCTTGGGGGCTTATGGTAATGGTCAGGTCAGGCTTTGGCAAAACGCCCGCGCCCTTTTCTGGCCACTCGAACAAGCACAGCGGGTCGCCCTCGAAGTAGTCACGAATCCCCATGAACTCCAACTCCTCCGGATCGACCAGGCGATACAGGTCGAAATGGTAGGCGCGCACCTCGCCGATTTCGTAGGGTTCGACCACGGTGAAGGTCGGGCTTTTCACCGCACCGGTATGGCCAAGGCCACGAATCAGCCCTCGGGAAAGCGTAGTCTTGCCCGCGCCCAGGTCACCTTCGAGAAAGATCACGCCGCGACCGCCGGTCACTTCGGCCAGTGATGCACCGAATTTCACCGTGGCGTCTTCATCGGCCAGAAACAGGGTTATGCCAGACACGCAGAATGCTCCTCCAACAACTCACGAATGACCGGCGCCAGATCACTGGCCGCCAAGCCTCTACCTTTGACTCCCAGCCGCTCGCCCGCACAGGCGTGCAACCACACCCCAAGGCCAGCGGCTTGCCAGGCATCCAGCCCCTGGGCCAACAACGCTGCCAGCACACCGGTAAGCACATCGCCGAACCCGGCCCCGGCCATTGCCGGGTGGCCGCGTTGGCACAGCGCCAGCTGGCCGGCCGGGTCGGCAACCAGCGTACCGGCCCCCTTGAGCACGCAAACACTGGCATAGCGGCGCGCCAGCTTGCGCGCGGCGCCCGGCCGATCAGCCTGTACTGCCTCGGTGGAAATGCCCAGCAACCGCGCGGCCTCTCCCGGGTGCGGGGTGAGGATACTGCCGCTGGGCAAGGCCAATGGGGCACGCGCCAGCAGGTTGAGTGCATCGGCATCCCACACCTGTGGCCGCTCGGCATTGGCCACCGCGGACAACAGGCTACGCCCCCAGGCGGCCTGGCCCAGGCCAGGGCCGACCACCAGCACCGAGGCACGCTCCAGCACGCCCATCAGCTGGTTGGCCGAATTCACGCCCAGGCACATGCTTTCGGGCAGTCGCGTCAAGCCCGCAGCAACGTGCTCGGGGCGGGTCGCCACGCTGACCAGCCCAGCGCCGCAGCGCAACGCGGCCTCTGCGCTGAGCAGTACCGCGCCACCGGTACCCAGGTCGCCACCCACCACCAGCACATGGCCGAAGTCGCCTTTGTGGGCGTGCGGATGGCGGGCAGGCAGGCGCGCGACGGTGACGCTGCTGAGCAGTTGCGGGTTTTGGCTTGGGTGTTTGGTCTGCGGCATGGGGTCAAAGGCTCCAATGTCTGGCAGAATTATACGCACCTGAGCCCGTATTGCCTTGCCCATCCATGTCTGCTTGCACACTTGACCTCGCCGCACTGGCCCAATCGATCAAGATCTGGGGCCAAGAACTCGGTTTTGCCCACGTCGGCATCGCCGGGGTGGACCTTGGCGAGCACGAAAAACATCTGCAGCGGTGGTTGGCTGCCGGCTACCAGGGCGAAATGGAATACCTCGCCGCCCATGATGGCAAACGTGCGCACCCCGACCAGTTGATCCCCGGCACGGTACGGGTGGTTTCGCTGCGCATGGACTACCTGCCGGGCGACACGCAGATGGCGCAACGCCTGGCCCAGCCAGAAAAAGCCTACGTGTCGCGCTACGCCCTCGGCCGCGATTACCACAAGCTGGTGCGTAAACGCGTGCAGCACCTGGCCGATCGCATCCAGGAAGATATCGGCCCATTCGGTTACCGCGCCTTCGTCGACAGCGCCCCGGTGCTGGAGAAAGCGATTGCCGAGCAGGCCGGGCTGGGCTGGATCGGCAAGAACACCCTGCTGCTCAATCGCAAGGCCGGCAGTTACTTTTTCCTGGCCGAACTGTTTGTCGACTTGCCGCTGCCGGTGGACGAAGCACATACCAGCGAGCACTGCGGGCGCTGTGAGGCCTGCCTGGACATCTGCCCGACCAAGGCATTCGTCGGGCCCTACGTGCTCGATGCCAGGCGCTGTATTTCCTACCTGACCATCGAGCTCAAGGGCGCGATTCCCGTCGAGCTGCGCGGCATGATGGGCAATCGGGTGTTCGGCTGCGACGACTGCCAGATCGTCTGCCCGTGGAACCGCTTCGCCCGCCCGACCCAGGAGGGTGACTTCCAGCCGCGGCACGGGCTGGAAAATGCTGAACTGGCCGAGATGTTCCTGTGGGACGAGAAGACCTTCCTGCGCAAGACCGAGGGTGGGCCGTTGCGGCGGGCGGGGTATGAGCGGTGGTTACGCAACCTGGCCGTAGGCTTGGGCAATGCGCCCTCGACCATTCCGGTGCTGGAGGCCTTGAAGGCGCGGCGGGAAGACCCGTCGGAGCTGGTGCGCGAGCATGTCGAGTGGGCGCTGGCCAGGCACGGGGTTGATTAACGACTTCACACGCTGAAGCCGCTCCTACAGGCTATCGGGCGCCTGAATGCTACTGCTGGTCGTTGTAGTGAAACTTTGGCATTTCCCAATGGAAGCGAATCGCCAGCAAGCGCACCAGAAACCCGCCAAACAGGGTCAGCAGCATGGCCTGCTCGGCCGGCACCTTGAAGTACACGCACCCCAGGTAGAACCACGCCGCCGCAAACGATACGCTGGCATACAGCTCACGGCGGAACACCAACGGGATGTCGTTACAGAAGATGTCCCGCAGGATCCCGCCGAACACCCCGGTGATCACGCCGCTGATCGACGCCACCAGCATGCCCTGCCCCATCTCCAGCGCAGTCATGCAGCCGATCAGGGTAAACGCCACCAGCCCCAGGGCATCCAGCACCAGGAACAGCGAGCGCAGGCGGCGCATCATGGGTGCGATGAAAATCGTCAACAGCGCAGCGAAGCTGGTCAGCACCAGGTATTCCGGGTGCTTAACCCAGGTCAGCGGGTAGTGCCCGAGCAGCACGTCGCGCACCGAGCCGCCCCCAAGGGCGGTGACGCAGGCAATCAGCACCACGCCAAACCAGTCCATGCCGCGACGGCCGGCAGACAAGGCGCCGGTCATGGCTTCGGCGGTAATGGCGATAAGGTAGAGCATCAACAACATGGCGCGGGTCCGTGCGAGAAAGGCGCGCAGTCTAACCAGTTGCCCCAGGCACCAAAAGAGGGCGCCACGACAATATCTGCGCGCTTTCGGCTCACACCTTGATGAAGTGCTCGCGGTAGTGGCGCAGTTCGGCGATCGACTCGCGGATATCGTCCAGCGCCAGGTGGGTGCTGCCCTTCTTGAAGCTGTCACGCACGTCCGGCGCCCAGCGCGCAGCCAACTCCTTCACGGTGGAGACGTCGAGGTTGCGGTAGTGGAAGTAGTTTTCCAGGTTACGCATGTGGCGATAGAGGAAGCGGCGGTCCTGGCAGATGCTGTTGCCACAGATCGGCGACTTGCCTTTCGGTACCCATTGCTCCAGGAACGCGATGGTCTGCGCTTCGGCCTCGGCCATGCTCACCTGGCTTTCGCGCACACGCTGGGTGAGCCCCGAACCGCCGTGGGTGCGGGTGTTCCACTCGTCCATGCGGGCCAGCACTTCGTCACTGTGGTGAATGGCGATCACCGGCCCCTCGGCCAAGGTGTTCAGTTCGCTGTCGGTGACGATGGTGGCCATCTCGATGATGACGTCGTTGTCCGGGTCCAGGCCGGTCATTTCCAGATCGATCCAGATCAGGTTCTGTGGGTTCTGCATGAAGAGGCTCCTCGTATAGGCCGTCATAGTAGCCTAGCGGCAGAGTGCCGCGCATTCCCGGCGCGAAGGTAACCAGAATGGTCAGCCGCCCACCGTGCTAAACTGCCTGCCGATTTCATTCTGCCCCACCACGGAACATTCATGGCCAAACGCCAGCTCAACCGCCGCCAGAACTGGCGCATCGAAAAGATCCAGAACGAACGCGCCGCGCGCGCCGCCAAACGCGAGCAGCATGCGCTGCAGGAGCTGGAGGGTGGTGACCTGGGGCCCGAACAACTGGGCCTGGTGATCGCGCACTTTGGTGTGCAGGTCGAGGTCGAAGCTCAGGACGGCGACGTTGCAGGCCAGGTGTTCCGCTGCCACCTGCGCGCCAACCTGCCGGCGCTGGTTACCGGCGATCGTGTGGTCTGGCGGGCCGGCAACCAAGGCATCGGCGTGATCGTCGCGCAGATGCCACGCACCACAGAGCTGTGCCGGCCGAACAACCACGGCCAGCTCAAGCCGGTGGCGGCCAACGTCGACCTGATCGTGATCGTCTTCGCACCGGCGCCCGAACCGCACCCGAACCTGATCGACCGCTACCTGGTTGCTGCCGAGCACGCTGGCATTCGCCCGCTGCTGCTGCTGAACAAGGCCGACCTGATCAACGACGAGAATGGCCCGGCCCTGCAGGCGCTGCTCGAGGTCTATCGCGACCTTGGATATCCGCTGCTGGAAGTTTCTGCTCACCACGGTGATGGCATGCAACGCCTGCAACAGATGCTGGACGGCCACATCAGCGTGTTCGTCGGCCAGTCCGGTGTGGGCAAGTCGTCCCTGGTCAATAGTCTGCTGCCTGCCGCCGACACCCGGGTCGGCGACCTGTCCGAATGGTCGGGCCAGGGCACGCACACCACCACCACCGCACGCCTGTACCACTTCCCCAACGGCGGCGACCTGATCGACTCGCCGGGTATCCGCGAATTCGGGCTCGGCCACGTCAGCCGTGATGACGTCGAGGGTGGCTTCATCGAGTTCCGCGACCTGTTCGGCACATGCCGCTTCCGCGACTGCAAGCATGATCGCGAGCCAGGTTGCGCGCTGCTCAAGGCACTGGAAGACGGCCGCATCAAGCAACAGCGCATGAACAGCTACCGCTCGATCATCGCCAGCCTGCCAGAAGACGCCTACTGATCTGTAGGAAACATTACCGGGGCGCGTAGGATCGCTCCGGTTTCACCGTCGTCTATTGCCCCGCCTGCTGCTTTCCCTGATGGTCATTACATCTATCAGGGAGGGCAACCGCGATGCCGGTTTTCATCAGCTACCGCCACGAGCAGCGGCTTGACGCCTTCATCCTCAATGAGCGCCTGCTGCTCGAAGGCATTCCCGCCCAGCTGGTCCTGTTCGACAGCCCAGGGCAGACCAGCGAAGACTTGTATGGCAGCTTCTGCCAACAGATGGGTAATGCGACCCACTGGATCGGCCTGCTCCCAGCCTGCATTGCGGCAGACTGGTGGACGCCCTGGCTGCTGGGCACCGCGGTCATGGCCACCCGGCGCGTGGTCTTCTACCAGGGCGATGGCGGCACGTTACCCGAATGGTTTGGCAAATGGCCGGTGATGCGCGAGCGCGCACATATCGACCTGTTCGTGCGGGCTTATCACGATGAGTGCACGTTCGAGCGGGCGATGGTGTTGCCGACAGGGCGTGGAAGCTGCACCGACAGGGACAATGCAGACTTCTTCCATGCCGACCTGAAGGCCAAGATCCGGCGGGGGTTTTGAATGCATCGGGGCCGCAAAGCGGCCCCGAGCGGTTACTGGTCCTTGGCCTCGTCCATCTTCAAGGTACCGTCCTCGAAGATGTTCAGCTTCTGGCGCAGTTCACGCGGCTGCATCGGTGCATCGCCCGCACCGGGGGCCGCCGAACCCCCTGGGGCAGCAGCACCAGGTGCGCCACCGGCAGGCGGCGCAGCCTGGCTCGGCTGAGCAGCCGGGGCCTCCGGCGTGCCCTGTTCGCCCTCGATGTTGCGCTGGGCCTTCTTGGTCAGGACGATGATATCGATACGGCGGTTGACCGGGTTGAACGGGTTCTTGCGGTCGAACAGCGACGACGAGGCATAACCCACCACCCGCGCCACCTGGTCGTCCGGGTAGCCCCCGGCAACCAGCGCACGGCGCGCAGCGTTGGCGCGGTTGGCCGACAGCTCCCAGTTACCGAACTCACCACTGCCCGAATAGGGTTTGGCGTCGGTATGGCCACTGATGCTGACCTTGTTCGGCACCGCCTTGATGGTGTCGGCCATGGCCAGCAGGATGTCCTCGAAGTACGGCTGCAGGCGAGCACTGCCGATGTCGAACATCGGCCGGTTCTCGGCGTCCATGATCTGGATGCGCAGGCCGTCCTGGGTGATCTCGAACAGAATCTGGTCCTTGAACTTCTGCAGTTGCGGGTTTTCGTCGACCTTGTTCTGCAGCTCCTGCAGCAGCAATTCGAGGCGCTCGCGCTCAACCTGCTCGGCCATGGTCTCGACCTGATCCTTGTTCAGCTGGATGCTGGTATCAGGTTTTTGCTCGGACTGCTGCTCCGGGTTGATGGTCTTCTCCGGGGCGAGCTCTGGCGAGCCACCCAGGTCGATCACATAGGGGGTTCCGCTCTCGGAGAAGCCGATCGGGTCCTTGAAGTAGCCGGCAATGGCGATCTTCTGCTCAGGCGTGGCAGTGGACATCAACCACAGCACCAGGAAGAACGCCATCATCGCCGTGGCGAAGTCGGCGAAGGCGATCTTCCAGGCGCCGCCATGGTGCCCGCCACCGAAGCGCTTGACGCGCTTGATGATTATCGGCTGGTTGTTTTCCATGGCTTAGCGACCGCGAACTGCTTGTTCCAGCTCGGCAAAGCTCGGGCGGTGCTTCGGATACAGCACCTTGCGCCCGAACTCGACGGCCAGCGAAGGCGGCATGCCGGAGGCCGAGGCTACCAGCGAAGCCTTGATCGACTCGTAAAGGTTGATTTCTTCCTTGGCGTCGTGCTCCAGGCACTTGGCCAACGGGCCGAAGAAGCCATACGCCGCAAGAATACCGAAGAAGGTACCGACCAGGGCCGCACCTACGTGCATGCCGATGGCCGCCTGGTCGCCCTCACCCAGCGAAGCCATGGTCACCACGATACCGAGTACTGCCGCGACAATACCGAAACCGGGCATGCCGTCGGCAATGCCCGTGACCGCGTGCGACGGGTGCTCGAGCTCTTCCTTCATGCTCAGCAGTTCCATGTCGAACAGGCCTTCGAGCTCGTGGGGCGCCATGTTGCCGGTGGACATGATGCGCAGGTAATCGCAGATGAATGCGGTCATGCGCTCATCGCCCAGCACGGCAGGGTATTTAGCGAAGATCGGGCTGGCCGCAGCGTCTTCGATATCGCTCTCGATCGCCATCATGCCTTCACGACGGCTTTTGTTGAGGATCTCGTAAACCAGGCCCAGTACTTCGAGGTAGAAGGTATGGGTGAAGCGCGAGCCGAACATCTTCATCGACTTCTTGATTACATGCATAGTCATGTAACCAGGGTTGGCCTGCATGAAAGCGCCAAAGGCTGCACCGCCGATGATCAGCACTTCAAACGGCTGAATCAGTGCCGCGATCTTGCCGTGGGAGAGCACATATCCGCCGAGCACGCTCGCGAATACGACGATGATGCCGATAATTTTAGCCATAGGTTCAAAGCACTTGCTGTCGTGGTCAGGGTGAGGGACGGGAGCTTTAAAACTCTTCTTCTACTTATCGGCAGATCTGCGCCAGACTATAGCCACTCAATGCGAAAAGCCAGTTCGGACTGATGTCAAAATGCCAATGGAATCCAAGGTGCCCACTCAGAATCCGCGTACGCTAGAGGCCTGGGTAAAGCTGCTCGACGGTATTCGCGTACCGGTGCCGAAGCAGAGTTACGACCGGGTCATGAGCGCCATCAACGATAGCCGCCGCTCACTGCGGGACATCGCCGAACTGATGCAGGACAGCCCAGCACTGGTGCTGTCGGTGATGCGCGAGGCCAATCACCCGGCCAATGCCAGCCAGGCCGAACCCGCCGAAAGCCTGGAAATCGCCCTCAATCGCCTGGGCCTGGCGCGCACCCGCGAACTGCTTACCCGCTTGCCAGCCCTGCCGGACCACGATATCCCGCCGGTGCTGCGCCAGTTCCTGTTGATCAGCCAGCACGCTTCGCAGCAGGCCAGCGGCCTGTTCGCCAGCCGCCTGGCGCGGCTGTGGCAGGAAATTCACTGGGGCAGCCTGCTGTTCCTGTCGCCGTTGTGGCCGATGGCGCTGGCCTATCCGAAGCTGCTCGACGCCTGGGAGCTGCGTGTCATCCACAAGGGCGAAGAGGCCGCAGAGGTGGAGCTGGAACTGTTCGGCGTGCGCATCATGGCGCTGTGCCAAGCCATGGCCGAACACTGGCGCCTGTCGCAATGGGTCACCCAGGGCTACCGCCTGTTGCTGGAAGAACGTGAACAGCTGGGCCAGATCCTCAGCATCGCCCGTGACGGTGACCTGCTGAGCCAGCAGCACCGCCTGGACGAAGCCCCCGCCCTGAGCCGCTGGTTCAACCAGCCAGCCAATACCGTGCTGCTGGCCAACAACCTGGCCCTGGCGGCCCAGGTGGGCTGGGACAACCCGCACCTGCTGCGCTGGCAACTGCTCACCGCGCTGTACCTGCAGACCTCGCTGGAGGACGTGCAACAGCAGGTCCACCAGCAGGCTGCCGCCAGTGCCCGACGCCACGCCAGGCACGCCCTGTTCCACCCCGCCGAAGCCTTGATCTGGCCCTGGCACCAGCGCCGCCCGCACCCCGACATGATCACCCCACCACCACCCTCCAGCGAGGCGCTGGGCCAGTGGCGCAAGCTGTGCCAGGAACTGCTGGCCAAGCCCAGCCCCTTTACCAATACCGTGCACCTGGCTACCCAGGCCCGCGAGGCGTTGCTGGCCTGTGGCATGCAGCGCATCATGCTGCTGACGCTGGACAGGGCCAACGACGCCCTGCGCGTACAGCAAACCGCCGGCCTGCCCAAGGAAGCCGAAGCCATCGCCTTGCCCATCCCGCAGAACAAGCTGCTGCAGAAGCTGGTAGGCCAAGCCGCGCAATTGCGCCTGACGCCAGAAAACCATGCCCAACTTTCGGCCTTGATGCCGGCCCCGCTGCGCGCTTTCTTCCGCAGCGAACACCTGCTGTTGCGCTCAATGGCAGTAGGTGACCAGGTGCTGATGCTGGCGGTGGCCGACCAGGGCGGCAAGCCGCTGGCCGATGTCAGCGTGCAAGCGTTTGGCAAAACCGCGCAATGTATCGAGCGTGCGCTCGCTGTGTTTGCCAACCGCAATGCCTGACCCTTGCGCTACAATCGCACCTCTTTCCACACTGGAGACCGTGGATGACTGATTTTGCCGGACTGCCGCTGGTGATCGAGCCTGCGGACCTGCTGCCGCGCCTGGGTTCGCCCCAGCTGATCCTGGTCGACCTGAGCAGCGCCAACCGCTATGTCAGCGGGCATATTGCGGGCGCGCGCTTCGTCGAGGGCAAACGCACCCAGCTGGGCCTGCCTCCAGCGCCTGGGCTGCTGCCGGCGCTGGCTGACCTGGAAAAACTGTTCAGCGAGCTCGGTCACCGCGACGACGCCGTCTACGTAGTCTACGACGATGAAGGCGGCGGCTGGGCCGGGCGCTTCATCTGGATGCTCGATGTCATCGGTCACCCGCACTACCACTACCTCAATGGCGGTATCCAGGCCTGGCCGGCAGACAAGCTGGTGACCGAAGTACCAGCGCCAGCCAATACGCCTGTGCGCTTGCACCTGCACGGCGAGCCGACCGCCACCCGCGAATACCTGCAAAGCCGCCTGGGCGCCGACGACCTGGTGATCTGGGATGCCCGTGGCCCACAGGAATTCAACGGTGAAAAAGTCCTGGCCGCCAAAGGCGGGCATATTCCCGGCGCGATCAACTTCGAGTGGACCGCTGGCATGGACCTCAACGACCACCTGCGCATCCGCCAGGACATCCAGCAAGTCCTCCTGCAACTGGGCATCACCCCCGACAAGGAAGTGATCACCCATTGCCAGTCACACCGCCGCTCCGGTTTCACTTACCTGGTGGCCAAGGCCCTCGGCTACCCACGCGTCAAGGCTTACGCCGGCTCGTGGAGCGAATGGGGCAACCACCCGGACACGCCTGTAGAAGTCTAAGGAACCTGCATGAAATCCCGTTTGTTCATCATCAGCCAGTACCTGCTGCCGCACCACCTGCTGTCGCGGCTCGCCGGCTGCGTTGCCGAGTGCCGCGCACGCTGGTTCAAAAACGCCTTCACCGCCTGGTTCGCCAAGCGCTACCAGGTGAACATGAACGAGGCACTGGTCGAAGACCTGACCGCCTACGAGCACTTCAACGCGTTCTTCACCCGCGCCCTGAAGCCAGGCGCGCGCCCGCTGGACGAAACCCCGGGCGCCATCCTCTGCCCGGCCGACGGTGCCGTGAGCCAGCTGGGCCCGATCGAGCACGGTCGTATCTTCCAGGCCAAGGGCCACAGCTTCAGTGCCCTGGAGCTGCTCGGCGGCGACCCGGCCCTGGCTGCACCGTTCATGGGCGGCGAGTTCGCCACCATCTACCTGTCGCCGAAAGATTACCACCGCGTGCACATGCCGCTGGCCGGCACCCTGCGTGAGATGGTCTACGTGCCTGGGCGGCTGTTCTCGGTCAACCAGACCACGGCGGAAAACGTCCCTGAGCTGTTTGCCCGCAACGAGCGCGTGGTGTGCCTGTTCGACACCGAGCGTGGCCCGATGGCTGTTGTACTGGTCGGCGCGATGATCGTGGCCTCGATCGAGACCGTGTGGGCTGGCCTGGTCACGCCGCCGAAGCGTGAGCTGAAAACCTTCCGCTACGACGAAGGCAGCCGTGCACCCATTCACCTGGAAAAAGGTGCGGAGCTGGGCCGCTTCAAGCTGGGCTCCACGGCCATCGTGCTGTTCGGGCCGGAGCAAGTGAAGTGGGCTGAAAACCTGGGTGCAGGTTCGGCAACCCGCATGGGTGAGCTGCTGGCGGTGCCTGCGCAGGCCTGATTGCCTGGTAGAGACAGTTGGGGCCGCTATCGCGGCCCCTTTTGTTTCAGCTCAACCGCGGGCGTCGCGGTCGCGCAGCCCCAGCAGATACAACACACCATCCAGGCCCAAGGTCGAAATGGCCTGCTTGGCCGACTGGCGTACCAGCGGCTTGGCACGGAATGCCACACCCAGGCCGGCCAGCGAGAGCATCGGCAGGTCGTTGGCACCATCACCCACGGCAATGGTCTGCTCCAGCTGCAGCCCCTCCTCATTCGCCAGCTGCTGCAGCAGCTCAGCCTTGCGCTGGGCGTCGACGATTGGCTCGATGGCCACGCCGGTCACCTTGCCGTCGACCACTTCCAGCTCGTTGGCGAACACATAATCGATGCCCAGGCGCGCCTGTACCTGCTTGGCAAAGTAGGTGAAGCCACCGGACAGGATTGCCGTCTTGTAGCCCATGCGCTTGAGTTCGGCGAACAGGTTTTCGGCACCTTCGGTCAGGCGCAAGGAAGCACCGATCTGGTCCAGCACGCCGACATCCAGGCCTTTGAGCAGCGCCATGCGTTCCTTGAAGCTGGCGCGGAAGTCGAGCTCGCCGCGCATCGCCCGCTCGGTAATGGCCGACACCTGCTCGCCGACACCCGCCGCCTTGGCCAGCTCATCGATCACCTCAGCCTCGATCAGCGTCGAGTCCATATCGAACACGGCCAGGCGGCGATTGCGACGGAACAGGTCGTCTTTCTGGAAGGCGATGTCGATGTTCAGCGCTTCGGACAACGCGAAGAAGTCGGCGCGCAGCGCCTGGGCATCGCTTGGCTCGCCGCGCACGGAAATTTCCAGCGCCGCCTTGCCTTTGTCACCCTGGGCATCCAAGGCAACACGGGCAGACAGACGCTCGATACGCTCGATGGTCAAACCATACTCGCTGATGACCGCGCTCACGCGCTGCAGCTGCTCGGGGGTGATCTTGCGGCTGAGCAAGGTGGCGATGTAGCGCGGGTCACCCTGGCCATCGGCCCAGTGCTGGTAGTCCGCTTCGGAAATCGGCGTGTAGCGGGCCTGCAAATTCAGCTCGTGGGCCTTGGATTGCACGCTTTGCAGCAGGCTGGTGGCCACTTCGTTATCCGGGATATCGACCAGAATGCCGAACGACAAAGTGCCGTGCATGACCGCCAGGCCGATGTCGAGGATGTTCACACCGCCCTGGAGCAGGACGCCGGTAATTGCGGCAGTGAGACCGGGGCGGTCCTCACCGGTGATGTTGATCAGGACGATTTCGCGCACAACCTGGCTCCGACTTCGATGAAAAATGCGCATTCTACCGATTTTCCGTGACCATCGGGCGCCAACGATACTTTGCCGACAAAACTCTGATCGCTATACTGCGCAACACTTTCATGCCATTAAGAGCCGCGCTCTGTGAACCGGCCCACGCCCGTCAAACCAGACAACTTCTTCCTCATGATCTTCCGTGCCCTGCGCCAACGTCGCGTTCCACTGGCACTGCGCATCGCCAGCACCAATATATTCCTGGTGGCGCTGGCGCTGGTGATCTATGCCTGCGTAATGGGCCTGCAGTTCAAGCAGGCCATGCACGAGCAGGCGGATGCCCTTGGCCAGAGCCTGACCACCCAGACCGCCACCTCGGCGACCGAGCTGCTGGTGTCCAACGACATCCTCAGCCTCAACGTGCTGCTGGGCAACCTGGTGAAGAACCCGCTGGTGGCCCATGCGGCCATCTACAGCGTGGATAACCGCATCCTGGCCGAGGCCGGGCAGCGGCCGCGCAATAGCCTGCTGGGGGAAGCTGAAGGTCTGTACCAGACCAAGATCACCTTCCAGGACGTGACTGCCGGGCAACTGCGCATCAGCCTGGACATGAGCCAGTTCCAGCAGCCGATGCTGATCAGCCTGCAAAGCATGGGCATTCTTGCCGCGATCCTGCTGGCACTGGCGTTGAGCCTGAGCCTGCGCCAGGGCCGCCACATCACCCTGCCGCTGCTGCAGCTGCGGGTATGGCTGCGTGATCCGCACCCGTACACCCCGGCGACTGATCGCCAGGATGAGATCGGCGATATCGCTCGCCAGCTGCATGCCCGCCTGGCCCCGCCGCCGCCCCCGGAGCCTGAGCCGGAGGAAGAACACGAAGAGGACGAATTCGACGACCTGCACGAGGTTGCGGCGCCCGTTAAAGCTGCGCCACGCGCCAAGGTTACCGCCCTGGCCGAAGATGAAGACGACGACGAGGCTTTTGCCGGCCTGCTGGACAACGAAGAACCCGCGCCTAAAGCAGCTGTGGTCGAGTCCGACGAACCTCAGCACTCTGCAGTGCTGGCCGTGCAGCTGGGCTCCCAGGAACAACTGCGCCGCCTGCCGCGCACCCGCCTGACCGAGCTGCTAGAGCGTTACCGCGACTGCCTGGAACAGGCCGCATCGCTGTATGAAGGCGAGACCTACACGCTCAACGATGGCAGCACACTGGTGTTGTTCCACAGCCGCGACTGCGGCGAGGACTACCTGACCAATGCGATCTGCTGCGGCGAGCTGTTGCGCGCCCTGGGCCATGCCCTGCAGATCGAGGTGGCGGACAGCGGCATCACCCTGCAACTGCAACTGGGCCTGGCTTTGGGTGGCGACCTGCATGGCTTGGAGCAGGTTGACCTGCTGATGACGGAAAAGGCCCAGGATGCCCTGGCGCTGTCCCAGCACAGCCGCAATCTGTTGCTGGTGGAGCGGCAGATCAGCGATGACGCACTGATTCGTCAGCGCGCTCGCATTCGGCCGATTGCCAGCCCTGAGGGGGCCTGCTGTGTGGAGCGGTTGATGGAGCCTTACCCGTCAATGCTGGAGCGGCAGCTGGCGCGCATGCACGAGCGCCGGGCCTAGCCCCGAGCTGCCCTCAATGCCGGCAAGCCGGCTCCTACAAGAATCTGCAGCGCTGCAGACATGGTGGGAGCCGGCTTGCCGGCGATGAGGCCACCACAAGCCCACAAAAAAGCCCGCACATGTGCGGGCTTTTTCTTATCTGGACTAACCGTCAGAACCGATAGACTTCCATATCGGTACGGATCGGTGAAGCCATCGGGATCTTCGACTTCTCTGGCGCTTTCTTGACCTGAACCGGTGCAGCGGGCTTCTTGGGTGCCTCATCGGCAATCGCAGGCTGATTGGCGAGCGGCTTGACCGCACTGCTCAACTGCTCTGCCAGCTTCTGCAGCAGCTTGCCTTGGGCCTGCACCTGCGACGACTCGCTACCTTCATGCGGTTGCTCGAGGTGAACGATGCGGTTGTCACGCACATGGCCGCGGCGGTCGAGCAAACGCCATTGGGCGTCTAGAATGGCCGGCTGGTTCTTGCCCGAGTCCAGGCGGGTGATCGACAGCAATACCTGCACGTCAGGCGAGAAGCCGGTGCTGGCGGGGGCCAGGACTACGCGCTGGCTGTCCAGCCGCCAGGCCAGCTGGCGAACCAGCAGCTGGTCGATGTCTGCCGACAGGCTACCCGCCCAACGACCGTCCGTCGCTGAACTCAGGCTGCCATCAGTCTGACGCTGCAAAAAGGTTTCGCGCTGAAGGTAATCGGCGACCGACACCGGGCCGAGCACCACGGCCATGCCCGCACTCTGTGAAGGCTGGCCAGGATCACCGCTGTCGAGCTGATACAGGGCAACCGGCTGATGCATGCTGCATCCGCTCAGCCCCAGCAAGCCCGTCATCAACAGCGCAAATGGAAGGCGCAGAAATTTCATTCATCCCATCCAGGCGGTCGCCACCAGGCTAACCGCAGTGATACTGATATAGATTCAATCGGGCACACAGCCACGCTGGCTCCGAAGGGGCACTATCATCCGCGAAATATCGGTCCGACTCCAGCATTTCTGCCTGGAACGGCGCTGAAATTGCCGTTCCAGACATTTCACTCGGTTACGCCGGACCTTCCACCTGCAACCCGTCGACGCGCTGGAACCCGCGTGGCAGCTTGCTGCCGCGCCGGCCGCGCTCACCTTTGTAATGCTCAAGGTCGTCTGGTTTCAGAGACAGGGTACGCTTGCCAGCTTGCAAAACAAGTGTCGCGCCCTCGGCGATTACGGCCAAATCTGTAACATATTCTTCACGACTGGCGACCCGATCACCGGGCACACCGATGATCTTGTTGCCCTTGCCTTTACCCAGCTGTGGCAGGTCGGCCACCTTGAACACCAACAAGCGGCCTTCGGTGGTCACTGCCGCCAGCCAGTCCTGTTCACGGTTGGCCACAGGCCTCGGGCTGATGACTTTGGCGCCGTTCGGCAGGCTGAGCAGCCCTTTGCCGGCCTTGTTCTTGGCCTGCAGGTCCTCACCTTTGACCACGAAGCCGTAACCGGCGTCGGAAGCCACCACATACAACGCATCATCCTCAGGCAGCAGCACGCACTCGAAGGTCGCCCCCGGTGGCGGCGTCAAGCGCCCGGTCAGCGGCTCGCCCTGGCCACGTGCCGACGGCAGCGTGTGCGCTGCCACCGAATAGCTGCGGCCGGTGGAGTCGATCAGCACGGCGAACTGGTTGGAACGCCCAGCTGCTGCCGCTTTGAAACCATCCCCCGCTTTGTAGGAAAGGCCTGTGGCATCGATGTCATGGCCTTTGGCACAGCGTACCCAGCCTTTTTCCGACAGCACGACAGTGACCGGCTCGGTCGGCATCAGCTCGTTTTCTGACAATGCCTTGGCTTCGCTGCGCTCGACGATCGGCGAACGGCGGTCGTCGCCGTAAGTCTCGGCGTCCTTGATCAGTTCGCTGCGTACCAGCTTGCGCAGCTTGGCATCGCTGCCGAGCAGGGCCAGCAGTTTGGCCTGCTCCTTGAGCAGCTCGTCCTGCTCGCCGCGGATTTTCATCTCCTCCAGGCGGGCCAACTGACGCAAACGCGTTTCAAGAATGTAATCGGCCTGGATTTCGGTCAGGTCGAAACGGGCGATCAGGGCCTGCTTGGGGTGTTCCTCAGTGCGGATGATGTGGATCACTTCATCCAGGTTGAGGAATGCGGTGAGCAAGCCTTCCAACAGGTGCAGGCGCTTCTCGACCTTTTCCAGGCGGTGCTGCAGGCGACGACGAACGGTACCAATCCGGTACTGCAGCCACTCCAGCAGCAAGGCGCGCAGGTTTTTCAGCTGCGGCCGACCATCCAGGCCGATGATGTTGACGTTGACCCGGTACGTGCTTTCCAGCTCGGTGGTGGCGAACAGGTGCTGCATCAGCTCGTCGGCATCCACCCGGTTGGAGCGCGGAATGATGACGATGCGGCAGGGGTTTTCGTGGTCCGATTCATCACGCAGGTCGGCGACCATCGGCAGCTTCTTGGCCTGCATCTGCGCGGCAATCTGCTCCAGCACCTTGGCCCCGGAGACCTGGTGTGGCAAAGCAGTAACGACGATGTCGCCATCTTCCACCCGGTACACGGCGCGCATGCGGATCGAACCACGGCCGCTTTCGTAGATCTTGAGGATCTCGGCCCGCGGCGTGATGATCTCGGCTTCGGTCGGGTAGTCCGGCCCCTGAATATGCTCGCACAACTGCTCGAGGGTGGCCTTGGGCTCGTCGAGCAGGCGCACGCAGGCGCTGGCGACCTCACGCAGGTTGTGCGGTGGCACGTCGGTAGCCATGCCCACAGCGATGCCAGTGGTACCGTTGAGCAGGATGTTCGGCAGGCGCGCCGGCAACACTGCAGGCTCCTGCAGCGTGCCATCGAAGTTCGGCACCCAGTCCACGGTGCCCTGGCCCACTTCGCTCAGCAGCACTTCGGAATAGCGAGACAAGCGCGCTTCGGTGTAACGCATGGCGGCGAACGACTTCGGGTCGTCCGGCGCACCCCAGTTACCCTGGCCGTCCACCAGGGTGTAGCGGTAGCTGAACGGCTGCGCCATCAGCACCATGGCTTCGTAGCAGGCCGAATCGCCGTGGGGGTGGAATTTACCAAGCACGTCACCGACGGTACGCGCCGACTTCTTGTGCTTGGCATCGGCATCGAGCCCCAACTCACTCATGGCATAGACGATGCGTCGCTGCACAGGCTTCAGGCCGTCGCCGATATGCGGCAGGGCCCGGTCCATGATCACGTACATGGAGTAGTTGAGGTAGGCCTGTTCGGTGAAGTCAGCCAGCGAACGGCGTTCGACGCCGTCGAGGCTGAGTTCCAGTGGGTCGCTCATGCGGGCCTCGTTATTTCAGGTTCTGGCGCAGCAGCATGGTGCCGCCGCGCTGGGTAAATTCAAGTTGTTTCAGCGCGCTCATGCCGAGCAGCACGGTCTGCCCATCCAGCCCCGGCACCACCAGCGCACGCACGCCCTGCAGGCGAATGTCGCCCAGTTGCAGGCTGTCCAGCCGGGTGCGGTAGCCTTCGGTACGGCCGTTGGCGGTACTGAGGATGACCGGGCTGCCACGTTGCAGGTCGAGCTCACGGGCCAGCACCTCGGGGATCGCCACATCGGTGGCGCCGGTGTCGAGCATGAAGTGCACAGCCTTGCCATTGATCGCACCGTCAGCCACGAAGTGGCCTTGGCCATTGCTCAACAGCCGCACCTCGATGAAGCCTTCGCCGTGTGCCGACTGCACCTGGGTATTGGGGTTGCGTTCACGCGCCTCCCACTCACCGAAAAAGCGCGTGGCCAGGAACATCGCCGCTGCCCAGGCAAGGACCATCAGTACCCTGCCCGCACGCTTGCCCGGCGGCTGGCTCATGGCTTGGCGCTCCAGCCGCCTTCGGGCGCTGTGAAGCGCCAGACCACCGGCCGGCTTTCGCCATCGGCCCGGTCACCGTTATTGTTGTCCAGGCCGATCCAGGCACCCTTGGCATCGATGACCAGCGCTTCGGCGAGGCCGAACGGCTGATCGTAGCGGCGCTCGGGCACCAGCGCTTCGGCGGCAAACGACCAGCAGCGCTCGACCTTGCCGCTGTCGGCATCACGCCGGCAAATGCGGTAGGCATTGCGTTCGAGGGTGAACAGCTTGCCTTCGAACCAGGCCAGGTCGGCAAAATCACGCGAAAGCGCACGGGCATTGGGCATTTGCGGCGGTTGCATTTCGACGCCGGCCTCGCTCAGCAGCACGCAACTGCGCCCGCAGGTCCACACCGATTGCTGGCGCTCTATCTTCACCAGGCCGCGACGCTCGCGCTCGGCCGCCAGCCACAGGCGGTCACCCTGCGGGTTGATCGCCAGGCCTTCGAACAAGGCGTTGAAGTGCAGCAGCATGCCGCTGGCACGGGCCTGGCGAATCATCGCCGGGTCGATTTTCAGCCAGTCCGGCTCGCCGTCTACCGGCAGTTGCAGCACCGCCGCATGGGCCTCGCTGACCAAGTAGATAGTGCCGGCCTGGTCGCAGGTAATGCCTTCATAATCCAGCTCGCCGCCGCGGATGTACGACACCGCCCAGTTGCGCGACTTCAGCCCCCAGGGCAAGCCGCTTTCCGGCACCGGTGGCGGGGTGAAGGTCAGAGGCTGGGCGCGCCATACCCCGTTCTGCTGATCAAAGCGGTAGATACGGTCGTCATCACGGTCGGAAACACCCCACAAGGCGCCCCGGCACAAGGCCAGGCCCGAGAGGTTACCGCCGCGCATGCCATCGATCGGGTGCCCGGACGCCAGCTTCAGCTCCGGCCAGTTGCCTGCCAGGCTCGGCAGGGCAACCAGCGCAAGGAAAAAGGCGGCAAGCAGACGAATCAAACCATGACCTCAGCCAGGTTACCTTTAGTCTCCAGCCAGCTCTTGCGGTCACCGGCGCGTTTCTTGGCGAGCAGCTTGTCCATCAGCTCGCAGGTGGCTTCGACGTCTTCCAGGGTCAGCTGGACCAGGCGCCGCGTGTTCGGGTCCATGGTGGTTTCGCGCAGCTGCGGCGGGTTCATCTCGCCCAGGCCTTTGAATCGGGTGACCTGTGGCTTGCCGCGCTTCTTCTCGGCCACCAGGCGGTCGAGGATGCCGTCACGCTCCGGCTCGTCCAGGGCGTAGTAGATTTCCTTGCCCAGGTCGATGCGGTACAGCGGCGGCATGGCGACGTAGACGTGGCCGGCCTCGACCAACGGGCGGAAGTGCTGAACGAACAGCGCGCACAGCAAGGTCGCGATGTGCAGGCCGTCGGAGTCGGCGTCGGCGAGGATGCAGATCTTGCCGTAGCGCAGCTGCGACAGGTCGACAGCGCCTGGGTCGACGCCGATGGCCACGGCGATGTTGTGCACCTCTTGGCTGGCCAGAACTTCGCCACCGTCCACTTCCCAGGTGTTGAGGATCTTGCCGCGCAGCGGCAGGATTGCCTGGAATTCCTTGTCCCGCGCCTGCTTGGCCGAACCACCGGCAGAATCGCCCTCGACCAGGAACAGCTCGGCGCGCATCGGGTCTTGCCCGGCGCAGTCGGCCAGCTTGCCCGGCAGTGCCGGGCCCTGGGTGACGCGCTTGCGCTCGACCTTCTTGCTGGCCTTGAGGCGACGGCCGGCGTTGCTGATGGCCAGTTCCGCCAACTGCATGCCCAGTTCAGGGTGCGCGTTGAGCCACAAGCTGAAAGCGTCCTTGACCACACCGGAAACGAACGCCGCGGCCTCGCGGGAGGACAGGCGCTCTTTGGTCTGCCCGGAGAACTGCGGCTCCTGCATCTTCATAGAAAGGACGAAGGTAATGCGTTCCCAGACGTCTTCCGGCGCCAGCTTGACCCCGCGCGGCAACAGGTTGCGGAACTCGCAGAACTCGCGCATGGCATCGAGCAGGCCTTGGCGCAGGCCGTTGACGTGAGTACCACCCTGGGCGGTGGGGATCAGGTTGACGTAGCTTTCCTGAACACTGTCGCCGCCTTCGGGCAGCCACAGCAGGGCCCAGTCCACGGCCTCCTTGTTACCGGCCAGGCTGCCGCAGAACGGCTCGTCAGGCAGGCGCAGGTATTCACTGACCGAGTCGACCAGGTAGGAACGCAGGCCGTCCTCATAATGCCACTCGACTTTCTCGCCGCTGGCCTTGTCCTCGAAGCTGACCAGCAGGCCCGGGCACAATACGGCCTTGGCTTTGAGCACATGCTTGAGGCGGCTGATGGAAAACTTCGGCGAATCGAAATACTTGGGGTCGGGGCTGAAGTACACGCTGGTACCGGTGTTGCGCTTGCCGACCGTGCCGACCACTTCCAGTTCACTGGCCTTGAAGCCGTCGGCGAAGGTCATCTGGTACTCGTTGCCGTCACGTTTGACGCGCACGCGCACCTGGGTCGACAGGGCATTGACCACCGAAATGCCAACACCGTGCAGGCCGCCGGAGAACTGGTAGTTCTTGTTGGAGAACTTGCCGCCGGCGTGCAGTTTGGTGAGGATCAGCTCGACGCCCGACACGCCCTCTTCGGGGTGGATATCCACCGGCATGCCGCGGCCGTCGTCGCTGACCTCCAGCGAGTGGTCGGCATGCAGGATGACCTGCACCGAACGCGCGTGGCCAGCCAGGGCTTCGTCGACACTGTTGTCGATGACTTCCTGGGCCAGGTGGTTCGGCCGGCTGGTATCGGTGTACATGCCCGGCCGTTTGCGGACCGGGTCAAGGCCGGAGAGGACTTCGATGGCGTCTGCGTTATAGGCGCTAGCGCTGGGATTGGCCATGGGTTCTCGTCGTCAGTCTGGTGAATGCAAAAAGATCAAAATACAGAAAAGTCGAGCGCTGCATACTGCCCCCGGGCAACCCCGGCAAAGGCCAGCAGCGCGGGAATCTGCCGTGCAAAGCCCTGGTAGCTGTGGTCGCCTCCGGCCTGGATGCGCAGCGCGCAGGCACGGTAGTAATGCTCGGCGTGGCGATAGTCCAGGGTTTCATCGGCCGTCTGCAACCATACTTGATATCGGCCGGCATCCGTGGGGGCGGGCACTTCCAGCTCGGCCAGGGCCTGGACGTGGTCGTGGGTCAGCTCCCAGGTTTCGTCGGTGTAGTGGTTGCGCTGCGTGCCCAGGTAACCGTCGAACAGCTTGTGCGGCGTGACCGCCGGGTTGATCAGCAGCGCCTTCAGGCCATGGCGCTCGGCCAGCCAGGTGGCATAGTAGCCGCCGAGCGAACTGCCCACCAGCAAGGGGGCGCCCAACTCGGCGATGGCTGCTTCAAGCTGTGCGATGGCCTGGCGCGGGTGATGGTGCAGGGCGGGGACGCGCAACTGGTCCGCAAGGCCTAGCTGCTGCATCACAGCTTCGAGCTGACGCGCCTTGGTGGAGAGCGGTGAGCTGTTCAAGCCATGGATATAGAGGATGGAACCCGACATGCTGCCCCCGAAATCTGTGGCTTCGCGCCCAATGGTGCGGGCGCAGGGATGCGCAGTGTAGCGCGTTCGCCGTGTTTTGGCGTAGCGGTGGGATTTTCGCAACAATTTCTCAGCTACGGCGGCGCGCTGTGCGCGCCATCGCCCGCAAGCCGGCTGCCACCAGGAGCGCATCGATTCAAACCTTGTGCAGTATCTCCACTTCAATAGCCCGGGCTGTCGAAGTCGAGCTTCACCTCGAAGTCCAATGCCCGCTCCACCCCCGTCTCCAGCCGCCCGTCAGCGTACAGGCGCAACCAGCGGTAGCCCGGCTGCTCCTCGCTCACCTTGAAGTCCTCGCTGCGCGGGGCGAACTGGATGCAGGTCGACGGTGTGGCCAGCAGGCGCAAACCGCCGCGCAGCGCGTCCCATTCCTGGTGGATATGCCCCCAGAGCAACGCTTTCACTTGTGGACGACCCTCAAGCCGACGCAGCAATTCATCGGCATTGCGCAGGCCGATCGGTGCGATCCATGCACAACCGATATCCACGGGTTGATGGTGGCAACAGACCAGGCAGTAGCGCTCACCTGCTGATTCAAGCGCGTCATCGAGCAACGACAGCTGGTCCGGCCCGAGCAGCCCATGGGTAGCACCGAGCACGGCCGAATTGAGCATTACCACGCGCCAGGCGCCCACATCGGTAACCGCCTGCACCAGGTCCGGGGCTACCTCGGCCATGACCCTGGCTTCATCATGGTTGCCCGGCAACCAGCGAGTGGGCACGGCGAACTCGGCGGTAAGCTCGCGAAACGCCTGATACGACGCAACGCTGCCATCCTGAGACAAGTCACCGGTGCACAACAGCAGGTCGATGCGCGGCTGTTCACGCCGCACCTGGCCGATCACGTGGCGCAGGCTGTCGCGGGTCCGCAGGCCCAGCAGCGTGCCCGCAGGGTCTGCGAACAGGTGAGCGTCGGTCAGTTGCACCACGTATACGGGTGCCTGGGAAGGGTCTGGGTGCGGCACCGGCCGTCTCCTCGTGCGGATTCAGCAGGAATTATGGCGGGGGAATGGTTGCGAGCAAACACCCGAAACCAACCGCCATCACATTTCAGCGCACACTTGCCAGTTCGTGGCCGCAGGCCAGGCAGTGGCTTAGCCATTCGCCGAGGAACAGGTTGAGCTGGGCCTTCTCATCCGGTTGGTGCATGGCATCGTTAGGATACGGGTAGATGCTGCGCAGGCGCCGGGTATGTTCGGCGCTGATCACCTCGGCCATGCGCGCATCGTGGTACACCTGCACCTCCAGGTGCGGCACCGGTAGCCAAGGCAGGCTGTGCTCCTGGCGTACCCGCAGGGTTGTGGTGTAGGGGCAGGCAAGCACCACGTCGAGCACCAGCACGCCCAGCATCTGGTCGCCCTGGGTCATGCCGATGCGCCGCGAGCTCTGGGTGGTGCGCATGTCGGGCAGCAGGCGCATGAGCCGGGCGTAGTTGGCCTCGCAGGCTGCCTGCAGCCCGGCCAGATCGACCCGATAACGCTCACGCAGCAGGTTCACTTCCACATACCTCGTACTTCATCGCGGTTGAGCGCCAGCCATTGCAGGCCGATGATGGTCGCCGCATTGCAGATGCGCCCGTCGCGCACAGCCTGCAAGGCATCTTCGAACGACCAGACACGCACGCGGATATCCTCGCCCTCTTCTTCCAGGCCGTGCAAGCCACCGGCGCCTTCGCTGCTGCAATGGCCGAGGAACAGGTGCACGTATTCATCGCTGCCACCCGGTGACGGGAAATAGCGCGTCATTGGCCACAGCGCGCTGAAAGTCAGGCCGGCTTCTTCTTCGGCTTCGCGGTGGGCGACTTCTTCTGGCTGTTCGTCCTTGTCGATCAGGCCGGCAACCAGCTCGATCAGCCAAGGGTTGTCGGTTTTGCCCAGCGCGCCAACGCGGAACTGCTCGATCAGCACCACTTCGTCGCGCTGGGGATCGTAGGGCAGCACGCACACGGCATCGTGGCGCACGAACAGTTCGCGGCTGATTTCGCGGCCCATGCCCCCGGCAAACAGTTCATGGCGCAAGCGGAGCTTGTCGAGCTTGTAGAAGCCCTGGAAGCAATTGGCCCGCTCGATGACCTCGAAGCCCTTGGGCACTGAATTCAACACGTCTGACATGGAAATCCTCATTACCTCAAATACTGCTTCGCGCCATCCTACTCTGCACGACTGCCCGTTTCACCCCCTTCCGGCAACCGTTCGCGCGGTCGGGACAGCGGGCCTGCTCTCTGTTAGCTTAGTGGCGAACTGAAGGCCGCGCAGGCGGTCAAAGGCCGACTTTTCCCTGTACTGCAAGGATCATCATGACACTTGTCAAACTGACCTCCGTGGCTGTGCTGGCCTTGGCCCTGGGTGCCTGCCAGAGTCTGTTCACGCCCAATTACCGGGCCCCGCTTGAGGTCAAGCGTGACGCCTGGGAGCATGTGAAACCCGGGTGCAGCGCCAGTGACTGCCCGCTGGTGAACATCGACACCATTCACTTCCCGGACCTGCCCAAGCTCGACGGCATCGTCGAAAAACGCCTGTTGCAACTGACCGAAGACAACCAGCATGGCACCGCGCCCAGCACTTTGCAGGCGTATGAGCAGCAATACCTGGCCAACGCCGACAAACGTAACAGCAGCTACCTGCAAGCCAAGGTACGCGAACAGCATGACGGGCTGGTGATCATCGAATTGTCGAGCTACCTCGACAGCGGTGGTGCCCACGGCATGCCCGGCCGCGGCTTCATCAACTACTCGCGCAAGCTGGACAAGGTGCTGACCCTGCAGGACATGCTGCTGCCAGGCCAGGAAGACGCCTTCTGGAAGACGGTCGAGGAATCGCACCGCGCCTGGCTGATCAGCGTGGGCATGGACAAGGACGCCGAGTTCGTCAAAACCTGGCCATTCAAGAAGTCGCCGCACATCGCCCTGACGTACGGCGCGGTGGTGGTCAAGTACGAGGTCTACTCCATCGCGCCCTATTCCATGGGCCACGTGGAACTGAAGCTGCCCTACCCTCGCCTCAATGGCGTGCTCAAGCCTGAGCTGTTTCCCGGCCGCGGCTGAAGCTCAACAGCAGGTGCAGCCCACCTGCCAGCAGCAATGCTGGCAGGGTCGCACCTAGCTCCGGGGCTTGCGCGGCGATGATGTGATAAGCCGCAACGCCCACCGCCCAGGCCAGCAGTGCCTGCCAATGCCAGCCATCAACCTGTGCAGGCAAGCGGCGGCGGCGGATCACGTAGTGGTCCACCAGTACCACGCCGAACAGCGGTGCGAACACCGAACCAATCAAGAGCAGGAAGTTCTCGTACTGGGCCAGTGGCGCCAGCAAGGCGATCAGGGTGCACAGCACACCGATGGCCAGCGCCAGGTGCTCGACCTTCACGCGAACCAGCAAGCCGGTCGATACGGCTGCCGAGTGGATATCGGCAAAGGCCTTCTCCGATTCGTCCAGCAGAATCAACAGCAACGGAATCCCCATCCCGGCACCCGCCAGGGCCAGCAGCAGTGCGTTTGCTTCACCGCTTGGTGCAAAAGCCAGGGTGTAGGCCACGCCCAGGCTCATCAGCCAGGTATTGCCGATGAAGTAACCGAGCACGGTGCCACCGAACACATGCTTGCCGTTGCGGGCGAACCGCGAGTAGTCGGCAATCAGGGGTAACCATGACAGCGGCATGGCGATGACGATGTCGAAGCCGACAGCCAGCGACATCGAGCCGTCACCTGCACGGTTCCACAACTCGCCCATGTCGGCCTTGGCCAACAGGTTCCAGGTCAGCCACAAGCAGGCGCCCAGCAGCACCCAGATGCCCCACTTGCGCAGCACCTTGCGCACGAACGCCAGCGGCCCGCTGACCGCGAGCAGGGTCGCCAGGCCACCGAAGCACAGGGTCCAGAACATCGGGCTGTTCCACAGGCTGCCTTCGCCGAAGGTGCGCGCCCCCAGCAGGCTGGCGGCGTCACGCATGACGATGATCTCGAACGCGCCCCAGCCCACCAGTTGCAGCAGGTTGAGCAAAGCCGGCAGACGCGCCCCGTGGCTACCCAGGCCAAGCCGCAGGGTGGCCATGGCGGACAAGCCGGTGTCGCTGCCGATGACGCCAGCGGCCCCCAGCAACAGCACGCCCACACCGGTGCCGAGGGCGATGGCCAGTACTGCGCCGGCCAGGCCAAGGCCCGGGGCGAGCATGGCGCCCACTTGCAGGACCATCAGGCCGATGCCCAGGGAGAACCACAGCGAGAACAGGTCGCGGCCGCCGAACGGGCGCTGGTGGGTGGGGACCGGGTGGTCGGGGGAGAAATGGCTGGGGGTTGTCATTGTTGTATCGCCGAAAGAGTTAAGTGAGCCAAACCCGTGAATCGGGCCAGTTGGGCTGCTTAGCAGCCCATCGCCGGCAAGCCGGCTTCCACTGCGCAGCCCGGGCATTGCGCTAATCCTGTAGGAGCCGGCTTGCCGGCGATGGGCCGCACAGCGGCCCCGATGTAGCAAGCAGCGACAAACGCCGCTGCACCTGAAGCCTTACACCTTGTGATACAGCTGGCTGCCTTCCTGGCGGAACCGCTCGGCCTGTTCGCGCATGCCCTCCTCGACCGATACATCCACCGCGTCGATCCGCAGGTTGGCGGCGTATTCACGCACCTCCTGGGTGATTTTCATCGAGCAGAACTTCGGCCCGCACATCGAGCAGAAGTGCGCGACCTTGGCCGATTCCTTCGGCAGGGTCTCGTCATGGAAGGCGCGCGCGGTGTCTGGGTCCAGGCCCAGGTTAAACTGGTCTTCCCAGCGGAACTCGAAGCGCGCCTTGGACAAGGCGTTGTCACGGATCTGAGCGCCAGGGTGGCCCTTGGCAAGGTCGGCGGCGTGCGCGGCAATCTTGTAGGTGATGATGCCGGTCTTCACGTCATCCTTGTTCGGCAACCCCAGGTGTTCCTTGGGCGTGACGTAGCAGAGCATGGCACAGCCGAACCAGCCGATCATCGCCGCGCCGATGCCCGACGTGATGTGGTCGTAGCCGGGAGCGATGTCGGTGGTCAGCGGGCCGAGGGTGTAGAACGGTGCTTCGTCGCAGCATTCCAGCTGCTTGTCCATGTTCTCCTTGATCAGTTGCATCGGCACGTGGCCCGGGCCTTCGATCATGCATTGCACGTCGTGCTTCCAGGCGATCTTGGTCAGCTCGCCGAGGGTTTCCAGCTCACCGAATTGCGCCGCATCGTTGGCATCTGCGATCGAGCCTGGGCGCAGCCCGTCGCCCAGCGAGAAGCTCACGTCGTAGGCCTTCATGATTTCGCAGATCTCGTCGAAATGCGTGTACAGGAAGTTCTCCTGGTGATGCGCCAGGCACCACTTGGCCATGATCGAACCACCACGGCTGACAATGCCGGTGACCCGCTTGGCGGTCAGCGGCACGTAGCGCAGCAGCACGCCGGCATGGATGGTGAAGTAGTCCACGCCCTGCTCGGCCTGCTCGATCAGGGTGTCGCGGAACAGCTCCCAGGTCAGGTCCTCGGCCACGCCGTTGACCTTCTCCAGGGCCTGGTAGATCGGCACGGTACCGATCGGCACCGGCGAGTTGCGGATGATCCACTCGCGGGTTTCGTGGATGTGCTTGCCGGTGGACAGGTCCATGACCGTGTCCGAGCCCCAGCGAATGCCCCAGGTCAGCTTGGCCACTTCTTCCTCGATCGAGGAGCCCAAGGCGCTGTTGCCGATGTTGCCGTTGATCTTCACCAGGAAGTTGCGGCCGATGATCATCGGCTCAAGTTCGGTGTGGTTGATGTTGGCCGGAATGATCGCGCGGCCGCGGGCGATTTCTTCGCGCACGAACTCGGCGGTGATCTCTTTCGGGATGTTGGCGCCGAAGCTGTGGCCGGCGTGCTGCTGCTTGAGCAGGCCAGCGGCACGGGCCTCCTGCAGCTTCATGTTTTCGCGGATGGCGACGTATTCCATCTCGGCGGTGATGATGCCCTGGCGGGCGTAGTGCATCTGCGAGACGTTGGCGCCAGCCTTGGCACGACGCGGGTTGCGCACGTGGTTGAAGCGCAGCTTGGCCAGCTCCGCATCGTTCAGGCGCTGCTGGCCGAAGTTCGAGCTCAGGCCACCCAGGCGTTCGGTGTCGCCGCGCGCGTCAATCCACGCCGAACGCACATCAGCCAGGCCCTTGCGCACGTCGATGATGACGTTGGGGTCGGTGTACGGGCCGGAAGTGTCATAGACCAGCACGGGGGCGTTGGTTTCGCCGCCGAAGTCGGTAGGGGTATCGTGCAGGCTGATTTCACGCATCGGCACGCGGATATCCGGGCGCGAGCCTTCGACATACACCTTGCGCGAACGCGGGAACGGTTGCACGGACTGCTGATCGACTTGCGCCGACTCGCTGAGGTTGATCGTTTTTTCTTGTTTGCTCATCACAGGCTCTCCAGACAGCTTCCTAGCGGTGGAATGTCGGGGAGAACCTGAAAGACGCGGACGCACCCCTTGATGGGTGTGCAGTGCCGGATACATGGGGGTGCCGTGAGCTGCGCGCAGCTGTGACATTCCCGGACCTGGCACAAGAGGCTCCCCGGGAAGGCGAGCAATCTTGTTCCCTACGCAGGCGCTAACCTGATCAGGTTCAACGGGATCCGCACCTCTGCGATCTCAGCCTTTGCTTCAAGGCACCCCGACAAGAACATGCGCAGTCTAGACTGGAGTGGCCGGCAAAGCCAAGCGCGTAAATCGTAGCGATGATGAAAGGCGCATTCGGCGATTGTTGCCAGTTGCGCAGGGCCTTACACTGGCCCGTCATTCGATACTCAACAGTTCAGAAATTACAATTTCGTACAAGGATTGCCTCTATGCTGCGCAAACTCTCACTGGCGATAGCCGTGTCTTGTGCGTCCAACGGAGTGGTCTGGGCAGCGGATGTGCCCACAACGGTGAAGACCGACCTGGTCAGCGTTTATCAGGAAGCGGTCGACAACAACGCCGATCTTGCCGCCGCCCGCGCCGATTATGGCGCCCGCCGCGAAGTGGTGCCCCAGGCCCGCGCCGGCCTGTTGCCGAACCTGTCGGCGGGTGCCGAGATGCTGAACACCCGCACCAAGCTCGATGAACCTTCGATCACCTCCAACCGCAGCGGCAATTCCTGGAGTGCTACCCTGGCGCAGCCGGTGTTCCGTGCCGACCGCTGGTTCCAGTTGCAGGCCGCCGAGGCGGTCAACGAGCAGGCGGCGCTGGAGTTGTCGGCCACCGAGCAGAACCTGATCCTGCAGACCGCGCAAAACTACTTCGCCGTGCTGCGTGCCCAGGACAACCTGGCCGCGACCAAGGCCGAAGAGTCCGCCTTCAAGCGCCAGCTCGACCAGTCCAACGAGCGCTTCGACGTGGGCCTGTCCGACAAGACCGACGTGCTGCAGTCCCAGGCCAGCTATGACACGGCCCGGGCCAACCGGATCATCGCCGAGCGCCAGGTACAGGACGCCTTCGAAGCCCTGGTAACCTTGACCAACCGGGAGTACTCGTCGATCCAGGGTGTGGTCCACACCTTGCCGATTCAGGTGCCCACGCCAAACGACGCCAAAGCCTGGGTCGAGACTGCCGGCCGCCAGAACCTCAACCTGCTGGCGACCAACTACGCCGTCAATGCCGCCGAAGAAACCCTGCGCCAGCGCAAGGCCGGCCATGCCCCGACCCTGGATGCGGTGGCCAAGTACCAGAAAGGCGACAACGACAACCTTGGCTTCACCAACCCCTCGCAACTGGGCGTGCGCTACAGCGGCGACGTGGAGCAGACCAGCATCGGCCTGCAGTTGAACATCCCGATCTACAGCGGCGGCCTGACCAGCTCGCAGGTGCGCGAGGCCTACCAGCGCCTGAGCCAGAGCGAGCAGCAACGCGAAAGCCTGCGCCGCCAGGTGGTGGAAAACACCCGCAACCTGCACCGCGCGGTAAACACCGATGTAGAACAGGTGCAGGCGCGCAAGCAGTCGATCATTTCCAACCAGAGCGCGCTGGAAGCCACCGAAATCGGCTACCAGGTGGGTACCCGCAACATCGTCGACGTGCTCGACGCGCAGCGCCAGCTGTACACCTCGGTGCGCGACTACAACAACAGCCGCTATGACTACATTCTCGACAACCTGAGCCTGAAGCAAGCTGCCGGCACCTTGAGCCCGCAAGACCTGGTAGACCTGAGGCGGTACCTGAAACCGGACTACAACCCGGACAAGGACTTCCTGCCGCCGGACCTGGCTGCGGCTGCGGCGAAGAACTTCGAACGCAGGCCTTGAGACAGGTGTCGCGCCACTCGCGGGTGAACCCGCTCTCATGGAATAAACGCTGACTCACTGATTTGGCGGGGATCCTGTAGATACCGTCTTGACCCTCACCCTGCAAGAGCGATTTTGGGGTCAAACGGTATCCCCGACTTCACCACCCCGTAAACCAGGTGCAGCAGCTTGCGCATCGCCGCGCAAACGATCTGTTTGTA
>NZ_JBDFPP010000014.1:0-156559 GCF_039672635.1 Pseudomonas sp. P39-UII1
CCAGCTTCTTCATGCGATACAACCGAATCAGGCTCCACAGCCATAACAACTATCTGTCGCCGATAGCTATGGAGCAGCAGGCGGCGTGATCACCGTAATCGGTGTCCGGAAAAACTTGACCAGAACAAGCCCGCTCCTGCAAGGGCAAGGCAGGTTACGCAAATGCGCTTATCAGGGCTTCAGCCAGTCGACGCCACGGGCTTCGATCAGCAGGCTGAGGGTGTCGTGCGGGGCGCCGTCGTAAATGGTCAGAAAGCCGCCTACCGGGTAGAGGTTGTGCAGCGTCAGTGCGCCTCCATTGTCGGTAACCAGCTGGATTTCCCGCTGGTTATCCTCCGACTGCGTCAGGTCGAAGGCCTCGTCGGTTTGCGCATCGGTTACAACCCACAGGGTCGGGTCCTTGTCCTCGATTGGCTGCACATTGACCAGGCCTTCGTCGGTTACGAACACGCCTTCGCCAAAGTGGGCGCCGCTGCGCACATAAATTCGGTAACCACTGTCGCCATGGCGGAAGTAAAGCTTCAGCGGTTCTGGCTGGGCACCTTTGTCGAAGGTGATCAACCCTATCTCCTTACTGTGCCGCCAGTCTTCATCGCTGCCATCCAGCACGGCGAGCGTAAAGGCCCCCTCGATGCTGTGCACCGGCCCGCCTTTGAGTGAGGTAAGGACCACGGGGCCTGTGGTCATGCTGTCGAGTGTATTGATCGGGTTTTCTTCAAATTGCAGCGTGGCGATGAAGGAGTGCGCTACGTGGTCGAACATGGGGATTCTCCGCAGATTCAAGGAGGCCACACGCTAGTTCGATCAGCATGGCCGTCCTACTCGGAAGCGCTTCCGGCCACCCCAAACACGAAAAAGCCCGGCACAAAGGCCGGGCTTTTTCACCTCAGGCTACTGCCAATCAGTTGCCGTATACCGGCAGCTTCTTGCAGATGGCCTTGACCTTTTCACGCACGGCGTCGATGACGGCGTCGTTGTTCAGGTCGGCGAGGATGTCGCAGATCCAGCCAGCCAGCTCTTTGCACTCGGCCTCTTTGAAACCACGGGTGGTCACGGCTGGGGTGCCGAAACGCAGGCCCGAGGTGACGAACGGCGAACGTGGGTCGTTCGGTACCGAGTTCTTGTTCACGGTGATGAAGGCTTTGCCCAGTGCGGCGTCAGCATCCTTACCGGAGATTTCCTGCTTGATCAGCGACAGCAGGAACAGGTGGTTCTGGGTGCCGCCGGAAACCACGTCGAAACCACGCTCGATGAACACTTCGGCCATGGCCTGGGCGTTCTTCACCACTTGCTGCTGGTAAGCCTTGAACTCAGGCTGCAGGGCTTCCTTGAAGCAGATGGCCTTGGCCGCGATGACGTGCTCCAGCGGGCCGCCCTGGGCGCCTGGGAAGACGGCCGAGTTCAGCTTCTTCTCGATGTCGGCGTTGGCACGGGCCAGGATCAGGCCGCCACGTGGGCCGCGCAGAGTCTTGTGGGTGGTGGTGGTGACCACGTCGGCGAACGGCACCGGGTTCGGGTACACGCCAGCGGCAACCAGGCCGGCTACGTGGGCCATGTCGACGAACAGGTAGGCACCGACCTTGTCGGCGATTTCGCGGAAGCGAGCGAAGTCCAGTACCTGCGAGTAGGCCGAGAAACCGGCAACGACCATCTTCGGCTTGTGCTCGACAGCCAGGCGCTCGACTTCGTCGTAGTCGATCAGGCCGTTGGCATCGATGCCGTACTGGATGGCGTTGTACAGCTTGCCCGACGAGCTTACCGAAGCACCGTGGGTCAGGTGGCCACCGTGGGCCAGGCTCATGCCCAGGATGGTGTCACCGGCCGACAGCAGGGCCAGGTAGACAGCGGCGTTGGCCTGGGAGCCGGCGTGCGGCTGGACGTTGGCGTAGTCGGCGCCGAACAGCTCTTTGGCGCGGTCGATGGCCAGTTGCTCGACCACGTCGACGTACTCGCAACCACCGTAGTAGCGCTTGCCTGGGTAGCCTTCGGCGTACTTGTTGGTCAGGACCGAACCCTGAGCTTCCATGACCGCTGGGCTGGTGTAGTTTTCCGAAGCGATCAGCTCGATATGCTCTTCCTGGCGCAGAGCTTCTTGTTGCATGGCTTCGAAGAGCTCGGCGTCGTACTTGGCAATGGTCAAATCACGGCTGAACATAACGGTCCTCAAGGATCGGGCTGAATTGGGGGGGCATTCTAACCGATTGATTCGCGCCTGGCATATGAAGTGGCGTCAAGTCGCGGACCAATGGCCTTCATGTTGCATCCCGCGCCGTTTCTGGGCCGGCTGGGGTGCGGAGTTGACCTTCAGGTCCGTTTTTCGACGCCGATATCCAACCGCAGCACTGCACCTGTAGGTACCCGCGAAGCAGGCGACGCGGTGGATGGCACCGGCTTTGCCGGTATCGCGGGTAAACCCGCTCCTACAGGGGGGCGGCGTTCGGTGCAGATCACTGGAACATGAACAACGTCTCGTTGGCGAACTGCGCCTCGAACTGGTTGGCCGGCATGGGCCGCCCGAACAGGTAGCCCTGCACTTCGTCGCAACCATGTTCGCGCAGGAATTCCAGCTGCTCGTGGGTCTCCACACCCTCGGCGATCACCGCCAGGTTAAGGCTGTGGGCCATGGCGATGATCGCGCGGGCGATCTGCGCGTCCTGCTCGCCCTCGGGCAGGCCGTCGACGAAGGTGCGGTCGATCTTCAGCACGTCGATGGGGAACTGCTTGAGGTAGTTCAGCGATGAGTAGCCGGTGCCGAAGTCGTCGACCGCGATGCTCAGGCCCAGCACCTTCAAGCCATCGAGAATCTGCATCGCTTCGTTCACATCGCGCATCAGGATACTTTCGGTCAGCTCCAGTTCGAGGCAGGCGGGCGGCAGGCCGGTTTCTTCGAGAATCGTGGCGATGCGGTTGCCCAACTGGCCGTCGGAGAACTGCCGCGCCGAGATGTTCACCGACACTTTGGGCACGCGCACCTTTGCCTTGTGCCAGGCCTTGAGCTGGCGGCAGGCCTCGCGCAGTACCCAGTCGCCAACATCCACCACCAGCCCCAGCTCTTCGATCACCGGTATGAAGTCGCCCGGCGGCACCAGGCCGCGGGTCGGGTGGCGCCAGCGCAGCAGCGCCTCGGCACCGGTCAGGCGCTTGCCGTCACCGCTGAACTGCGGCTGGTAGTAGAGGATGAACTCGTTCTGCTCCAGCGCGTGGCGCAGGTCGCTTTCCAGCTCCAGGCGCTCCAGGGCGCTGGCGTTCATCTCGGCCTGGTAGAACTGGAAGTTGTTCTTGCCGCGCTCCTTGGCGTGGTACATGGCAGTGTCGGCGTTCTTCATCAGCTGGCTCAGCTCGCTGCCGTCCTGCGGGCTGAGGGCGATGCCGATACTGGCGGTGACGAAAAACTCGCGGCCCTCCAGCACGAACGGCCGCACCAGGCTGGCGAGGATGTTCTCGGCCACGTGAATGGCGCGGTTGAGCGCCATCTCGCGGGTGGCGCGCGATTGCAGCAGCAGAGTGAATTCGTCGCCGCCCATGCGTGCCACGGTGTCGTCGTCGTCGACGCAGGCCAGCAGGCGCAGGGCCATGTCCTTGAGCATGCGGTCGCCCGCGGCGTGGCCGAGGGAGTCATTGATCGGCTTGAAGCGGTCGAGGTCGAGGAACATCAGCACCACCCACGATTTCTGCCGTTCGGCCTGCTGCAGCGCGGTGTGCAGGCGGTCCTGGAACAGCGTGCGGTTGGGCAGGTGGGTCAGGGCGTCGTAGTAGGCCAGGCGGTGGATGCGTTGCTCGCTGGCCTTGCGCTCGCTGATGTCGGTAAAGAAGCACACGTAACTGGCCAGGTCGCCTTCGTCGTCAAGCACCGCAGTGATGCCGACCCAGGCCGGGTAGCGCTCGCCATCGCGGCGCTTGAGCCATACTTCGCCTTCCCAGCTGCCGCGCTGGTGCAGCTGCTTGAGCACGTAGCGCAGGTGGCCTTCCTGTTGTTCGTCGACGGTGAGCATGCCGGGCAGTTGGTCGAGCACGTCGCTGACCGCGTAGCCGCTGACCCTGCTGAACGCTTCGTTGGCCTGCACGATGTACCCGGCCGGGTCGGTGATGAGGATGGCCGAGGTGGAGTGCTCGAACACCGTCGCGGCCATGCGCAGGTCTTTTTCCGCGCGGCGTTGCTGGCTGATGTCGCGGCCTACGCCCAGTACGCCCTCGAAGCGCTCGTGGTCGTCCCACACCAGCACCAGGCGCAGCTCGATGGGGATCTTGCGGCCATCGGCACGCAGGCAGTCGAACAGGAACAGCTGGGTCGGCAGCTGGCTGCGCAGTTGGGCCAGTTGCTCCCTGTCGCCCATGGCTTTGCTGACCCGCTCCATCAGGCTGTAGATGCCGGTGAGCTGGGACGGGTTGGCGACGATCGACTGCCAGCCGTTTTCGAAGATCCAGTCGGCCTGGTAGCCGAGCACGGCGTGCACCGAGGGGCTGACGTAATTGAGCTGCAGGCGGCTGTTGGTGGAGAAGATCACGTCGCTGATGCTTTCGGCGAGCATGCGGTAGCGCTGTTCGCTGTCACGCAGCGACTGGCTGGCCTCGATCTGCACGGTGACGTCCTTGCCCACCCCGATGATGCGCGTAACCAGGCCATCGCCGTCGCGGGTCAGCACCTGTTCACGGATGTCGTAGCAGCGCCAGCCGCCGTCGCGGTGGCGAAAGCGCAGCTGGCAATGCAGCGGTTGGCCGTGGCCGTTGTCGCGCTGCTGCTGGCGCAGGGCTTGGTAATGCGCGGCGTCTTCGGGGTGCAGCAACAGCTCCCAGAAGCGGTCGCCCATCTGCGCCAGTTCGGTGCGGTTGTAGCCCAGGGTCTGGCCGAGGTGGCGGTTGCTGAAGATCATCCGCTGGCTGAGCACGTCCTGCACATACAGCTGGTCGGGCACGGTACGCACCACGTCCGACCAGAAGCTTTCGCGCTCCAGCAGCGACAACTCCACCTGCTTGCGGCTGGTGATGTCGCTGATGCTGAGGATCACTGCCTGGTAGTCGCGGCGCTGCGTGGGCAGGCGCGCCATCAGCCACAGGTGCAGCTCGCCGCCCAGCGGGGCGGGCAGGCGGACTTCCAGTTCGAGCAACGGGCGCTGTTCGATCAGCGCGTCGATCAGTTGCATGCCAATGCTATCCCGGCCGTCGCCGCTGCCGGCGATCAGCCGTTGCCAGGCGCCCTCGTGGCATTGGACATTGAGCAGCTGGCGCGCCACCTGGTTGATCTCGGTGATCTTCAGTTCCTGCAGCAGTGAACGGCGCAGGTCAGGGTCCAGCGCCAGGCTTTGCTTGAGCGCGGCGAGGTTGCGCAGGTGGTAGCGGTCGAGCTGGCCGGGCAGGCTGGAGAGGTCGAGCACGCACAGGGCCACGCCGGTGCCCTCGAAGATTTCGTGGTAGCGCCGGCGGTCTTCCTGCAGGGCGCGCTGGCGACGGCGCATGTTGATCAGCGCCAGCACCGGCAGCAGGGCGCAGAACAGCGCCAGTAGCACCTTGCCGAGCAGCGCCGGCAGCAGCTTGTGCTGGGCCAGGCTTGCATCGTACAGCCCACGCAATTGCCAGGCGCTGTTGTCGATGAACGCCAGCATCACGCTTTGCAGGGGCTCGCCGCTGGTCTGTGCGGGTGCATGGCGTTCCAGCACATTGCCACTGCGGCTGTTTTCCAGCAGCCACAGCGGATGGCCGGGGCCGTCCAGGTGCACGGTGAGGGCGCGGTAATAGTCAGCGGTAAGGCGCAACAGCCAGTAGCCGCGGTCCTGCTCGGTGGCCTGGCGCAATAGCAGGTAGACGGTGCGGTTGTCTGCCGAATTGGAGAAGAAGTAGGGGCGCCCCTGGTTCAGCGTGACCAGCTCGTCAATCAGCTGACGGTCGGGGCTGCCGGCCAGGCTGTCGCCCAGCAACTGGCCACTGTGGTCCAGCCAGGCCATGTCGCGCAGGGTTGGCAGCCGTTCGCGCAAGGTGCCGAGCAGGCTGGGCAGGGCGGCGGGCGTCGGCGCTTTGACGTAGGGCTGGACCACATTCAGCGCCTGCTGGGCCTTTAGCGCCATGTTCAGGCCCAGGTGGTCGGCCAGTTCGGCACTCGCATCGAGGTGCTGCTGGCGTTGGTCGGCCTGGGTGTGGCGGAACTGCGCGAACAGTTGCCAAAGCAGCAAACTCAGCAGCACCAAGGCCAGCATGGCCAGCGCACCCTTGAGCGAACCGCGCAGCGAAGCACGCGGGTGCGGTAAGGCGGGGCGCAGCGGAGACGGATGATTGAGATTGGTCAAGCGTTGATCCTGCTACTGGGCTGGCGATGGCAGGGATTGATCATGCACGGTGTATGCCGGTGCTGCAGTGGCCGGACCGCGGTGGCGCACTATAAGGCCGGACACCTGAAACCGGCTAGCATGCCTGTCATTGTGGCAAAGTGCCAGCTGCGCTTCGAGGTGCCGATGGTCGTGGTGAAGGCTGGCGGTTCGGCAAGGCCTTGCTTCCTGTGCGAGAATGCCGGCCGCTTCAAATGACAACGCATCGGAGATGTTCGGTTTTGGTTACTCACTTTTCCACCAATGGCCTCGATTCCGCCTGCGGGCGCAGCAGTCAGACCCTTGTCAGCACTGCCGTGACCGAGGACGTATCCTGCAAGTCGTGCCAGCGTTCGCTGGTCAAACCGGAGGCTTCGGCCGCCAAGAACAAGACGCCGTCGCTGGCCGAACTGCGCAAGACCGCCAAGGCGGCTGCAGCACCGGCTGAGGTTGTGGCTGCGGCCAAGCCTGCGGCGAAGGTCGTCAGCAAGCCTGCCGCCCAGCCGGCCAAGGTTGCCGAGCAGCCTGCCCGCAGCGGTGGCTTCAGCGTCAAATCCGCCTGGGCCGCGCGCCTGGCGGAACAGGGCGGCCGATGCCGGTTGCCGCGTGGCAAGGCCAAACAGCGTCACGTCTGATTTTTTGTGTGGCCAGTACTGGCCTCATCGCCGGCAAGCCGGCTCCCACAGGGTCACCACCACAGGCCCGTGGGTGTCGGCTGGCTGGCGATGGGCCGCACAGCGGCCCCAATTCGCCCCACCATCCGGCCACCCTGTGCAACGCCGCGCGTTGGCGTAGAATGGTCGACTTTGTTCAATGACACCCCGTAAACACATCCCCCTGGCCACCTGGCTGGGCGATCGTCGATGTCTTTACCTATCTGATTAGAGGGCTTGGTTTTGGCTCAATACGTCTACACCATGCATCGGCTGAGCAAAGTCGTGCCGCCGAAGCGGGAAATTCTCAAGAATATTTCCCTGTCGTTCTTCCCGGGCGCCAAGATCGGCGTACTCGGCCTGAACGGCGCGGGTAAATCGACCCTGCTGCGGATCATGGCGGGCGTCGACAAGGAATTCGACGGCGAAGCCCGTCCGATGCCCGACATCAACGTGGGTTACCTGCCGCAGGAACCGCAACTGGACCCGACCAAGACTGTGCGTGAAGTGGTCGAGGAAGCGGTCAGCGTGATCAAGGACGCCCAGGCTCGCCTGGACGAGGTCTACGCCGCCTACGCCGAACCCGACGCCGACTTCGACAAGCTGGCCGCCGAACAGGCCAAGCTCGAGTCGATCCTGCAGGCAGCCGACGGCCACAACCTCGAACGCCAGCTGGACGTCGCCGCCGACGCCCTGCGCCTGCCGGCCTGGGACGCAAAAATCGAACACCTGTCCGGTGGTGAGAAGCGCCGTGTGGCCCTGTGCCGCCTGCTGCTGTCGGCTCCCGACATGCTGCTGCTCGACGAACCGACCAACCACCTGGACGCCGACTCGGTGGCCTGGCTGGAGCGCTTCCTGCACGACTTCCCGGGCACCGTGGTTGCGATTACCCACGACCGTTACTTCCTCGACAACGTTGCCGGCTGGATCCTTGAACTGGACCGCGGCGCCGGTATCCCGTACGAAGGTAACTACTCGGGCTGGCTGGAGGCCAAGTCGGACCGTCTGGCGCAAGAGTCCAAGCAGCAGAGCGCCCACGAGAAGGCCATGAAAGAGGAGCTGGAGTGGGTGCGCAAAGGCGCCAAGGCCCGCCAGTCCAAGTCCAAGGCCCGTCTGCAGCGTTTCGAAGAAATGCAGTCGCAGGAATTCCAGAAGCGCAGCGAGACCAACGAGATCTACATCCCGGCCGGCCCGCGCCTGGGCGACAAGGTCATCGAGTTCAAGAACGTCTCCAAAGGCTATGGCGACCGCGTGCTGATCGACAACCTGTCGTTCGCCATGCCCAAGGGCGCTATCGTGGGTGTTATCGGCGGTAACGGTGCCGGTAAGTCGACCCTGTTCCGCATGCTGATGGGCAAGGAACAGCCGGATTCGGGCAGCATCGAGATTGGTGAAACCGTACAGCTGGCCTGTGTGGACCAGAGCCGCGAAGACCTGGACGGCGGCAAGACCGTGTTCCAGCAGGTTTCCGACGGTTCCGACATGATCAAGATCGGCAACTACGAGATTCCGTCGCGCACCTACGTTGGCCGTTTCAACTTCAAGGGCGGCGACCAGCAGAAGTTCGTCAAGGACCTGTCCGGTGGTGAGCGTGGCCGTCTGCACCTGGCCCTGACCCTGAAGGAGGGCGGCAACGTCCTGCTGCTCGACGAACCGTCCAACGACCTTGACGTCGAAACCCTGCGTTCGCTGGAAGAAGCCCTGTTGGACTTCCCAGGCGCCGCGATCGTGATTTCCCACGACCGTTGGTTCCTGGACCGTGTGGCCACTCACATCCTGGCGTACGAAGACGACTCGAACGTGATGTTCTTCGAGGGCAACTACACCGAGTACGAAGCCGACCGCAAGAAGCGCCTGGGCGATGCTGCTGCCCAGCCGCACCGTGTACGGCACAAGAAGCTGGCGCAGTAAGCCGGTTTCAGTTGCACAAGAATGGGGCCCTTGGTGGCCCCATTTTTGTGCTTGGGATAATTCGGGTTGGGCCTATCGCGGGCAAGCCCGCTCCTACAAGGGCCGCGCAATGCCAGGGTCAAGGAGGGCCTTTGGGGGGGCGGCCTTGTCCGCGATAGGTCGGCATTTTGTATACACTTATATAAAACGCACCAAATAATTTCATAAAAACGACATTTCGCCCTATTCCAGTGCGATTGCTTCTTGGTACATTCGGGAAAAAACCAATAAGTCCAATCCCTCTTGGTGAGACGTCTACCATGATCGAATCCGTCGACAACTTCCTCGCGCGCCTGAAGCAACGCGACCCGGCCCAGCCCGAATTCCATCAGGCGGTGGAAGAAGTTTTGCGCAGCCTCTGGCCGTTCCTCGAAGCCAATCCCCACTACCTGCAAGCCGGCATCCTCGAGCGCATGGTCGAGCCCGAGCGCGCCGTGCTGTTCCGCGTGTCGTGGGTGGATGACCAGGGCAAGGTTCAGGTCAACCGCGGCTACCGCATCCAGATGAGCAGCGCGATCGGCCCGTACAAGGGCGGCCTGCGCTTCCACCCGTCGGTGAACCTGGGCGTGCTCAAGTTCCTGGCCTTCGAGCAGGTGTTCAAGAACTCCCTCACCTCGCTGCCCATGGGCGGCGGCAAAGGCGGTTCGGACTTTGACCCGAAGGGCAAGAGCGACGCCGAAGTCATGCGCTTCTGCCAGGCGTTCATGAGCGAGCTGTACCGCCACATCGGCGCCGACTGCGACGTACCGGCCGGTGACATCGGCGTCGGTGCCCGCGAGATCGGCTTCATGTTCGGCCAGTACAAACGCCTGGCCAACCAGTTCACCTCGGTGCTGACCGGCAAGGGCATGACTTACGGCGGCAGCCTGATCCGCCCTGAAGCTACCGGCTACGGCTGCGTGTACTTCGCCGAAGAAATGCTCAAGCGTCGCGACCTGCGCATCGACGGCCGCCGCGTGGCCATCTCCGGTTCCGGCAACGTGGCCCAGTATGCTGCGCGCAAGGTCATGGACCTGGGTGGCAAGGTCATCTCGCTGTCCGATTCCGAAGGCACCCTGTACGCCGAAGCCGGCCTTACCGACGCCCAGTGGGATGCGGTGATGGAGCTGAAGAACGTCAAGCGTGGCCGCATCAGCGAACTGGCTGCACAGTTCGGCCTGGAGTTCCGCAAAGGCCAGACCCCATGGACGCTGCCGTGCGACATCGCCCTGCCGTGCGCCACGCAGAACGAGCTGGACGCCGAAGACGCCCGCACCCTGCTGCGCAACGGCTGCATCTGCGTAGCCGAAGGCGCCAACATGCCGACCACTCTGGAGGCTGTGGATATCTTCATTGATGCCGGCATCCTGTATGCACCGGGCAAGGCCTCCAACGCCGGCGGCGTGGCCGTGTCGGGGCTGGAAATGTCGCAGAACGCCATGCGCCTGCTGTGGACCGCCGGTGAAGTGGACAGCAAACTGCACAACATCATGCAGTCGATTCACCATGCTTGCGTGCACTACGGTGAAGAGGCCGATGGCAAGATCAACTACGTGAAAGGCGCCAACATTGCCGGCTTCGTGAAAGTTGCCGATGCCATGCTGGCGCAGGGCGTGGTCTGAGCTTGAAGTCTGGGGGCTGCTTTGCAGCCCAATCGCCGGCAAGCCAGCTCCTACAGGTACCGCGATGGCCTCAGGCTCAGCGCGGTACCTGTGGGAGCCGGCTTGCCGGCGATTGGGGCGCGCAGCGGCCCTGATGTTTTTCAAGCCTCGCTAACGATCTCAATGATCTCGATCATCTGATCCCCCACCGGCCGCCGCCACACCACCTCGTCCCCCGGCCCCGCGCCCAACAACGCCCGCCCCAGCGGCGATGCCCAATTGATCAGCCCCCGGCTGGCATCGGCTTCATCTTCCCCAACCAGTTGCACCCGCTGCTCCTGGCCCTGCTCATCGCTAAAACTCACCCGGCTGCCAATCTGCACCTTGCTGTTCGAGGTAGCGGCAGGCACCACCTGCGCGCTCTGCACCCTGGCGCTGAAGTAACGCAAATCACGTTCGGTATCCGCCAGGCGCTGCTTGTCACCGCGTTCGCCCTGGGCCTGCAGCTCGGCTCGCAGGGCATTGAGTTCGGCGACGCGCTGCTGCAGCTGGCGCAGGCCACTGGCGGTAACGTAATTGGGCTGGTCGCTGACACGCCGCTCCACCGGCTGGTCGGCCTGGGCGGCGGCCTGGTCCTCGTTGACGAATGCTCGGCTCATGCTGGGCCTCCTTTTGCTGGAGACCATGGTGGCAGGTTGCGGGTTTCAATGGATGTCCGTTTGCGACTCAGTCGTGGCGGTAGGCTCGCGCGGCGCCGCGGTCCTTTTCCTGCTGCCACTCGCGGTCGCGATCGTCCCAGAAGCGCTCGTGGTACTGGCGCTGCTCTTCGCTGTTCTGCATCGCATGGCACTGGCGAAAGCCGTCGTCCCAGCCGCTTTCGTACTGGCGGTTGTGCAGGTAACGCGACACGTCCTTGCGAAAGTTGCCCACCATCAGCCCGGCCGCCTGGCGGCCGCTGCTGCAGCCGTCCCGGTAACCGTCGGCGTAGGCAGGGGGATAGCCGCTCTGGACCATCTGCTCGTGAGTGGTTTCGCAACCGGAAAGCAACAATGCGATGCACACGCCAAACCAGTACCGCGACATGGCCACAAGACCCTCGGAATGATGCTGAAAAGTCTAGGTGGCCAGTTGTCGAGGCGCTGTCAAAACAGTGTCAAAGAGTCGGTTGGTTCACAGTGTCTAGTGGAGGCTTTGCCGGCCCTATCGCCGGCAAGGCTGTGGTGTACCTGTGGGAGCCGGCTTGCCGGCGATAGGGCCAGTACAGTCAATAGTGATACCACTTCAGCTCGAGCATCACTTCGTTCTGCGCCGTAGCCAGGTGGCTGAACTCCCGTGAGGCACTCAACCTCAACCCCAGGTTCTGGCTGATCTCCCACTGCTGGTTCAGGCTCACGCTGCGGCGCACCTCGCCATTGGTGAAGTAATCGCCCTTGGCCTCCAGCGTCAGGTTGCCCAGGCCGTTGCGCCACAGCAGCCCGCCGTTGAACCCCGCCGCCGGGGCGATGAACTGGGCGAAGTCGTTGTGGTGCTCGACCCGCACGGTGCCCAAGGCAAAGCCCAGCAGCCCGTCGGCCAGTTGCCAGGTGCCGCCGGCACCACCGTTCACATGGCTGACCAGCACCTCGTCGTCATGCTTGCCCGGCACCCGCTCCAGGCCACCGGTAACCTGCCACGACCAGGGTTTGAGTAGTTCGTTACGCGGTGTCAGCGAGCGAATGGTCGCCAGGTCCAGCTGTTGCACCTGCCAGTCGTTGCCTTCGTACTGGCGCACCTTGAGCTGCAGAATCTCGATCTGCGCGCCGAGTGGGAAGCCGTAGGCGTTGTCGTTGAGGTCGTGATAGGCCATGCGCAGCCCGTATTCGGCATAGGCGCGGTCTTCACGGGTGCCGACGCCAAGCTGCCAGGTGCGCGAGTCGTGGCCGTCTTCGGGCAGGCCTGGGCGCTCGATCTGCAGTGGCGGCGGCGGGTTGCGGTTGATCGCTCGCAGCAGCTCGAAGCTGCGCGTGGCCTGGCCCGGGTCGCGTTGCTGGCCGTTGGCGCGGTAGCGCTCCAGGCGGTAGGCGGCATCCTGTACCAGCGCCTGGCGGTCACGGGGCAGGGCGGTGAACGCGGGGCTTTGCAGCTGCGCGGTGTCGGCGCTCACGGCCAGTACCTGGCGCTTTTCGTCATGGTCCAGCGGCTCGGCGCGGGCCAGTAACTCACGTTCGCGCGAAGGGCGGTAGGTTTCGCTGGCGACCAGGCCGGATTGCTTGACGGCCTTGACCGTGTCGGTGGGGATCGCGGTCAGCGGGAACTGCGAGGTCAGGTCAAGGCTCGGCCGGGCCACCTGCAGCAGCTCAAGCAGGCGATAGGAGCAATTCTCGTCGAAGAAGAAATAATCGAACTGGACCTGCTTGAGCTCCCAGACGTGCTCGACCATGCGCCCGGTCTCTTCCGGCGTCAGGTCCAGCTGGTATTCCCACAGGTCGCGGTTTTCCAGGCTGCGGTATTCGGACAGCTTCTCCTGGTAGGGCATCAGCGCAAACAGGCCGGGATAACCGCCCATCAGGCCCTTCCAGGCATACAGGATGCTGTTGTCGCTGCCCTCGATATAGGCGCCGAAGTTGATGGCGTAGCTCAGCAGCGTGGTGTCGTCGCTGCGGGTATTGGACTGGTCGATGCGCAGCAAGGTATGGCCGAACATCGACGATGGACTGTTCAGGTAAGCGGCCGGGAAGATCAGCGCCGCGCTGTGCGGGTCGATCGACTGGTACCAGGTCTTGAACTCCTGGCAGTCCGGTTGCGGCAGGCCTTGCAGGCCGAGTTGCTCACGCAGCCAGCGGGTGCGCGCGGGGAATACGCACTGGGCATGCTTGTCGCCCAGGCTGGCCGGGGCGTACAGCGCCTGTACGGTGGCGCGCAGTTCCTGGTCCGGGTGGTGTGCACCGTCTTCGGCGAGGAAGAACTTGCGGTCGTCGACATAGCTGCGCCAGCCGCCGAGCTTGGCGGTTTCGTAATGGCCCAGGGCGATCCAGTAGGGGGTGTTGGCCAGTTGCTGGAGGCGGCCTTCATCCAGCGCAGGTGCGGCATGAACAGGGGCGCAGGCACACAGCGCCAGGTAAGCGAGGCGTTTGAGCATGTCGGGCAACTACTTCTTAACGATGCCGATAGAAAGGCGAAAACCCGCCCCGTGATGGGGCGGGAGCAGCCGCGCTTAAGCTTCGGTTGCGTACTTGGCCAGGCGTGGGTCGTTTTTCAGGACGGCCAGGGTGTTGGTGTGGACAGTTTCGGCAGTCACGTCGGCGCTGCTGAAGATCTGGTTGAAGTGCTGGTGGGCGACCGAGTTGAAGTAGCCGCGGTCTTCCGGCGCCACGCCCAGTACCACCGCGTAGGTGGTGAGCGCTTCGCCTTGGCCCATGGCCATGTCTTCGGACAGCTCGTTCATCATGCCATTCATGGCGAACCAGGACTTGCCGCCATAGGTCAGCGAAGCCTTGGTGGAGCAGCCGTTGGTGCCGGAGGTCATGCCGAAGGTGGCGTTGCCGGAGGTGCCGTTGGTGGTGGAGGCCAGGAAGTGAGCCGGGGTGCCGCGCTGGCCTTCGAACAGCATGTTGCCCCAGCCGCAGTTCGGGCCACCTGGCGCTTCGGCCATGGCGTTGAGGGAAACCACGGTGAACAGAGTACCCAGAAGAATCCGTTTCATAGCATTTGTTCTCTATTTGTCTTAACCAAGGGTCAGGTTTCTGGCAACTCGGTTGCCAAGTCGGGAAAGCGTTTCACCCACCCGCGCAGCTTGGAGTTTAGGCACGATCTAAAGGTTGCGTTGTTGATTGCGAAAAATTTGCTTGTGCATCAAGCGACCCGCCTGCGACATAAAGTCCCGAGGAGCCTTGCAAGGCGCGCGCGGGCAGCGCCAGAATGCTGCGTATCTGCCCGCCGAAGTAAGGAAACCCAATGCCCGATCCTGTCGCTGCGCGCCTGCGTCTCGCGCCTGAAGCTTTGACCAGGCGTTTTTCCCCCGAGCAGTTTGCCTTTGCCACCACCGACGATCTGGAGCCGTTTCGCGGAGTCCTGGGCCAGGAACGTGCTGTCGAGGCCCTGCAGTTCGGCGTGGCCATGCCACGCCCGGGTTACAACGTGTATGTGATGGGTGAGCCTGGCACCGGGCGCTTCTCGTTCGTCAAGCGCTACCTCAAGGCCGAGGGCAAGCGCCAGCAGACCCCGGCCGACTGGGTTTACGTCAACCACTTCGATGACACCCGCGAGCCGCGTGCCCTGGAGCTGCCGTCGGGCAGCGCCGCTGAATTCATCAGCGACATGGGTGGCCTGATCGACAACCTGCTGGCGACCTTCCCGGCGGTGTTCGAGCACCCGTCCTACCAGCAGAAGAAGGGCGCCATCGACCGCGCCTTCAACCAGCGTTACGACCGCGCCCTGGATGTGATCGAGCGCGCCTCGCTGGAAAAGGACGTGGCCCTGTACCGCGACGCCAGCAACGTGGCCTTCACCCCGATGGCCGACGGCAAGGCGCTGGACGAGGCGGAATTCGCCCAGCTGCCGGACGAAGTCCGCGAGCAGTTCCACGAGGACATCGCCTTCCTCGAGGAGCGCCTCAACGAAGAACTGGCCAGCCTGCCGCAGTGGAAGCGCGAGTCGAACAACCAGCTGCGCCAGCTCAACGAAGAAACCATCACCCTGGCACTGCAGCCATTGCTGGCGCCGCTGTCGGAAAAGTACGCCGAAAACGCGGCGGTGTGCGCCTATCTGCAATCGGTACAGGTGAACCTGCTGCGCACCGTGGTAGAGCAACTGGTCGATGACAGCAAGGCCGACGCCGTGGCGCGCAAGCTGCTCGAAGAGCAGTACGCGCCAAGCCTGGTGGTTGGCCATCACGCTGCCGGCGGTGCACCGGTGGTGTTCGAGCCGCACCCGACCTATGACAACCTGTTCGGGCGCATTGAATACAGCACCGACCAGGGCGCGCTGTACACCTCGTATCGCCAGCTGCGCCCAGGTGCGCTGCACCGTGCCAATGGCGGTTTTCTGATCCTCGAAGCCGAGAAGATGCTTGGCGAGCCGTTCGTCTGGGATGCGCTGAAGCGCGCCCTGCAGTCGCGCAAGCTGAAGATGGAGTCGCCGATCGGCGAACTGGGCCGCGTTGCCAGCGTCAGCCTGCAGCCGCAGATGATTCCGCTCAACGTCAAGCTGGTGATCATCGGCTCGCGCCAGCTGTACTACGCGCTGCAGGATCATGATTCGGACTTCCAGGAAATGTTCCGGGTGCTGGTCGACTTCGACGAAGACATGCCGATGGTCGACGAGAACCTGGAGCAGTTCGCCCAGCTGTTGCGCACGCGTACCAACGAGGAAGGCATGGCGCCGCTGACCAGCGATGCGGTGGCGCGCCTGGCCACTTACAGCGCACGCCTGGCGGAAAACCAGTCCCGCCTGTCGGCACGCATCGGCGACCTGTTCCAGTTGGTCAGCGAGGCCGATTTCATCCGCCAGCTGGCCAGTGACGCGATGACTGACGCAGGGCACATAGAACGTGCGCTCAAGGCCAAGGCCACCCGTACTGGGCGCGTCTCGCAGCGGGTGCTCGACGACATGCTTGCCGGCATCATCCTGATCGACACCGAAGGCGCGGCCATCGGCAAGTGCAACGGCCTGACCGTGCTGGAAGTGGGCGACTCGGCGTTCGGCATGCCGGCGCGTATTTCCGCCACGGTGTACCCGGGCGGCAGCGGCATCGTCGACATCGAGCGTGAGGTCAACCTGGGCCAGCCGATCCACTCCAAAGGGGTGATGATCCTTACCGGTTACCTCGGTAGCCGCTACGCCCAGGAATTCCCGCTGGCGATCTCGGCGAGCATCGCGCTGGAGCAGTCCTACGGCTATGTGGACGGTGACAGTGCGTCGCTGGGCGAGGCGTGCACACTGATCTCGGCGCTGTCGCGCACACCGCTCAAGCAGTGCTTTGCCATCACTGGCTCGATCAACCAGTTCGGTGAAGTGCAGGCGGTGGGTGGGGTCAACGAGAAGATCGAAGGCTTCTTCCGCCTGTGTGAGGCCCGTGGCCTGACCGGCGAGCAAGGGGTGATCATCCCACGCGCCAACGTCGCCACGCTGATGCTCGACGAGCGCGTGCTGCAGGCGGTCGAGAACGGCATGTTCCATGTCTATGCGGTCAGCCAGGCCGATGAGGCGCTGAGCTTGCTGGTGGGCGAGGAGGCCGGGGTGCTGAACGACGAAGGCCTGTTCACCGAAGGCAGCGTCAATGCCCGGGTGGTCGAGCGCCTGCGGGAAATTGCCGAGATGATCAGCGAGGAAGACATCGAGAAGGCGGAAAAGGAACGCCTGGAAGAGGTCATTGCCCAGGCCAAACCGGCCTGAGTCAATAAATCGGCGCTGGCGGCCATGTGCTACCGTTCAGCGCCGGTTTTCCATCTTTTTACAGCATTATTCTATGCTGGAACTTAAGGACGGCAGCAGGGTTCAGGATGGAGACAGCCCGAACGTTTCGGGCTGAACAGGGCTTATTGGAGGGGGACGCTGCCATGCGCAACCTCAGCCTTACTCGCCAGTGCCTGGGCCTGGTGACCCGTATCGAATGCAGCATTCGTCCGCTGGCCGGCGACAACGGCATGTGGACTTTGCTGTTCGCCGCCGGCATGGCCGGTGAACAACCCTCTGCCATCAAGGCCCAGGGGCCTTTCCATGGCCCGCTGGTGGCCGAGTCTGTGCTCAATGCCATCGTCGACAGCCTGACCCTGCATGGGTACCAGGTGGCCGAGGATCCGCAGATCTGGTGCCTGCACTTGCAGGCGCAACTGCGACGGATCAACGGCGAGCGTTGCCGCAACCTTGGGGATTACCAGTTCCACCCCGAGACCTGAGAACCTTCAGTCGCCTCACCCCCGACAAGCCGGCCCGCAAAGGGGCGACTTGGCGGTAAAGACGATGCAGGCCATGTGGGAGCCGGCTTGCCGGCGATTGGGCTGCGCAGCGGCCCGCCTTTCAAGCAGGCTTTTGCTGTAACAGGTGGCTGGCTATACTCGCGGTCGCTTTTTAGTCACCTGACGAGTCCCAAACCCTCCATGGAACGTATTCTCGAAAACGCGATGTATGCCTCGCGCTGGCTGCTCGCCCCCATCTACTTTGGCCTGTCCCTCGGGCTGCTGGCCCTGGCGCTGAAATTTTTCCAGGAAGTTGTCCACGTCCTGCCCAATGTCTTTGCCCTAAGCGAAGCGGACCTGATCCTTGTGATCCTGTCGCTGATCGACATGTCGCTGGTTGGCGGCCTGCTGGTGATGGTGATGATCTCCGGCTACGAAAACTTCGTGTCGCAACTGGACATCGACGAAAGCAAGGAGAAGCTCAACTGGTTGGGCAAGATGGACTCCTCGTCGCTGAAGATGAAGGTCGCCGCCTCGATCGTGGCCATTTCCTCCATCCACCTGCTGCGGGTGTTCATGGATGCCCAGAACATCTCCACCGACTACCTGATGTGGTACGTGATCATTCACATGACCTTCGTGGTATCGGCGTTCTGCATGGGTTACCTGGACAAGCTGACCAAGCACTGAGTGCTGCCAAGCCTGCGCCGCCCGTCCGTTGCAAAACGGACGGGCGGTGTCGTTTTCGGCTTGTGCTTTCGGCGGGGCTGTACAAAAAATGAGCACTCATGCCTGGTTCCAGCAGCGAGGTGCTCTCATGAACCTGCATCAGCTCAATACCGAGGCCAGGGCCGGCCATGTCAACGAACTGAATCTGATCGCCATCGAAGGCGGGGATTACCTGCTCGAAGCCCGGGTCAACGGGCGCGCCCAGCCGCTTGCTGACAGCCAGGGCAAACGCCTGCGCGTGCGCTCGGTGGAAGAGGCGCGGGAGCTGTTGAAACCTTTGCCGATGATGTCGATGAACCTGCTGCATTGGTCTGTGCAGGACGAGATGTGTGGCATGGGGCAACACCCGGAAGAAGACCTCAAGGTGCCCATTTCGCCGCGCTCGGCCTGGTAGCTGCTCGCAGCGCCCCAGTGTGCTAGGCTGCTCGCCCTTTTCATCAAGGGCGCGGCTGCACTGCGCCCTGCAGTGGAGCACGACAATGTCCGAACTCAACCTGTCCACCGACGAAACCCGCGTAAGCTACGGCATCGGCCGTCAGCTGGGCGGCCAGCTGCGCGACAACCCGCCACCGGGCGTTAGCCTGGAAGCTATCGTGGCCGGCCTGACCGACGCCTTCAACGGCGCCGACAGCCGCGTAAATGAAGCCGACCTGTCGGCCAGCTTCAAAGTGATCCGCGACATCATGCAAGCAGAAGCAGCAGCCAAGGCTGAAGCCGCCGCTGGCGCTGGCAAGGCATTCCTGGCCGAAAACGCCAAGCGTGAAGGCATCACCACCCTGGCTTCGGGCCTGCAGTTCGAAGTGCTGACCGCCGGCGAAGGCGCCAAGCCGACCCGCGAAAGCAACGTGCGTACGCACTACCACGGCACCCTGATCGACGGCACTGTGTTCGACAGCTCCTACGATCGTGGTCAGCCAGCGGAATTCCCGGTTGGCGGCGTGATTGCTGGCTGGACCGAAGCCCTGCAGCTGATGAACGCTGGCAGCAAATGGCGCCTGTACGTGCCGAGCGAGCTGGCCTACGGCGCCCAAGGCGTTGGCAGCATCCCGCCGCACAGCGTGCTGGTATTCGACGTCGAACTGCTCGACGTTCTGTAATGCCCCTGGGGCCGCTACGCGGCCCATTCGCCGGCAAGCCGGCTCCCACAAGGACCGCGCAGTACCTGAGTGTTGTGCTGTACCTGAGGGCTGCATTGTACCTGTGGGAGCCGGCTTGCCGGCGATGAGGCCGGTACTGCCGGTCTCAATTCCAGTCTGTTCCCACCGGGCGCAAGGCCCGCGCATAGCAGAACAGGAACAGATTGCGCACCAACTCCTTGAGCACCACCGGCTCACTCGAATTCAAACCCTGCAGGTCCAGGTCGCCTTGGTCGCGCAGTTCGTCGAGCGCTTCTTCCTCGAGTACGGCGCACACTTCGCCGGTCTCGCGGTGCAAGATGCGCAGGTAAGGGTGGGGGCGGTCCAGCCAGGCGTCGATCAGATAAGTCATGGCTATTCTCCTTGGATAGCAGTTCCAATGAGAATAATTCTTATTATCAAAATAGCAAGAGACTATTGGAAGAATTCTTCCGAATGGTGCGGCTGATCCTGTTGCAGGATCTGTCAGGGCCACCGTGTGGCAGCCCCGTCGCACACTAACATCAGACCTTTCGCACGAATTCCGACTTCAACTTCATGGCACCGATGCCGTCGATCTTGCAGTCGATGTCGTGGTCGCCGTCGCACAGGCGGATGTTCTTGACCTTGGTGCCGACCTTGACCACCAGGGAGGAGCCCTTGACCTTGAGGTCCTTGATCACGGTAACGGTGTCGCCATCCTGCAGCACATTGCCGACCGAATCCTTTTTCACCACGTCATCACTGGCAGCATCGGCTTCGCCGTTGGCCGACCACTCGTGGGCGCATTCGGGGCAGATCAGCTGAGTGCCATCCTCATAGGTGTATTCGGAATTGCATTTTGGGCAGGCTGGCAGAGTACTCACTTCGGTTCCTTAAACAGACAGGCGGTTAAAGGCCCATATTGTATAAGGTTTTAGCCGGGAAATGTTTTGTCTGTACAAAAGCATTCGCGGGACAAGCCCGCTCCCACAGTTACACCCTCTGCCTTGAGCTTGGTGGATAACCTGTGGGAGCGGGCTTGTCCCGCGAAGAGGGCGATGCTGGCTTAGTGTGTACGCGCGACCGCAAACTCACTCAGCTCAACCAGCGCATCCCGGTATTCACTGGCCGGCAGCACTTCCAGGCAGGCAATGGCCCGCTTGACGTAATCGCGCGCCATTTGCGCGGTGTAGTCCAGCGCGCCAGAAGCCTCGACCGCTACGCGGATCTGCTCCAGGTCTTCCAGGCCACCTTTCTGGATTGCCTTGCGCACCAGTGCCGCCTGCTCAGGCGTGCCTTCACGCATGGTGTAGATCAGCGGCAGGGTAGGCTTGCCTTCGGCCAGGTCGTCGCCGACGTTCTTGCCCAGGGTTTCCGAGTCACCTTTGTAGTCGAGCAGGTCGTCGACCAGCTGGAAGGCCACACCCAGGTGGTCACCGAAGGTACGCAGGGCCTCGCGCTGCTCGTCGGTGGCTTCGGCCAGCGCGGCGGCGCTGTGGGTCGAGGCCTCGAACAGCATCGCGGTCTTGCCGCGGATGACCTCCATGTACACCTCTTCGGTGGTGCTGGCATCGCGCACGCGCGACAGCTGCAGCACTTCACCCTCGGCAATCACCCGGGTGGCCTTGGAGAGGATCTGCATGACCGGCATCGAGCCCAGTTCGACCATCATTTCGAACGAGCGCGAGTAAAGGAAGTCGCCCACCAGCACGCTCGGCGCGTTGCCCCACAGTGCGTTGGCGGTGGAACGGCCGCGGCGCATGCCCGACATGTCGACCACATCGTCATGCAGCAGGGTGGCGGTGTGCAGGAACTCGATGGTCGCGGCCAGCAGGCGCAGGTCGTCGCCTTCGCGGCCCAGGGCCTTGCCGCACAGCAGCACCAGCAGGGGGCGCAGGCGCTTGCCACCGGCGGACGTGATATAGTCGCCGATCTTCGATACCAGCGGCACGCGCGAGGTCAGCTGCTTCTTGATGATCTCGTCGACGGCGCTGAAATCGTCAGCTACCGCGCGGTAGAAGGTTTGGGGTTGCATCGGCTGCTCCATTGAGGTTGCGCGGCATGCTAGGTCGCGGGTCCCGTGGTGTCAAGGCGCGGTGCCCGGGCGGCGGGGCCGGTACTTGCAAGCAAAACCCGGGTTGCGTACAATCGCGCACCCTAACTTCCTGGGCAGCACCTGCCTTACGCAATTGCACCGGGCCGTTCCAGCCCCATGCAGCCATGCCAGCCAATACTCAATATATAAAGCGCTGGGTGAGCAGGATTATCGGAGAAATACCCATGTCTTACGCAGTAATCGTTACCGGCGGCAAGCAGTACAAAGTCGCTGAAGGTGAATTCCTCAAGATCGAAAAACTGGAAGTCGCCACTGGCGAATCCGTGACCTTCGATCGCGTTCTGCTGGTTGCCAACGGTGAAGAAGTCACCATCGGCGCTCCAGTCGTCGCTGGCGCTAAAGTTGTTGCCGAAGTCGTTTCGCAAGGCCGTCACGATAAAGTACGCATCATCAAGTTCCGTCGTCGTAAGCACCACATGAAGCGTATGGGCCACCGCCAGTGGTTCACCGAGATCAAAATCACCGGCATCCAGGCTTAATCCCCTAGATCCCCTGAATTTATTTGGAGAATTGAACCATGGCTCACAAGAAGGCTGGTGGTAGTACCCGTAACGGTCGCGACTCAGAATCGAAACGCCTTGGCGTGAAGATGTATGGCAGCCAGGTCGTCAAGGCCGGCAACATCATCGTCCGTCAGCGCGGCACCCAGTTCCACGCCGGCTACGGCGTTGGCATGGGCAAGGATCACACCCTGTTCGCCAAGATCGAAGGCGTGATCAAGTTCGAGAAGAAAGGCGAGTTCAACCGCCGTTACGTGAGCATCGTCGCCGCTTAATCGCGACGTCGCTCCAGAAGCCCCGTCATGCGACGGGGCTTTTTCGTTTGTGGTGAGCCTCTTGCAAAGCTGTTTGTATGGGCTGCCGGCGTGGGTTTCTACGGTCGTACGGGGCCGCCGCGCTCATTTTTGCAAGAGCCTCAGGTTTTTCAAGTATTCAGCTCGCCGGAAGGCGAGGGGCGGTTTTAAATGAAGTTTGTTGACGAAGTATCGATTCGGGTCAAAGCCGGTGACGGCGGCAACGGTTGCATGAGCTTCCGTCGCGAGAAATTCATCGAGAACGGTGGCCCCAACGGCGGCGACGGTGGCGATGGTGGTTCGGTGTACATGGTGGCCGACGAAAACCTCAATACCCTGGTCGATTACCGCTACACCCGTCACCACGAAGCCCAGCGCGGCTCCAACGGTGGCAGCACCGATTGCACTGGCAAGAAGGGTGAAGACCTGTTCCTGCGCGTGCCGGTCGGCACCACGGTGATCGACGCGTCCACCCAGGAAGTGATCGGCGACCTGATTACCCCAGGCCAGAAGCTGATGGTCGCCCAAGGCGGCTGGCACGGCCTGGGCAACACCCGTTTCAAATCCAGTACCAACCGTGCGCCGCGCCAGACCACCCCAGGCAAGCCGGGTGACCAGCGCGACCTGAAGATGGAGCTGAAGGTCCTGGCCGACGTTGGCCTGCTGGGCCTGCCAAATGCCGGCAAGAGCACCTTCATCCGTTCGGTATCGGCCGCCAAGCCGAAAGTCGCCGACTACCCGTTCACCACCCTGGTGCCAAACCTGGGCGTGGTCAGCGTCGACCGCTGGAAGAGCTTCGTCATCGCCGACATCCCCGGCCTGATCGAAGGCGCATCCGACGGTGCCGGCCTGGGTATCCGCTTCCTCAAGCACCTGGCGCGTACCCGCGTGCTGCTGCACCTGGTCGACCTGGCGCCGCTGGACGGCAGCAGCCCGGCCGATGCCGCCGAAGTGATCATCAACGAGCTGACTCGCTTCAGCCCGTCGCTGACCGACCGTGAGCGCTGGCTGGTGCTGAACAAGTCGGACATGCTGATGGACGACGAGCGCGACGAGCGGGTCAAGGAAGTGGTCGAGCGCCTGCAGTGGGAAGGCCCGGTCTATGTGATCTCGGCCATCTCCAAGCAAGGCACCGAGCAGCTCAGCCACGACCTGATGCGCTACATCGAAGACCGCGCCGACCGCCTGGCCAACGACCCGGCCTACGCCGAAGAGCTGGCCGAACTCGACCAGCGCATCGAAGACGAAGCCCGTGCCCAGCTGCAGGCCCTGGACGACGCCCGTACCCTGCGTCGTACCGGCGTCAAGAGCGTGCACGACATCGGCGACGACGATGCATGGGATGACGATTTCGAGGACGACGAAGACGGCCCGGAAATCATTTACGTGCGCGACTGACCGGTTGCAGTACACTAAACGCCGCTCTCTGGAGCGGCGTTTTTGTATCTACGGTATCTACAGATTCGACATAGGTTGGAAGAGAAGATGCGAAGCAAGGTGACTGGCGCCAAGCGCTGGGTCGTGAAGATCGGCAGTGCGCTGCTCACGGCGGATGGCAAAGGCCTCGACCGCGGCGCCATGGCCGTGTGGGTCGAGCAGATGGTCGCGCTGCGTGAAGCAGGCGTGGAGTTGGTACTGGTCTCCTCCGGGGCCGTGGCAGCCGGCATGAGCCAGCTGGGCTGGACTTCGCGACCGAGCGCGATGAACGAGCTGCAGGCCGCTGCTTCGATCGGCCAGATGCGCCTGGTGCAAGCCTGGGAGTCGAGCTTCGGCGAGCACGGCAAGCACACCGCGCAGATCCTTCTGACCCACGACGACCTGTCCGACCGCAAGCGTTACCTCAATGCCCGCAGCACCCTGCGCACGCTGGTCGACCTGGGTGTGGTGCCGGTGATCAACGAAAACGACACCGTGGTCACCGACGAAATCCGCTTCGGCGACAACGACACGCTGGCCGCGCTGGTGGCCAACCTGGTCGAAGCCGACCTGCTGGTGATCCTCACCGACCGTGACGGCATGTTCGACGCCGACCCGCGCAACAATCCCGAAGCCCAGCTGATCTACGAAGCCCGTGCCGATGACCCGTCGCTCGACGCCGTGGCTGGCGGTACCGGTGGCGCCCTGGGCCGTGGTGGCATGCAGACCAAGTTGCGCGCTGCGCGCCTGGCTGCCCGTTCCGGGGCCCACACCATCATCATTGGTGGCCGTATCGAGCGTGTGCTGGACCGCCTGAAGGCCGGCGAGCGCCTGGGCACCTTGCTGTCGCCCGAGCGCGGCATGCTGGCGGCGCGCAAGCAGTGGCTGGCTGGCCACCTGCAAACCCGTGGCACCCTGGTGCTCGACGCCGGTGCCGTGCAGGCCCTGCGTCAGGCCAACAAGAGCCTGCTGCCGGTTGGCGTGAAGACCGTGCAAGGCAGCTTCCGTCGCGGCGAGATGGTCGTCTGCGTGGGCCCCGATGGCCTGGAAGTGGCTCGCGGGCTGGCCAACTACAGCGCACTGGAAGCCCAGAAAATCATCGGCCAGTCGTCCGAGGCCATCGAATCGCTGCTCGGTTACAGCGCCGAGCCGGAGCTGGTGCACCGCGACAACCTGGTGCTGGTATGAGCCTGCTCAAGCGTGTAATTGCCGTGGCGGCGCTGGCGTTGCCGATGCTGGCCGGGGCAGAGGAGGTCGGCCAGGTGTCGACCGTGTTCAAGTTCCTCGGGCCGAACGACCGTATAGTGGTCGAGGCTTTCGATGACCCCAAGGTCGAAGGTGTGACCTGCTACCTGTCGCGTGCCAAGACGGGCGGCATGAAAGGTGGGCTGGGCCTGGCAGAAGACCGTGCGGAGGCGTCGATCGCCTGCCGCCAGGTCGGGCCGATCAGCTTCAAGGGTGAGTTGAAGGACGGCGAGGAAGTGTTCAAGGAGCGCACCTCGCTGGTGTTCAAGACCATGCAGGTGGTGCGCTTCCTGGACAAGAAGCGCAATACGCTGGTGTATCTGGTGTACAGCGACCGCATGATCGAAGGTAGCCCGCAGAATGCGGTGACGGCAATTCCGATCCTGCCTTGGGCGCATTGATGTAATCGGGAGGCCTTTGGCCTCCAATCGCTGGCAAGCCAGCTCCCACAGGGTTATCACTGCGCTTGAGGGCTGTGCGGATCTCTGTGGGAGCCGGCTTGCCGGCGAAAGGGCCGCTAAGCGGCCCCATGACTCCAGACTCAGGCCAACTCCTCAGCCTGATCCTCTCGCACAACCGCCTTCTCCACATCCCGAGGGCTGATGAACTTCCAATCCGCCTCATCGATGTAGATGCCATTCGGCCCGCTACCGCCTTCCAGGTCGATCGCCACGTGCGCCGACACCTGCGGCTTCACGCTCGCCAAAATCGGCACGAAGCCCAACTGCAAACTGGTTTCCAGCAGCGCCGCCTGGTTGCGTTCGTCGATGTCCGCCGCTTCGTCCAGGTAGTACGGCAGGCGAATGCGCCCGGCCAGGTCGCGGTCCATCAGGTGCAGCAACAAGTACATGTTGGTCAGCGCCTTGATGGTCATGGTGGTGCCGTTGGACGCGGCGCCGTCGATGTCGGCGTGGATCACCGGCTGGCTGTTGATCTTGGTGATCTCGAACGCAAGCTCGAACAGGTCTTTGAGGCCCAACTGGTTATGGTTGGCCGCCACCAGCCGTGCCAGGTATTCCTTGGCCTCTTCGTTCTTGTGGTCCTGGTCCGAGTTCTGCGTCAGGTCGAATACCGACAGGGTCTCGCCTTCCTCGTACTGGCCGGCGCTGTGGATGATCTGGTCGATGTGCTTGAGCGCTTCCTTGTTCGGCGCCAGTACCACGCGGAAGCTCTCCAGGTTGGACACCTGGCGCTTGTTGATCTCGCGGTTGAACAGGGCCAGCTGGTGCTCGAGGCTGTCGTAGTCGCTGCGGATGTTGCGCAGGGTCCGGGCGATGTCGGTGACCGCAGCGCGGCGCGCCTTGGCCAGGGTCAGGGCTTCGTCGGTGCGGTGCGCATAGGCGTTCACCAGCAGCTGCAGGCGGCGCTCCATGTCGTCTTCGCTGTCGAACTTGGCCACGCCCTTCAGGCGCACCTGGGCGTATAGCGCCTCGATCTGGTTGTCGACGCGCTGCAAGCCCTGCCAGCTGTCCTGGTAGTCGTTGAGCAGTGGCAGCAGGTTGTCCATGGAGTCATCGACCGCTTCCATGAACGGCGTGCCGAACGGCAGGTCGGCCGGTAGCAGTTGGCGACGGCGCAAGGCATCTTCCAGCGTGCGCTGTTTGGACTCCAGGTCGCCGATCTGGCGGCCGACCAGTTGCAGCTTGGCCGACAGTTGCTGAACGCGTTCGGTGAAGGCATCGCTGGAGCGCTTCAGCTCGTCCTGGGCGGCTTCCAGCTGCGCCAGTTGCTCCAGCTTCTCGGGCTCTTCAGCGGCCAGGGTTTCGCTGCGGCGGTAGTCTTCCAGGGCCTTCTGAGCATCCAGCACCTGTTGGTACAGGGCTTCGGTCTGCGCCTTGGAGGCGGTGCGGTCGGCGGCTACCGACTGCTGGGTCTTGAGCTGCTTGAGCTCGCGCTCCAGGCGGTCCTTCTGATCGCGCAGGGCGGCACGGTCGGCCAAGGCCTGCAGGGCCGGCGGGTCGATATGGGAGATGTCGATGGAAATGCCCGGGGCCTCGAAACGCTCGCCCTTGAAGCCATCGAGTACCCCTTCGAGCGATTTCACCCACAGGTCGCTGTCGTCCAGCTCGATGCCGCGGTCGCCCAACGGCAGGCTGAACAGCGCGCCGTTGAACAGGCGCATCAGGCGGTCGACGTCGGCCTGCGAGAACTCTTCGCGCAGGCGGGCATAGCTGTTGTTGTCGGCGTGGTCGAGTTGCTGCTTGACCTGCTTCATGCGTTTTTCGAGGTCACGCACGCGCTCGTCGAGGTCTTCGGCGGAGAACTGTCGCGATTGCGCCAGGGCGCCGGCCAGTTCGTCGTGGGCATCCTTGGCCGCCAGCAGTTGCTGTTCCAGAACCTTGACGTCGTCGACCAGGGCGAAGCGGTGCTTGAGCACCGACAGCTCGCCGAGCCAGCGCTGGATGCCCGTGATTTCACGCTCCAGGCGCATCAGCTCCTGGGTGCCGCCGCGCTGGTCGTTCTGCAGCCGGTCTTGCTCGCCACGGAAGTGCTCGGCCTGGATCACCAGCTCTTCCTTGCGCGCCATGGCGTATTCCTGCCAGGTACCCAGCAGGTTATCGAGCAGCGGCGAAAGGCGGTGCAGTTTGCCGCGCAGGATGTCGCGCTGGGCCACGCCGCCAGCCAGGGCCTCGACCAGCGGGCCGGCGGCGACCAGGGCGTTATAGTCCTGCTCCATGCGGCGCACGTCGCGGAAGGCTTCTTCGCAGGCAGCAATGTAGTCGACGCTGCCCGAGCGCAGGCTGTGCTCGAAGGCGTCGAGGAACAGCTGCTTGAGCTTGGCGGCGGTGATTTCGCGCATGTGCAGCAGGTTGATGAACAGTGCGCGGAATGTTTTGAGGCTCTGCTCGCTGGTCGAGCGCAGCGGGATCATGGTCAGGTCCAGCGGCACCGACGTGTGGCCGCCGACCAGCAGCCGGCGCAGTTCATCCGGCTTGAGCTCGTAGGCCTTCAGGCCCAGGCGCTCGAGGTTGGTGAACAGCTCTTTCTGGCGCAGGCAGGTGTCGTTCTTCTGGTAGTGGGCCAGGTCCAGCTCGCCTTTGTAGGCGAAGAACTGGTGGCCGAAACCGCCGCCCGGGCCGCGGCCGACCACGCCGACCACGTGCGGGCCGTGGGGCAGGTTCAGTTCGCAAAGGATGTAAGAGGTGTCGCTGGCGAAGTAGAAGCGGCGCGACTGCTCCAGGCTGTACTTGCCGAAGCTCATGTCGGACATGCGTGCCAGGATCGGGAACTGCAGGGCGTTGATCGACGCCGACTTGCCCAGGTTGTTGGCGCCGTAGACCGACAGCGGGTGTTCCAGCGGGAACAGGCCAAGGCTGTAGCCGGCGGTGTTGAGCAGTGCGAAGCGGCGGATGCCGTAGCGTTCCTGGCTCATGCGTCAATCTCCTGTTGCTCTTCGCGGATGGCCCGGGCCAGGGCCTCTTCTTCGCTTTCGTCGCCTTCAAACGGCGCCAGGTCGAGCGGGTCGTCAGTGCGCGCCAGTTCTTCCGGGCTTTCTTCTTCGACCAGCACCGGGGTTGGCAGCGGCAGGTCGCTGTGCAGGGTAGCGGCCAGGTCGCGGTCCTGCTGCACCGACAGGCACACGTCGAGGAAGCGGTGCATCGGTGGCAGGAAGCGGTAGATGCCGCCTTCTTCGTGGGCGAAGCCGAGCTGGGTCATGCGGCGCATGATCTTTTCTTCCAGCTCGTCGACGGTCTGCACTTCGGCCTGCAGGAACAGGTCGCGGTACTTTTCCAAAAGCGACGGCAGCTCGTCGCGGCCAATGCTGCCGCCGTCGAGCACGGCCATCGGGTCGCGGCCCTGGTCGGCCAGGTGCTCGACCAGGATGAAGGTGAACAGCGACAGGCGCTGGGCGGTCTTGTTGACCTGCGCGGCGGCCTGCTCGGGGACGAAGTAGTAGAAGCCGCGGGTATCGCACACCAGCTCGAAGCCCAGGGCCTTGAACAAGGTGCGGTACTGGTCCTGGAAGTTCGACAGTTGGGCGTACAGCTCCGGGTCGCGGCGGCTGACATGGAACCCTTTGAACAGCTCGCGGAAGATCGGCGCGAGCTGGGACAGTTCGGAAAGATCAAGATGCATTGGCTGGGCTCGCGTTGGTTTCAGGTGGCGCTTCGCGGCTGGAGGTCAGGGCGAACGAGCGCAGGCTGACCAAGTGTTCCTGGGTGGTGTATTCGCGGCGGTCGAGGCGTTCGCGCTTGAAGCGCTTCTCGCGCGACAGGCGCGAGAACCAGTACAGCAGTTCGTCGGTTGCGCCTTCGGGCTCCTGGTCCAGCAGCCAGACCATCAGGTCGGGCAGCGGCAGGGCATTCTCGCAGCGTTCGAGCATTTCTTTGACCGTGCGTGGCGCACGCGGCAGCGGGCCGTTCTGGGTCTTGTGCGCCTTGGGGAACTTGGCCGGTTTCGGCTCGAAGCGGGCGAGGGCGTAGACATACGCCTCGACCTGGCTGGCGCTGCCGAGGAAGGTGCTTTGCGGGCGGGTGAACAGCGGCATGGCTGCGTGCGGCACGGCATCGATGCCTTTGCGGCGGATCACCGACAGGGCCAGGGCAGCGCCGCGGGTCACGGCGTTGTGCCGGCGCGCTTCTTCGCGCAGCGGCAGCAGCAGTTCGCGGGCGTGGCGCAGGGTCAGCTGGGCGCTGGTCTGCATTTCGAGGATGCGCGCGTGGGTGCGCAGCAGCATGTCGTCGTCGACCAGGTGGCCCAGGCGCGCCTGTTCGCCCAGCAGTTTCAGCAGCACGGTCTCGACCTTGCGCACGCCTTGTTCGAAGGCGCCGTCGGCGTTGACCAGCTGGATCATCGGCTCGACGTATTCGTCCCAGGTCGCCAGTACCTCGGCATAACGCTGGCGCAACGGGATCTGGCGGTTGCTGGTCTTGGCCCGTTCGGCCACGGCCACCAGTGCCTGTTCGTCGTTGTCGAGTTTCTTCAGTACGTCGCGCACGCGCATGTCGAGCAGGCGCAATTGGCGCGCCAGGTCGTCGCTGTCGCGGTTGTCGAAGGCATCCTGGATGTGCCCGGCAAGGCGCTCCAGGTGGCGCAGGTAGGCCTCGATCTCCAGGCACAGGCCCAGGCGGTGCTCGCGGCGCAGGTAGGCGAGGAAATCGTGGATCTGGGCGTTGAGCTCGAAGCGGTTCGGGCTCTTGGCCACCGGCACCAGGATATCCAGGCGGATCCACACGTCGAGCAGCTGGGTGATGTCCTGCGGCGTGCTTTCCACTTGCTGGCGGCCCAGTTGCTGGCGCAGTTCGACCAGGCTCAGGGTGCCTTGGTCGAAACGCTCGCACAGCGGCTCGATCAGGGCCCAGTGTTCAGCTAGGGCGCGCAGGACGCGCTTGGGTTCGATCATTGGCGTCTACTCGTTGCCAAGTAAAAAGGGGGCGATTGTACTGCATCCCGGGGGGAGGATTTCACCCCTTGGTCTGTAATGAGGAATTACCCCTGAGTTTGCTAAGGGATTCACTGGCCTCATCGCCGGCAAGCCGGCTCCCACAGGTACGCCACCGAGCCCTGTGGGAGCTGGCTTGCCGGCGATGAGGCCAGTACTGGCAGCAATTTTCTGCCGACCAGTTGCGGCGCTCGCCTCCCAACAGCGTTAGAATGCGCGATTGATTCAACCCTCCGGATACCCGTGCCTTGCTGACCGAGTCCCGCCGCCGCGCCTACCTTTCCGCCATGCAAGTGGTGCATTGGCTGCCGCGCGCCGAACTGCCGTTCGCCGCCCCGTCGCGCCCCGAGCTGCTGTTGCCGCAGGTGCCGGTCGAGGAAGCCGAATTCGAGATCAGGCCATCCGCACCGGCCGTCCACGACGCGCCGCCGGTACCGCAGGCGCGCTCCGGCGAGCGGCCGAAAATCGAAATCCCGCGCCCGGGCAACACGCCAAAGCCCGTGGCCAAACCGGTCGAGGCCGAGGCGCAGGCCCCCGCGCCACGTCCGGCCCTGGCGCCACCGCCGCGCTTCTCGCTGCAACTATTGCGCGCTGGCAGTTGCCTGCTGCTGGTCGAGCTGGCCACCGGCCAACCGTTCCAGAGCCGCGACCCGTCCTACCTGCTGCTCAAGGACATGCTGCGCGCCGCCGGCCTGCCCGACGCCCCGCAGATCATCGGCGAGCCGGTGCGTTGGCCGCTGCTGGTGCGCGGCAACATGGACCAGGGCCCGGACGCTGCGCGTGATTTCGTCAAAGGCTTCATCCAGGCGCGCCTCGAAGAAACCCCTTGTAGTTGCCTGTGGCTGATCGGCCTGCCGGCCCTGCGTTTTGCCGCCAGTGCCGACACCGAAGCGTATTACCACGTACTGAAGCTCGACGGCCTGGGCGACGCCTGGGCGTTGCCGGGCCTTGAACTGTTGATGGACGAGCCGCACCGCAAGGCGGACGTCTGGCAAGCGATGCGCCAGCTGATGGCGCGCTGGAAGAGCGTTGAATGAGTGAATCGATCAGTTTCCGCCCCATGACCGAGGCGGATCTGGATGCCGTGCTTAAGATCGAATATGCCGCGTTCAGCCATCCCTGGACCCGCGGGATCTTCCAGGATGCGCTCAAATCCTACGAAGTGTGGTTGATGTTCGATGGCCAGCAGCAAGTCGGCCATGGCGTGATCAACGTGATCATCGATGAGGCGCACCTGCTGAACATTACCGTCAAGCCGGAGAGCCAGGGGCGAGGCATGGGCCTGCGCTTGCTCGAACATTTGATGGCGCGGGCGTATCAGCTCAATGGGCGCGAGTGCTTCCTGGAGGTGCGGGCCAGCAACCAGTCGGCGTATCGGTTGTATGAGCGGTACGGCTTCAACGAGATCGGCCGCCGGCGGGATTACTACCCGGTGGCGGGTGGGCGCGAGGATGCGCTGGTGATGGCTTGTACGTTGTTTGGAGAGTGACGGTGCTTCTGTCCTGAAGTTTACTGATCTGTTACCAGTACTCCGGCTTGATTGCTGGTCTTTTCAGGGTAGGTACGCGGTCTGGAAATTGGTGTGAGGCGAGCTCCTCGGTTGTCACCAGGTGACGCATCCAGTGTGAATGGTTTTTGAGTGAGCCAGGCGTGGTTCGTTTCATACCCTCGCGGTGCGGCAGGATCACGCCTATCTTCAGTTCTGGAAAGTCTTCTCTGATGGCTCTCAAGGCTGGCGTCATATCAGTGTCCGCCGAAACGAGAACCATCTGCTGGATTCGCTCTTCTGTGGGGAGTGCGACTTGTTGCGAGGCGAGTCGGTACATGCTGATGGCAATGTGGACATCCGTTTCCTTTTCTTCGAGCTTCCAGATGGCTACCTTGTCGTGCCTTGAGGGTGCCGTCTCCTTGTCGACGAAGCGAGGCGCATTACGAGGCTCTAGTTGATGGCGTCCGTAATGAACAACGACGCCTCTTGCGATCAGAGCGCGTAGGTAAGTGTCTTGAGCTTCTTTGGACAAGTTCCCCCGACTCGCGAGTGAGGGTTTCACGCCAGATGTGAAAAAGGTGATTGCGGTCAGCTCACTTGCTGGTTGTTCGACCTTGATGATGTGGCAGAGCAGGGCAGGCAGGTCCAGCCATTTGAAGACTGTGCCTGCTACCAGCCCGTAAAACACGTTGTATCCGTCGATAAAACAGGCAGTACGCAAGGTTTTCATTTCCTGAAAACGAAAAAACCGGCGCTAGGCCGGTTTCTTCACCCCAACAGCCGAAGAACTGAATCGTCGCGTACGGGGCTGAGTAGTGAGAGTGATTATGCCATCGTGACTGGGCCAGTCAACAAGCATCTCCGGTCCGGATTATTGCTGCCGAGTAATAATGACCGATGAGGCTCGATCATGGGTCAAAAATCCACGGAAAACTGTGTTGCTCCGCATTGCTCTCGAAATGACTTGAAAAATATCATTCGGTTTCTGCGGGTTTGCACAAGCTCACCAGTTTCTTCATTACCACAATGATGCCTAAGCACCATGGCGCAGTCTGTGCGTGCTTAACTCTTGTCAGCAAACCGCCAGGGTTGGCGGCCGAGCTCATACTGGAGTGGGGGCGGCAATGAGAAGTGCAAAAGGCTGGCTGCTGGCGTTGGCGTTGAGCGCAGGTGCGGCGCAGGCGGATGAGCGCGACCTGTGGATGTTCGCGCAATGGGCTGGGGATCATCAGACCCGGCCATTTCGCGAGATGCTGGTGGATGCCCGCCTGTATGGCGTAGTGCCGATTCACCAATTGCTGCGCTCGGCCTCGGACTGGCGGCTGTGCAAGGCTTCACCCTTCGCAGTGCCACCGCCCGGTAACTGGCCTGCGGTGCGTTCCACGCTGGCGCTGATCAAGACACTGGATGACGAGGGTATCCTGCGCCAGTTCGAAGTGGTTTCGGCCTACCGCGATCCAAGCCTCAACCGCTGCGCCGGCGGCGCCGTGGGCAGTGCCCATACCCGAGCGTTTGCGGTCGATATCCTGCTGCCGGCCTGGGCTGACCCCAACCCGTTGTGCAGCTTCTGGCAGCGGCACGGCCAGGCCTGGAACATGGGCCTGGGGCGTTACCCATCAGGCCGTATCCATGTCGACACTGCGGGTTATCGCACCTGGGGCGGCGATGGCAGTGCGGGTTCGTCGTTCTGCAGCAAGCCCAGCTGAGCAAGGCAGGCCTGGCTTTCGCCAATCACCCATTCGGCAAAGCGCTGGCGCTTGCCGCCATCATCCAGCGGCTGCGGGCTCAATAGGTGATAGGCGGAGCCATCGCGCATGAAGCCGAACGGCGCTTTCAGCTGCCCACTGCCGAGTTCATCACGCACCATCAATGCCGAGGCGATGGCCAGGCCCAGGCCGGCGCTGGCCGCTTGCAGTGACAGGTAGAAATGTTCGTAGTCGCTGCGCTGGCTGTGCCGCGCCTGCTGGCCGCTCAGGCGCAGCCAGGCAGGCCAGGCGCTCGGCCGGGTGTTGCTGTGCAGCAAGCGCTGGCCGTCGAGCGCGGTACTGCCATCGTTGTTGATCGGGCCAATCCATTCATCGCAGATCTTCAGGGTGTGCAGCGCGGGTGGCCAGTGGAAGTCATCGCGGCGCAGCGCCAGGTCGACGCCGCTGCGGGCAAAGTCCAGTGGCCCGCCGGCGGCCACCAGGTGCAGTTGCAGGTCCGGGTGAGCGGCATGAAAGCGGGGCAGGCGCGGGATCAGCCAGCGCATGGCGATGGTCGGTTCGCACGAGAGCACCAGCACATTGTCCCGTTCCTGCTGCTGCAGGCGCTGCACTGCGCCTTCCAGCTGCTCGAAAATGGCCTGGGTTGTGCCCTGCAGTGCGCGGCCCGCCGGGGTCAGGAAGATCGCCCGGTTGCGCCGCTCGAACAACGCGATGCCGAGGCTTTCTTCAAGCAGGCGCACCTGACGGCTGACGGCGCCATGGGTAACGTGCAGGCGCTCGGCGGCGCGCACGAAGCTCTCGGTCTCGGCGGCAATGTCGAAGTAACGAAAGGCGGTGAGGGGGGGCAGTTTCATGGGCTTCATGGTTGCCGCTGCGGGCCTCTTCGCGGGGCAAGCCCGCTCCCACAGAACGCACACCGCCCTGGGTACTTGTAGAGCATGTGTGGGAGCGGGCTTGCCCCGCGAAGAGGCCCGCAGCGGCAATGCACCTCTGTGAGAAAAGCTAGCGGATTTACCTCACTATAAATCGATTTTCCGCGCTTTGCCCGGCCTCGATAATGCGCACATCTGTGCATTTTCATCGTCTATCGAGGACCTACCCGTGACCGAACTGCTTGCCGTTGCTCTATTCACCCTCCTGGCCGTCATCAGCCCTGGGGCCGATTTCGCCATGGTTACCCGCAGCAGTTATGCACAGGGCCGCGAGGCCGGGTTGGCGGCAGCAGCGGGCATTGCCCTGGGCGTGCAGGTGCATGTGCTGTACACGGTGCTGGGTATCGCCGTGATCATCAGCCAGAGCCCTGTGCTATTCCTGGCCATGAAGGTGCTCGGGGCGGGGTACCTGATCTACCTGGGTTACCAGTCGCTGACCAACACCACGCGCATCAGCCTTGAAGGGCAGCCCTCGGCCACCGGGCTGCTCGCGGCAATGCGCACAGGGTTCCTCACCAATGCCTTGAACCCCAAGACCATGCTCTTCGTCGTAAGCGCCTACACCCAGGTCGTGCAGCCGGGCACACCGCTGGGGTTGGATTTCGCCTACGGAGCATTCATGTCATTTGCCCATTGGGTGTGGTTCAGCCTGGTGGCGGTGTTCTTCTCGAGTGCGGGGTTGCGCAAGGCAATGATCGAGCGGCAGGTCGTTGTCGACCGGGTGATCGGTGTGGCGCTGATTGGCTTGGGGCTGGCGGTGGTGGTAGCGGGCGTACGTTGAGGGGAGGGGCGCTGAGCTTTATCGAAGGCAAAAGAAAAGGGCCTACCTTGCGGTAAGCCCTTTTCAAGTTTGGTGGCTACACAGGGACTTGAACCCCGGACCCCAGCATTATGAATGCTATGCTCTAACCAACTGAGCTATGTAGCCGATGGCGCGCATTATTCGCTTGTGAGGCCCCTGTGTCAACACTCATTTCAAAAAAAATTTGCACGCTTTCAAAAACTTAGCCGCCAAGCCTGATTTTATTGGACGATCAGCCACTGCCCGAGCACGGCGTGCACTTGCAAGCGCTGTTCGCTAGCCAGTGCATCGAGGGTTTCGCCGGGCCGGTCGAGGTTGAAGTCACCGCTCACGCGCCGATACGCCGTCTGTTCATCCATCAGCCATACGCGGCGGCCCTGGTAGCTGGCCAGGCGCTCGATCACCTGCCCCAAGGGCATGTCGCTGGCACGAAGGTGGCCAGTACGCCAGGCGTCTGCGGTTTTGACATCGACTTTTTGCACAGGGTTGATACGTGCTTCAGTGAATGTCACCCGTTCGCCGGCCGACACCATGCGTTGGTCGCCCCCCTGAACGATCATGGCCTTGCCGTTGAGCACCACCAGTTCGTCGTGATCGGCGTGGCGGGCCACCATCAGGCGGGTGCCGAATACCTGAATGCGCGCATCGTTCACCTGCACTTCCATGGCGCGGCCGTCCAGCATCACTTCCAGGTAGACCTGGCCCTGCACCAGATGCAGCAGCCGCGTGCGCCCTCGCAGGTCGACATTCATCGCGCTGGCGCTGTCCAGGTGCAGCGTCGAGCCGTCGGCCAGGCGCAGGCTGCGCCGTTCGCCCGCGTCGGTGTGCAACTCACTGCCCAGGCGTTGCAGCAGCGGCCAGTACACATACGCCAGCACCGCCAAGGCTGTCAGAAACAGCAAGGCCAGCGCTTTGCCCAGGTGGCTGCGGCGGGCACTGACAAGGCGTGGCCGCGGCCGTGCCGGCGGCACTTGCAGCTGCTGCCAACAGGCTTCCAGCTCGGCATAGGCGTGCGCGTTGAGCGGGGCCTGGCACCAAATGGCGAACGCCTGGCGCTCGCGTTCAGTGCAGCCGGGTTGGCGCAGGCGGGAAAACCATTCCAGTGCTTCCTGCTGAGGGTCAGCCTGAATCTGCGTGGCGGGCATCGGGCTCATGAGGATGTGCTCGCGAAAGGGCGGTTTCGCCCAACGATTACGGGGAAATTAGTTCGAGGATGCTAAATATATTGAGAACCATTTACAAGTACGCGGTGACGGAGGGATAAAAAGGTAGCTATGTATCCATTTGTTTCCTGATAATCGGATCCCAACCCTGCGGACGGAAATCAAGCCCATGGCCATCAGCAGCACCTCCACCGCCAGCTCGGCTAGCCAAGCCAACCCGCTGGTGATGCGCATCATCACCTTCTGCGCGCTGGCGCACCTGATCAATGACCTCATTCAGTCGGTGCTGCCGGCGATCTACCCGATGCTCAAGGCCAACTACGACCTGAGTTTCGCCCAGATCGGCCTGATCACTCTGACATTCCAGATCACCGCCTCGATGCTGCAACCCTGGGTGGGCTTTTTCACCGACCGCCGGCCCACGCCGAACTTGTTGCCGCTCGGCACCCTGTGCACGTTGGTGGGGATCGTCATGCTGGCCTTCGTTGGCAGCTTCCCGATGATTCTGCTGGCCTCGGCGCTGGTGGGGATCGGCTCGTCGACCTTCCACCCGGAGACTTCGCGTATTGCGCGCCTGGCCTCGGGCGGGCGTTTCGGCCTGGCGCAGTCGACCTTTCAGGTAGGCGGCAACGCAGGCTCGGCCTTTGGCCCGTTGCTGGCGGCCGCCATCGTCATCCCGTTCGGCCAGACCCACGTCGCCTGGTTCGGTGTGGCGGGGCTGCTGTTCTTTGCCGTGACCCTGATGCTGCGCCGCTGGTACACCGAGCACCTTAGCCAGGCCAAGGCGCGCAAGGCGGTGCAGGCCAGCCATGGCATCTCGCGCAAGAGGGTGATCGCGGCGCTGATCGTGCTGGGCCTGCTGGTGTTCTCCAAATATTTCTACATGGCCAGTTTCACCAGCTACTTCACCTTCTACCTGATCGAGAAGTTCGACCTGTCGGTGGCCAGCTCGCAGCTGCACCTGTTCCTGTTCCTGGGCGCGGTGGCGGCGGGTACCTTCTTCGGCGGGCCAATCGGTGACCGCATCGGGCGCAAGGCGGTGATCTGGTTCTCGATCCTCGGTGTAGCGCCGTTCACCCTGGCGCTGCCGTATGCCGACCTGTTCTGGACCACCGTGCTGAGCGTGGTGATCGGCTTCATCCTGGCGTCGGCATTCTCGGCGATCGTGGTGTATGCCCAGGAACTGGTGCCGGGCAGCGTGGGCATGATTGCCGGGATCTTCTTCGGCTTGATGTTCGGTTTCGGCGGCATTGGCGCGGCGTTGCTGGGGTACCTGGCGGACTTGCGCGGCATCGAGTACGTGTATGGGCTGTGCTCGTTCCTGCCGTTGTTCGGGTTGTTGGCGGTGTTTCTGCCAAATACCGGTAAGCGCTGAGATTGATCGGGCTGCTTTGCAACCCACTCGCAGGCCAAGCCCGCTCCCACAGGTTCAGTGCTGGCCCTGGATTCAGCCGGGCTCCTGTAGGAGCGGGCTTGCCCGCGAATGGGCCGCGCAGCGGCCCTGGCAATTGACGGCTCAAGCTGGCTTGGCCTAGAGTGCCGCCTCTTCTCATCCACCTGCGTAGTAGCCAAAGCAATGCGCCGTAACCAGTCCCTCCCACACGCTCGCCAGCCTGCTTTGCAGGCCATGCGTCGTGCGTGGCCGAGCGATACGGTGCTCAAGCGTCGCCGCAGCGTGCTGTTTGCGTTCACCTTTTCGCCACACCTCGTTCTGAACTGACCTGCGCCTTTGCGTCGCCGCCTTCCGGCGTGCGCGTGGGCGCCTGTATCTGCGCGTCTTTTCAGTTTGCTAGGAGTGGTACATGAACATGCGTTTGCTGGCGGGCCTTCTGTTCGCCGTGTCGGTGGTCGGCTTCAGCCTGGGGGCCAGCCTGCCGCTGGTGTCGTTGCGTTTGCATGAGGCCGGTGCCGGCACCTTGCAGATCGGTATCATCTCGGCCATTCCCGCTGCGGGCATGATGCTTTCGGCATTCATGGTCGACGCCTGTTGCCGCCACCTGACCCGCCGCACCATCTACCTCCTCAGCTTCAGCCTGTGCACCGTCAGCATCGCGTTACTCGAATCAGCGTTCGGCTCGATCTGGCTGCTGGCCGCGCTGCGCCTGGGCCTGGGTATCGGCATGGGCATCGCGATCATCCTTGGCGAGTCGTGGGTCAACGAGCTGTGTCCTGACCACAACCGCGGCAAGATCATGGCGCTGTATGCCACCAGCTTCACCGGCTTTCAGGTACTGGGCCCGGCAATGCTCGCGGTGATCGGCGCCAACAGCCCGTGGATCACCGGTGTGGTGACCTTTTGCTGTGGCCTGGCGCTGCTGTGCATCCTGTTCACGGTACCCAACGACCACGTGGAGCACGGCGAAGAAGGCGAGAAAAGCTTCGGCCTGGCGGGCTTCTTCCGCGTGGCGCCGGCGTTGTGCGTGGCAGTGCTGTTCTTCTCGTTCTTCGATGCCGTGGTGCTGTCGCTGCTGCCGGTGTACGCCACCAGCCATGGCTTTGCAGTAGGTGTCGCGGCGCTGATGGTGACGGTGGTGTTCGCCGGCGACATGGTCTTCCAGCTGCCGCTGGGTTGGCTGGCCGACCGGGTCGAGCGGACCGGGCTGCACCTGGTCTGCGGGCTGGTGGCGATGGCGATTGGTATTGCCTTGCCGTGGCTGTTGCAGATGACCTGGCTGCTGTGGCCGTTGCTGGTGGTGTTGGGCGCGGTGGCGGGGGGGATCTACACCCTGGCGCTGGTGTTGATCGGCCAGCGCTTCAAGGGCCAGGACCTGGTCACGGCCAATGCCAGCGTGGGCTTGCTGTGGGGCGTGGGCAGCCTGGTCGGGCCGCTGGTCAGCGGCGCGGCGATGGACGTGGCGCCGCATGGGTTGCCGATGGCGCTGGCGATCATGGCCGGGCTGTTTGTGTGTTTTGCGCGGCAGTCGTATCGGCGCGCGGGGAAGTTGCGGGCCGTGGCAGACTGAAATTCTGCTGCTGGCAGTGCTGGCCCTATCGCCGGCAAGCCGGCTCCCACAGTCAAACCACCATTCTGTAGGAGCCGGCTTGCCGGCGATAGGGCCGGAGTTGTCAGCCTAAGTCAAAAGCTCCCGCGCAAGGTCACCGACACATTGCGCGGATCACCCCAGTAATAACCGGTCGGCGTTGGCGCCACCTGGCGGTAGTACTTCTTGTCGAAGATGTTGTTGGCATTGAGCTGCAACGAGTAATGGTCGTTGAAGCGGTAGTTGACCATCGCGTTGTACACCGCATACCCCGACTGCGACGCCTCGACGTTGCCACTGCGGTTATAGATGTCGCTCTGCGCCTGCACACCGCCACCCACGGTCCAGGCCTGCAGCTCGCCAGGCAGGCGATAGCTGGTAAACAGCCGCAGCATGCGCTTGGGGTCGGTGGTGCGGATGGCGTTGCCGGTGTTGCTGGTGGTGTCCTTGAGGTATTCGGTGGTGTTGTAGGTGTAGCCACCGCTCACGTTCCAGCCTGGCAGCACTTCGCCGGAAATCTCCAGTTCGAAGCCCTGGCTGCGGTTCTTGCCGGCGGCCACTTTGCAATAGCCCGAGGTGTAGTTGGGCAGGCAAGGGTTGGGCCCGCTCACGTCATCCAGGGCGTTGCCAACCTGGTAGATGCGAAAGAACGCCAGCGAGGTGTTCAGCCGCCCCTCGTAGAACTCGCCCTTGATGCCGGTCTCATACGCCTCGCCGGTGGTCGGCTCCAGGACCGAGCCGCTGACGTCGGTGGCCGTCTGCGGGTTGAAGATTTCGGTATAGCTGGCGTAGGTGCTGAAGTTGTCATTGAGGTCGTAGATCAGCGCTGCGTACGGCACGATCTTGTTGTCGACGCTGAAGGTGCCGTTCGACTTGGTGTTGTTTTCCTGCTCGTAGTCGTACCAGTTGGCACGTGCGCCGATGATCGCGGTCAGCGGGTCGGCCAGGGAAATGCGCCAGGTGGCGTAGGCCGCTTCCTGAGTGGTGCGGGTACGCACCGGGTGTGCCGTGATGTTGATGTCCGGTTCGGCCAGGCTGGTCTTGGGGTCCCATTCGCGGATGTCGAATACGCCCGAGGATACGAAGTTGGTCGCCGAGGCGTAGGAATCATTACGGATGCGCTCTACGCCGAGCATCAGGTCATGGGTACGGCCCAGCAGGTCGAACGGGCCATTGAGGGTGGCGCTGAGGTTGTTCTGCAGGCTCTCACCGCCATCGCCCTCGGTAACCTGGTAGTTCATCAGGTAAGGGTTGTTGCCGGGGTTGGCGGCGCCGCTGGCGCGGGTGAAGTACGTCTGCTTGAAGCCGTTGTCGTCCAGCTCGAAGTGCGTGCGCTGGGCCATCAGCTTGAGCTTCCAGTCGTTGGCGAAACGGTGCTCGAGCTCGGCGAAGGTCTGCAGGTTGCTGCGATCCCAACGGTTCCAGTCGGCGCCCAGGTAGGTGCTGCGACCCAACGGCAGGGGCGAGCCATCATAGTCCGCGGGCAGGTTGCCCCAGGCGCCGGTGGCATCGAGCTTGGTCCATTCCAGGCCGGTGGTCAGGGTGGTGCTGTCGGTCAGGTCGAAAGCCAGCACACCGTAGAACACCTCTTTGCGTTCCTGGCGAGAATCCTGGAAGTGGTCCTTGTCATCATGCACAGCGATCACCCGGCCACGCACGTTGCCGGTTTCGGTCAGCGGGCCGGAGATGTCGGCGACATAGCGCTGGGCATCCCAGGAACCGAGGGTGACACTGCCTTCGCCCTGAAATTCGTGGGTGGGGCGCTTGCGCACCAGGTTGACGGTGCCGGAGGGGTTGCCCGCGCCACGGATCATGCCGGTGGCGCCGCGCAGGATTTCGGCACGGTCGATGATTGCCGAATCGCTCTGGATGAACGAGCCACCGCCGCTGCCTTGCACCACGGTGGCGCCGTCGTACTGGATGGCATCGATCGCGTAGCCGCGCGAGTAGTACTGCACGCGTTCGCTGTCGGTCAGGTTCACCACCACGCCGGGGGTTTGCTCCAGCAGGTTGGTGAGGTTGGTGATGTTCTGGTCGTCGATGCGCTGGCGGGTGACCACCGTTACCGACTGCGGGGTGCGGCGGATGCTTTGCGCGGTCTTGCCGATGGTCACTGCGCCAGTGGTGTATGACCCACTGTGCTCGGTGGTCTCGCCCAGGCTATTGCTGGAAATGCTGGTAGCGCCCAGCTCCAGAGCACCGCCAGCGTCCATTGCCGGGATCAGTAAAAAGCTGCTGGGGCCCTCCTGTTGCACCTGCACGGCGCTGCCCTGCAGCAGGATGGCCAGCGCCCGGGCAGCCTCGTGGCGGCCCTGTACGCCTTGGGTGGTCTTGCCTTGCAGGCTGTTCGCGTCGTACGACAGGTTCAAGCCGCCTTGCCGGGCAAATTGGTCCAGCGCTGGTGCCAATGGGCCGCCCGGGATGTTCCAGTCGATTTGCAGGTTCTGGCTGGCGGGCGCGGCTTGCACGTGCGCGGGCAGGGTGAAGGCACTGGCCAGGCCAAGGCCTAGCACGGCGCCGCGCACGGCATGGCGCAGCCTGTCGTTGCGGGGGAGACACGGGTGAATCATTGACCGCTCCTGAAGGTTTCTTGGACCACTTTTCGGGCTTTGTTCCTTCAGGCCGCACGAGAATGAGATTCCACCTCATTCTTTTTTGAAAATAATCAGGCAGCGCCGATGCTGACCCAATAGCGTGTGCGGTAATCGATACGCACCGGCAGGCTGCGGGCGAGCAATCGCAGGATCTGTTCCGTGTCGCCAAGCTGGTAGGTGCCGGAGACCTTCAATTCGGCTACCTCTGGCGCGCAGCGCAACAAGCCCGGGCGGTAGCGCGCAAGCTCTGTGCAGAACTCGGCAAGTGGCATCTGCTGCACGCTCAGCACGCCATCGGTCCAGCCCCACGGGTCGCCATGCAGCGTGGCGGGCTGGTATTGCCCGCTCGGCGAAACTTGCAGGGTTTCGCCCGCGTGTACCAGGCGCGGCGAAGCGGAGGAGGGGAACAGCGTGGCTTCTCCACTGCGCACAGCCAGCAGCAGGCCCTGGTCGTTCTCACGTAGCAGCAGTTGGGCGTCATGGGTGCCGAGTGCACCGACACCGGTGGTGATACGGAATGGTCGGTTGTCGCCGGGGTTGCTGGCCAGGCTGACTTCGCCGCGCAGCAGGATCAGCTCGCGTTGCTCGGCGCTGAAGCGCAGGTCGATGGCGGTGGCTGTGTTGAGCTGGATCTGGCTGCCATCGCTGCCCTGTAACCGGCGGCGTTCGCCGGTGCCGGTGCTGCTGTCGGCCATCAGTGCCGGCAGGCCCAAAGGTTCGCGCATGGCCCAGCCGAGGCCGCCGCCAACCGCCAGCACCGCCAACAGCTTGAGGTGGTCACGGCGGTTGATGCGCTGGCGCTGGGTGCCATTGAGGGTGCGACGGCTCAGTTCGGTGGGCAGCCCGGCCAGTTCGTCACTGAGGTTGCTCACCCTTTGCCACGCTTGGGCATTGAGCGGGTGGCGGACCAGCCATTGCTGAAACTGCTGTTCGGTTGCCGGGCTCGGGGTATCGAAGCGCAGTTTCACCAACCACTCGATGGCTTGGTCGACTTGCGCCTGTGCGGGTGCGCGATCAGAGCTCGGCATAACGCAACCGATAGCAAACGCCCAAGGCTTTGGCCAAGTCACGTTCGACGGTGGCACGCGACACTTCGAGGCGCAGGGCGATCTGCGGGATGCTCAAGCCATCGAGCTGGGCCAGCAGAAAGGCCTGGCGAGCGCGTGGTTTGAGCTGGTGCAGGGCGCGGTCGAGGCGTTCGAGCGAATCGAGAATCACCAGGCGGTGTTCCTCACTGGGCACTTCCCCTTCGGGCAGATGAGCCAGGCTTTCCTGGTAGGCGCGTTCCAGGGCATGGCGGCGGAACTGGTCGATCATCAGGCCGCGGGCGATGCTGCTCAGGTAGGCGCGGGGTTCGCGCAGCGGCGATACCTGGCGTGCGCGCAGCAGGCGCACGAAGGTATCTTGCGCCAGGTCGGCGGCGTGTTCCTGGCAACCAACCCGGCTACGCAGCCAGCCGCGAAGCCACGCGTTATGGGACTGGTAGAGCAGGGCGACCTCGGCCGGTTTGAGCGTGTCGTTGATCTGCATCGTAGCGAAGGCCTGACCCCGAGAAACGTGTACGACTGTTAATGGTTCTCAATTCTATGCGGGGACAGTGGCGCGGAGCAATGGTATGCCAGGAATTAGCTGCGCAAGATCCGGCGTTTACCCGATGTGCGGCTGGGCTAAGCTGGACCAGCCCTGAACCCGCTGGAGCCCTGGATGATCCTTGCCGACCTCTCCCCTGATGCCTACCGCGACGCCAGCGATTACCTGGCTGCGCTGGACCCGGACTGGGCGCGGCATATCGCTGCCATCGGGCCGTGCCTGCACCGCGCCACACCCGGGCGCGAGCCCTATGAGGCGCTGGTGCGGGCGATTGCCTATCAGCAGTTGCATGCGCGTGCTGCCGAAGCGATTCTGGGGCGAATGCTGGCGTTGTTTCCGGACTCACCATTCCCCGCACCGCAGCAGTTGTTGGCGGTGGCGCCGGAAACCATGCGCGCCTGCGGGTTTTCAGCGAGCAAGCTGGCCGCTGTCCAAGGCATTGCCCAAGCCACGCTGGACGGTGCGGTGCCTGGCCGCGCTGAGGCATTGGGCATGCCTGACGATGCCTTGATCGAACGCTTGGTCGCGTTGCGCGGCGTGGGCCGCTGGACCGTGGAAATGCTGTTGATCTACAGCCTGGAGCGCATGGATATCTTGCCGGTGGACGATTTTGGCGTGCGCGAGGGGTATCGTCGGCTCAAGGGCTTGGAAAAGGCGCCGACGCCGGCGCAGATGCGGTCGCTGGGTGGCCCATGGAGCCCGCATCGGACAGTGGCAGCCTGGTACCTGTGGCGGGCTTGATGTTTCATGACTTCACGAGGCATAGCGTGATGAACGCTTTCACAACCGACGACCAACGCTGGCAAGCCGTACAAACCCGCGACCCCAGCGCCGCCAAGCATTTCGTCTACGCCGTACGCACCACGGGTGTGTACTGCCAGCCGGGCTGCAAGTCACGCATGGCCAAACGCGAGAATGTCGAGTTCTTCGCTGATGCCAGCGCCGCAGAAGCCGCCGGGTATCGCGCGTGCCGCCGTTGCCAGGCCAAACCTGCGGCCAACCGCCGCTCCGATCTCGTGGCCCGCGCCTGTCGTCTACTGGAAACCAGCGACAACCCACCCAGCCTGAACCAGCTCGGCACGCAACTGGCCGTTAGCCCGTTTCACCTGCACCGCATGTTCAAGGACGAAACGGGCCTCACGCCCAAAGCCTATGCCTCGGCGTTCCGCGCCCAGCGCCTGCGTGAAAGCCTGAACGATGGGCAGTGTTCTGTGACCGACGCCATCTACGACGCGGGCTACAACTCCAGCAGCCGTTTCTACGAAAGTGCCGACCAGCGGTTGGGCATGCGCCCGCGGCAGTATCGCGCAGGTGGCAACGGCGCGACGATTCACTTTGCCGTTGGCCAATGTTCACTCGGCGCAATCCTGGTGGCGCAGAGCGAGAAGGGCATCTGCGCGATTCTGTTGGGCGAGGCCCCTGAAGCGTTGCTCGAGCAATTGCAGGACCAGTTCCCCAAGGCCCGGCTGATCGGCGGTGATGCCGACTACGAACGCGTGGTCGCCGAAGTGGTGGGGTTTATCGAAGCCCCCGCCTTGGGCCTGGACCTGCCGCTGGACGTGCAGGGCACCGCCTTCCAGGAGCGGGTCTGGCAAGCCCTGCGCGAGGTGCCGTTGGGCAGCCGGGCCAGCTACACCGAAATCGCCGAACGCATCGGCGCACCCAAAGCGGTACGTGCCGTGGCCATGGCGTGCGCGGCCAACCGCATCGCCGTGGCCATCCCCTGCCACCGAATCGTGCGCCGGGACGGCGACATCAGTGGCTACCGGTGGGGGGTGGAGCGAAAACAACAGCTATTGGCGCGAGAGACGGCACTCTCCTGATTGCCATAAGCCGCGTAGAATCCACCGCCAAATCGAGTTGCATAGAGGAATGTTCGATGAGGCGTGTAAGCCTTGCCCGTTATTGCCTGGGTGTCATGGCCCTGATGCTGGCGCTCGCTGCCCCAGCCTGGTCGGCCGCCACGCCAGTGTCCAACCTGGCCGCTGGCGAGCTGCCGGCGCTTGATGAGAATGCCAGCATCGAGCAGCTGAGCGATCGGCTCGATCAGATTCGTCAGGGGGTCACCAGCAACGCCAATGATGACGTGCTCTCGCAGCTACGCATGGCCGCCGTGCAGGTACAACGCCAAGCCGACGCGTTGAGTACGGTGCGCACGGGTGATGTGCAAAAAATCGATGACCAGCTGAAAGTCATCGGCCCGCCGCAGCCTGATGAAGCCGCAAGCCTCACCCTGCAACGCAAGGATCTCGAGGCGCAGAAGAAGGCCTTGGTTGCCGAACAGGACCAGGCCACCAAGCTGACCCAGTCAGCCCGCGACTTGTCCACGCAGATCGTCAACTTGCGCCGCAGCCAGTTCAACTCGCAGGTCACCAGCCGCGCAACCAGCCCGCTGACCCCCGCGTTCTGGCAGTCGTTGATACGCCCGACCGAAGATGACGTGATGCGCCTGCGCGACCTGCGTGGCGAGGCAGGCGATGCCCTGGCCAGCGCCTTGAGCCCTGAGCACCGCTGGTTCTTCATCAGCAGCCTGGTGGCGGCGATTCTGGTCTGGACACTGGTGCGCCTGCTCTTCGAGCGCCTGCTTGCCGATGCCATGATCCGCTGGCTGCCCGAAGGTCGCCTGCGCCGCAGCGCACTGGCCCTGAGCGTAAGCCTGGCCACCCTGGGCACCATCGCCGGTTCCGTGTCGCTGCTGCGCTGGGGCCTGCAGAGCAGCGCCGAGTTGGGTTCCGACATTGCCAGCCTGACCAACCACTTCCTCACCCTGGTGGTGTTCAGTGCCTTCATCACCGGCCTGGGCCGCGCCATGTTGATGCTGCAGCGCCCGTCCTGGCGCCTGCCGCCGATCCATGACGAAGTGGCCAGCGCGCTGGGCTGGTTCCCCAAGTTGCTGGCGCTGGCGCTGATGGTGATGTTGACCATGGAGCGCATCAACAGCGTGATCGGCACCAGCCTGGCGCTGACGGTGGCGACCAACGGCCTGACTGCGCTGGTGGTGGCGGCAATCTTCACGACCGCGCTCGTCCGCTACCGCCGCACCTTGCGCAAGCATGAACTGGAGCGCCCGACCGGCGTGGCCGGGCTGATCCCTTTCGTGATCGTGGTGTGGGTTGGCCTGATCGTGCTGACACTGCTGGCCGGTTACCTGACCCTGGCCTACTTCCTCACCGCCAAGCTGCTGTGGATCAGCGTGGTCGCCACCTGTGCCTACCTGCTGACCACCTTTATCGGTGACCTGTTCGAAACCCTGCTGTCGCCGCGCCAACCCGGCGGCCTGGCGCTGGCCTCGACATTGGGCCTGGCGCCACGCCATCAGGCGCAGGCCAGTACCATCCTGACCGGTATCGGCCGCACGTTCCTGCTGTTCCTGGCCGTGATGCTGGCGTTGATGCCATCGGGCACCAGCCCGGGCGAGCTGCTGCTGAGCCTGGGTGACTGGGATGGCACCGGTGGCAAGATGCTCGGCAACTTGAACATCGTGCCTGGCGACATTCTGCTGGCAGTGGGGATGCTATTCGGCGGCATGCTCGGCATTCGCGTGCTCAAGCGTTGGTTGAGCGAGCGCCTGCTGCCGGAAACCGACATGGACGCCGGCATGCGTGCTTCGCTGGTGACGCTGGTCGGCTACCTGGGCTTCCTGTTCCTGGCCATGCTGGTGATGTCGACACTGCACATCAACCTCACCAGCCTGACCTGGGTGGTCAGTGCGTTGTCGGTCGGTATCGGTTTCGGCCTGCAGCAGATCGTGCAGAACTTCATTTCCGGCCTGATCCTGCTCACCGAGCGCCCGGTCAAGGTGGGTGACTGGGTGAGCCTGGCCGGTGTCGAGGGTGACATTCGCCGGATCAACGTGCGCGCCACCGAGATCCAGATGTCCGACCGCTCCACGGTGATCGTGCCCAACTCGCAGTTCATCTCGCAGAACGTGCGTAACGTGACCATGGGCAATGCGCTGGGCGTGGTGGGCATCACCCTGACCCTGCCGCTGGAGACGGATGCCAACCAGGTGCGCGAGCTGTTGCTGGCGGCCTATCACGAGCACGAGGCGATCCTGGATGCGCCAACGCCTTCGGTGACGTTCAAGGACCTGACGACCAGTGGCATGGTGATCAGCGTCAGTGGTTATGTGGCTGGGCCGCGGCAGGTGTCGGGTGCCCGCAGCGATCTGCTGTTCACTATCCTCGGCCGCTTGCGAGATGAGAATATTCCGCTGTCCTCGCCACAGAGCATGGTGCTGCTGCAGGAAGGCTCGCGCCCGGCGGACGAGCCGGCGTGAATCAGGGGCCGCTGTGCGGCCCATTCGCGGGGCAAGCCCGCTCCCACAGGGCCTCGCCGCCTTCAGCGGCTGCGCAAAACTTTGTGGGAGCCGGCTTGCCGGCGATTGGGCCGCGCAGCGGCCCCTGTTGGTATCAGCCCAGGCACCGGGTGACGTGCTTCACCGAAAGATAACCTGACAACCCCCAAGGCCCGAGCTCGCGACCGATCCCGCTGCCCTTGGTCCCGCCCCACGACGTCTCGACGAACACCGCCTGCACCGAGTTGATCCACACATGCCCGACTTCCAGCGCATCGGCCACACGCTCGGCGCGTTCCAGGTCGGCCGAACAGACGGTGGCAACCAGGCCGAAACGGCTGTCATTGGCCTCGGCAATCGCCTGTGCTTCGGTCGAGAAGCGGCGTGCGCACAGCACGGGGCCAAAGATCTCCTCCGTCCACAGGCGGCTGTCCACAGGCACGTCGGCATACAGCGTGGGGCTCACGAACCAACCCTCACGGTCCAGCGCATGCCCGCCCGTCAGGCATTGCAGGCCCTCTTCGCGTGCCGTCGCGAAGTAGCTGGCAACTTTCAACCACTGTGCCTGGCTGGTCAGCGGGCCCATGTCCACTTCTTCAGCCAGCGGGTTGCCAACCCGCAGCTTCTCCAAGGCTTGCTGCAGGCGCGCCAGCAGGGTATCGGCGATGCCATCCTGCACCAGCAGGCGCGAGGTGGCCGAGCACATCTGCCCGGCATTCCAGGTGATGCCGGCGACAATCCATTCCACTGCCTGGTCGACATCGCAATCGTCGAACACCACGATCGCCGACTTGCCGCCCAGCTCCAGCGTCACCGGCCGGCACTGTGCCGAAGCACTGCGCATCACCTGGCTGCCGACACTGTTGCTGCCAGTGAACGACAGCTTGTCGAGGCCTGCGTGGTTGCTTAGCGCCGCGCCGGTTTCGGCCTTGCCGTTGACGATGTTCAGCACGCCGGCGGGCAGGCCGAGGGTGTCGGCGATCTGGCCGTAAGCCTGCTCGATCAGCGGGGTGACCTCCGACGGTTTGAGCACCACCGTGCAGCCAGCGGCCAGGGCCGGGGCGAGCTTCCAGGCGCTGGTCACCAGCGGGAAGTTCCACGGCACGATCAGGCCGACCACGCCCACCGGTTCCAGGCGGGTGCGCGCAGTGAACCCGGGCGCAGCCAGGGGGACGTCGCGGTTTTTCGACGGCAGTTGCTCGGCCAGGTCGGCGTAGTAGCTGAATGTGGCAATCGCATCGTCCAGGTCGATTTCGGCCTCGTGGCGCGGCTTGCCGTTGTTGCGCATCTGCAGGGCAATCAACGCTTCACGGCGCTGCCCGAGCTGCTCGGCAAAGCCGCGCAGGTAGGCTGCACGGTCGCTGGCGCTGGTGTGCTTCCAGGCGGGCAGGGCTTTACGCGCTGCAGCAACGGCCTGGTCAACCTGGGCAACGCTGGCAGCCATCAGTTCGGCGAAGGGCAGGCCCAGCGCAGGGTCGGTGACGCTGATGCAGTCGCTGCCCTGGCCTTCGACCCAGCGGCCGGCGATGTAGTGGGAAGTGGTCATGGTCGGTATCCAGTCAGGCCATTTCGGCAGTGGTCAGCACCGGCGTGTGCGGGGTGCTTTTGCAGCGCACCCAGCGCGGGCCATTGGGGCCATACACGCCAGCAGGTTCAGGGAACAGGTTGAGCAGCAGCAGGTAGAGCACGCCGGCCAGGCCCAAGGTGACTGGCAGGCTCAGGTCGATACCGCTGGCCAGGTCACCCAGCGGGCCGACGAACTGCCCCGGCAGGTTGACGAAGCACAGGCCGACGGCCGCGCTGGGGATCCACGCGCCCATGCCGCGCCAGTTCCAGCCGTGCAGGAACCAGTAGTGCCCACCACGTTGGCCGCGGGTGAACACCTGCAGGTCGTCAGCATGGTAGAAGCCGCGGCGGGTAATCAGGCCGAGGATCATGATCACCATCCAAGGGCTTGTGCAGGTGATGATCAGCACGGCGAAGGTCGACACGCTCTGCACCAGGTTGAAGGTGAAGCGGCCGATGAAGATGAAGGCAATGGCCAGCACGCCGATCAGCAGGGTGGCGCCGGCGCGGCTGAGCAGGCGCGGGAACACGCTGGACATGTCCAGGCCCGTGCCATACAGCGCCGTGGTGCCGGTGGACATGCCGCCAATCACCGCAATCAGGCACACCGGCAGGAAGAACCAGCTTGGCGCAACAGCCAGCAAACCACCCACGTAGTTGTTGGCGGCGATGTAGTCCGGTGCCTGGGTGGCCACCAGCGTAGCGGTGCACAGGCCGAACAGGAACGGGATCAGCGTGCCGGCCTGTGCGGCGATCACCGCCAGCATGATGCGCGCCTTCGGCGTTTGCCGCGGGATGTAGCGCGACCAGTCGCCAAGGAAGGCACCGAACGATACCGGGTTGCTCATGGCCAGGATCGCAGCGCCTACAAATGCGGCCCAGAAGCCGGCCTGCCCGAGGTTGACGCTACCGGCGTAGCCCGCATCGAAGGGCCCTGCGAAGGCGACGATGCCCAGCAGGAACAGCAGGCTCGACGCCCATACGGCAATCTTGTTCACCCACAGCATGAAGCGGAAGCCGAAGATGCACACCACCAATACCAGGATGGCGAACAGGCCGTAGGCCAGGCCCAGGGTCAGGTCGGTTTCCGGCAGGCCGGCCAGGCGCTTGGCGCCGCCGACCAGGGCATCGCCCGAGCTCCATACCGACAGCGAGAAGAATGCCACGGCGGTCAGCAGCGACAGGAACGAGCCGACGATGCGCCCATGCACGCCGAAGTGCGCGCCTGACGACACCGCATTGTTGGTGCCGTTGAGCGCACCGAACAGGCCCATGGGTGCGAGGATCAGCGCGCCCACGCCGACCCCTAGCAGAATCGCCCAGACCCCGGCCTGGAACGACAGGCCGAACAACACTGGGAAGCTGCCCAGCACGGCGGTGGCGAAGGTGTTGGCACCGCCAAAAATGAGGCGGAACAGGTCCAGCGGGGCGGCGTCGCGTTGATCGTCAGGGATCTGTTCGACGCCATTGGTCTCGATACCGGTCGAGTGGCTCATGGTGATGCTCCAGCGCGTTGTTGTAGGCCGGCGCGGGGCGCGGCCCTCTTGTGGGTGCGATGGCAGGGCGGCAGGGCCGCGTAAGGGGTGGATCAGGCTGCGGTGACCACCGACAGGTGCTCGTGGCACGCCAGCCAGCGTTCACCCTGACGGCGGAACACGATGGTCTCGCGTTCGGCCAGTTGGTGTTCTTCGCCGGCGATGCGGATGTGCGTGGCCACATCGTGCATGAAGATCGCCACTTCTCCCTGCAGGCTCACCTGCACGTTGCTCGACACGCAGCCCAGCACCGCAAAACCCTCGGCCTGCCATTGAGCCCAGAGGTCTTCATAGGCACGGCGCGACAGCAACGGTTGCGGCAGAGTGTGAAAGAGGAAGGTGGCGTCCTCGCTGAAACAAGCGAAGTAGCGGGCGGTGTCGTTGCTGGCAAAGGCGGCGACGAGGTCGGCGGCAGCCTGCCGTACCTGGAGTGTCTGGTCCACGGGAGTGGCCTCACGGTTATTGTGATTGTGGTGAAGCGATTCTGGTGGGGAGGGGCGGGGGGAAAAATCGCTGGGGGGAAATAATTAGTTTAGAAATTCGTGAACCAACAGTCCCGCTTGCTTTACCCATGCCATAGCAGTGGATAAGGTGAAGGCAATTGCGTGTGGCCTTTGGGTGGCAATGCAGCCCTCTTCAGGTCTTTTGAATTCAAGGGAAATACAGGCGATGAGCAATTATCAGCCGCCGCTGACAGTAACGCCGCGAATATTGGCACTGGTCGCCGAGATCAGTGAGTGCGTGGGGCACCTGACGGCTTATCGGGAAGATACCTTCACACCCCAACTGCGCCGAGGTAACCGTATACGGACCATCCAGGCATCGCTTGCTATTGAAAACAATACCCTTACCGTCGAGCAGGTGACCGCGCTATTGGATGGCAAGCGAGTAATGGGTTTGCCACGCGAGATCCAGGAAGTCCGCAACGCCTTCTCTGCTTACGATGCGATGCCGACCTGGCAGCCGGATCGTCAATCCGATTTGCTGACTGCGCACGGTTTACTGATGCAGGGGCTGATTGATGATGCAGGCCACTTCCGCGAGAGTGGCGTGGGTATCTACCGTGAGGCAAAGCTGCTGCACATGGCCCCACCCGCCAGCCGGGTTGCAACGCTGGTACAAGACCTTCTGCATTGGCTGGCCCGCAGTGAGTGGCATCCTCTGATTGTAAGCTGCGTCTTTCACTACGAATTTGAATTCATCCATCCGTTCGCTGACGGTAACGGTCGGATGGGGAGGTTATGGCAGACACTCCTGCTAAGTCGCTGGCGCCCTGTTATGGCATTCATGCCGGTGGAAACTGTTATCCGTGAGCAACAGGAAGCCTATTACGCAGCGCTTGCAGCTTCTGATCAGGCAGCTGAGGCAACACCGTTTGCCGAGTTCATGCTGAGTGCTCTCCTGCAGGCGCTTGTTGAAGCCAGTGCTACCGATCAAGTAACCGATCAAGTAACCGATCAAGTAGCTAGCCTTTTGAGTATCCTTCCGCCGGGTTCCGCGTTGAAAAGCAATGAGCTGATGCAGCGTCTAGGGCTTTCTCACCGCCCCACGTTTAGCAAAAGTTATCTGAAACCTGCCTTGGCTGCAGGGCTGATCGAAATGACAGAGCCAGATTCACCGCGCAGTCCGACCCAGCAGTACCGACGAGTGCGTAATTGACATGCGGTGGGATGTGATCATCCAGGCCTTCGCCGACTGACGGCAGATCCCAACCTCAATCCTTGCCTACGCTGAAACTCCCAACCTGCGTTCGCAAGGAGATTTGTCATGGCCTTCCAATATAAACGTCTGGACAAGAACAACGCCGCAGTGCTGCTGGTCGATCACCAGGCTGGCTTGCTGTCACTGGTCCGCGATATCGACCCCGACCGCTTCAAGAACAACGTGCTGGCCCTCGCCGACCTGGCCAAGTACTTCAAGTTGCCGACTATCCTCACCACCAGCTTCGAAACCGGCCCCAATGGCCCGCTGGTGCCAGAACTCAAAGCGCTGTTCCCCGACGCCCCGTACATCGCCCGCCCTGGCAACATCAACGCCTGGGACAACGAAGATTTCGTCAAGGCGGTGAAGGCCACCGGCAAGAAGCAGCTGTTGATCGCCGGCGTGGTCACTGAAGTCTGCGTGGCCTTCCCGGCGTTGTCGGCGCTGGAGGAGGGCTTCGAGGTGTTCGTGGTCAGCGATGCATCCGGTACGTTCAACGAGCTGACCCGCGATTCCGCCTGGCGGCGCATGGAGGCAGCGGGGGCGCAACTGATGACCTGGTTCGGCGTGGCCTGTGAGCTGCACCGCGACTGGCGCAATGATGTCGAAGGGCTGGGGACCTTGTTCTCCAACCACATCCCGGACTACCGCAACCTGATGACCAGCTACGACAAGCTGGCGAAGTGAACCGTCAGGTTTGAACCATACTGACTGTTCAGCCGCCTTCAGGAACCTGCCAATGGCCAAGTCCTCCCGCAAGAAAGACCTGCAAGCACCCACGGAGAAACTGGGCGGCAAGGCCTACGAGAAGCAACTGAAAAGCCTGCATGTCGAACTGGTGAAGCTGCAGGAATGGGTCGTGGCCAAGGGCCTGAAGGTGTGCATCGTGTTCGAGGGTCGTGATGGTGCTGGCAAGGGTGGCACCATCAAGGCCATTACCGAGCGGGTGAGCCCCCGGGTATTCCGCGTGGTGGCGCTGCCAGCGCCGACCGAGCGGGAAAAAACCCAGATGTACGCCCAACGGTACCTCAACCACCTGCCGGCAGCTGGTGAAGTGGTGATCTTCGACCGCAGTTGGTACAACCGCGCCGGTGTCGAGCGGGTGATGGGTTTTTGCACCGAAGAGCAGGCCAGCAAATTCCTCACCGTGGTGCCGTTGCTGGAAAAATTGATGGTCGAGTCGGGGATCATCCTCATCAAGTACTGGCTGGAAGTCAGCGCCGACGAACAGACCCGCCGCCTGCAGGACCGCATCAGTGACGGCCGCAAACTGTGGAAGCTCTCGCCCATGGACCTGAAGTCCTATACCCGCTGGGACGAATACACCCGCGCACGTGACGAGATGTTCACCGCTTCGGATTCGTCCTGGGCACCGTGGTTCCTGGCCCACTCCAACGACAAGCGCCGCGCGCGGCTGAACATCATCAGCCACTTGCTGACACGGGTGCCTTACAAGGACATCACCCGTGACCAGGTGGTGAAGCTGCCCAAGCGCGGCAAGATCGGCAAGTACAAGGCGGTGGCGTATCCCTTCAAAGTGGTGGAAGAACGCTTCTGATCCTCGTTTAGGCGCTTCAGGCGTAGGATCTTTCCTAACCTGAAACCAAATGCTTCAGTTCAAGTTAGCTTGGGAATTATCCTACCCGCGCCGCTGCCGTTTCGCTGTTGTCGATGATGAGCATCAGGGCTAATTTCCCCGGGTCGTCATGGTTTGACGATCGGGTGTGAGAGCCCGGTGATACATCGTGCCAGTGCTATGGCAGCCGTTCGTGGGCAGGCGTTTGCCTGGCCGGAATTCCGATGTTCGCCGGTCTCTCACCCCACGTCCGGCTGCCACCCTGCTTCTGTGAGAGGAAGTTGAGTGGGGGCTTCGTATACTGAACTCGGAGAAGCATCATGAAAAAGCTCGTACCTGATCCGCCCACCGCAAAAACCACCTCCCGCTTGTTCTACACCATCAACAACGACATGCCCTCAGCCGAGGCATTGCTCTACGTGATTCAGCTACTGCGCGGCATCGAAGACACCCTCGACGAATACATCTGCGGCAATGTCGGCGAGCCGGGTATCGGCATGCTGGTCAATTCTGTACACAACGTGCAGATGGGGCGGGCGTTGACCGAATTGGTGCTGACCCGGGAGGCTGGAGATATCAGCTGGCACTGAGGCAGGTGTTGCTCGGCGCATTTGAGCCGTTAGCCGGGCCGCAAGGTTAGCGACTACCCATGTGGGAGCGGGGTTCAGCCACTTGCTGACACGGGTGCCTTACAAGGACATCACCCGTGACTAGGTGGTGAAGCTGCCCAAGCGCGGCAAGATCGGCAAGTACAAGGCGGTGGCGTATCCCTTCAAAGTGGTGGAAGAACGCTTCTGATCCTCGTTTTGGCGCTTCAGGCGTAGGATCTTTCCTAACCTGAAACCAAATGCTTCAGTTCAAGTTAGCTTGGGAATTATCCTACGCGCGCCGCTGCCGTTTCGCTGTTGTCGATGATGAGCATCAGGGCTAATTTCCCCGGGTCGTCATGGTTTGACGATCGGGTGTGAGAGCCTGCTTACAACCAAGAGCAGTACCGTCATGGTAGCTGTGCGTGGGCAGGCCTTTGCCTGGCCGGTTTTCGCTCTTGTTTGGCCGGTCTCTCACCCCACGTACAGCTGCCACCTAATCCTGTGAGAGGGAACGGGGCAGCTTCTGCCATCAAACGAGAGAAAGTCATGAAGAAGATTGTTCCTGATCCGCCCAGCAAACTCACCACACGCTCGTTCTACACCATCAACAACGACATGCCCTCAGCCGAGGCATTGCTCTACGTGATTCAGCTACTGCGCGGTATCGAAGACACCCTGGACGAATACATCTGCGGCAATGTCGGCGAGCCGGGTATCGGCATGCTGGTCAACTCTGTACACAACGTGCAGATGGGGCGGGCGTTGACCGAATTGGTGCTGACCAGGGAGGCTGGAGATATCAGCTGGCACTGAGGCAGGTGTTGCTCGGTGGCCATACTCCGCGGTGGATTGTTCGCGGATAAATCCGCTCCTACACAGCTCAAGTCATCACGGGCGTGAGTCATTCCTTTCCCTGGCCTGAAACGGCGGCGCCCCATTCGCGGGTAAACCCGCTCCTACAGGTTTAGCGCCAGCCTGAAGAGCGGCGCAGTACCTGTGGGGCCGGGTCTACCCGCGAACGGGGCGCCGCGGATTTACTGCCGTTATACGTTGAAGCGGAAGTGCATCACATCGCCGTCTTTGACGATGTAGTCCTTGCCTTCCAGGCGCCATTTACCGGCTTCCTTGGCACCGCCTTCACCCTTGAACTGGATGAAGTCGTCATAAGCCACCACTTCAGCGCGGATGAAACCTTTTTCGAAGTCGGTGTGGATCACGCCAGCGGCCTGCGGGGCGGTGGCGCCGACGCGCACGGTCCATGCACGGACTTCCTGCACGCCGGCAGTGAAGTAGGTCTGCAGGTTGAGCAGCTCGTAGCCGGCGCGGATAACGCGGTTCAGGCCAGGCTCTTCCAGGCCCAGGGCCTCGAGGAACATGTCTTTCTCTTCACCGTCGTCGAGTTCGGCGATTTCGGCTTCGATCTTGTTGCACACCGGTACCACGACCGCGCCTTCTTCTGCGGCGATGGCGCGGACCACGTCCAGGTGCGGGTTGTTGTCGAAACCGTCTTCAGCCACGTTGGCGATGTACATCACCGGCTTGCTGGTCAGCAGGTGGAAGCCACGGATGACGGTTTTTTCGTCGTCAGCCATGTTCTTCATCAGGCTGCGCGCAGGCTTGCCTTCGGTGAAGTGCGGAATCAGCTTTTCCAGAATGGCCTTTTGCGCCAGGGCTTCCTTGTCGCCGCCCTTGGCATTGCGGGTGACCTTCTGCAGTTGCTTCTCGCAGCTATCGAGGTCGGCGAAGATCAGTTCGAGGTCGATGATCTCGATGTCGCGCTTGGGGTCGACGCTGTTGGAAACGTGGATCACGTTCTCGTCTTCGAAGCAGCGCACCACGTGGGCGATGGCGTCGGTCTCGCGGATGTTGGCGAGAAACTTGTTGCCCAGGCCTTCACCTTTCGAGGCACCGGCCACCAGGCCCGCGATGTCGACGAACTCCATGGTGGTCGGCAGGATGCGGTTAGGCTTGACGATCTCTGCCAGCGCAGCCAGGCGCGCGTCGGGCATCGGCACGATGCCGCTGTTCGGCTCGATGGTGCAGAAGGGGAAGTTCTCCGCCGCGATGCCAGACTTGGTCAGGGCGTTGAACAGGGTGGACTTGCCGACGTTGGGCAGGCCGACGATGCCGCAATTGAAACCCATGGGTATTCCCCTTTCTAAAGTGTCAGGCCTTCTGGCTGTGCAGCTCGCGCATCGCCTTGGCGAAGTCGCCGGCAAGCACGTCCGGCAGCACGCCGAGGGCAAAATCGATGCTGGCGTCGAGCTTCTCCTGCTCGGCGCGCGGCGCGCGGCCCAGGACGAAGTTGGAGACCAGCTTGGCGTCACCCGGGTGGCCGATGCCAAGCCGCAGGCGGTGGAAGTCGTTCTGGTTGCCGAGCTGCGCGATGATGTCGCGCAGGCCGTTGTGCCCACCATGGCCACCGCCGCGCTTGAGCTTGGCGACGCCCGGAGGCAGGTCGAGTTCGTCATGCGCCACCAGGATTGCTTCCGGCTTGATGCGGAAGAAATTGGCCAAGGCCGCCACGGACTGGCCGCTACGGTTCATGTAGGTGGTGGGGATGAGCAGACGAACGTCGTTGCCCTGATGGCTGAATTTTGCCGTCAGGCCGAAATACTTGCGGTCAGCGGTCAAGGAGACGCGCTGGGCGCTGGCAATGCGTTCAACGAAAAGAGCCCCTGCGTTATGCCGGGTCTGTTCGTATTCGGGGCCGGGGTTACCCAAGCCGACGATCAACTGGATGGCGGTCACGTAGGGGCTCTTCCTTGGAGTTGGTGGGTTACGGTGCGCGGCACTGTAACCCGATCAACACCGGCGCGCGAGTGGATTACTCAGCGGCGCCTTCTTCAGCTTCTGGAGCAACGCGTGGCGCGTGAACGTTGGCAACAGCTTTGTCATCACCGTGGGCCAGAGCTACGAACTCTACGCCTTTCGGAGCTTTCAGGTCCGACAGGTGGATGATGGTGCCGATTTCAGCGTTTGCCAGGTCAACTTCGATGAACTCAGGCAGGTCTTTGGCTTCGCAGGAAACTTCGATCTGCGATTCAACGTGCGAGATCTCGCCGCCTTTCTTGGTCGGTGCTTCTTCGTTGATGAAGTGCACTGGAACAACAGCGGTCAGCTTCTGGCCAGCAACGACGCGGATGAAGTCAGCGTGCATGATGAACTGCTTGGCAGGGTGACGCTGCATGGCCTTGACGATGACGTTTTGCTTGACGCCGTCAACGTTCAGCTCGATCACGTGGCTGAAGGCAGCCTCGTCTTCGAACAGCTTGGTGATTTCCTTGGCCAGGATGGTCAGGGACTCGGCGTCCTTGTTACCACCGTAAACAACGGCTGGGATGTGAGCGGAGTGACGCAGGCGGCGGCTCGCACCTTTCCCCAGGTCAGTACGCGCTTGGGCGTTCAGAGTGAAATCAGTCATTTTGTTTCTCCAAAATAGCCCCCCGAGGGCGTTTGCGACCAGCGCCAACGGGGATGGCAAAAAAGCCCCGCCCCAACAAATGCTGGGGCGGGGCGCTTCATATCAATACACGTTCCGCTTAGCGGAACATCGCACTGATCGATTCTTCATTGCTGATGCGGCGGACCGCTTCAGCTACAACCGGTGCGATATCCAGCTGGCGGATACGGTCACAGGCTTGAGCAGCGGCGGACAGCGGAACGGTGTTGGTCACCACCAGCTCGTCCAGTACCGACTTCTCGATGTTCTCGATCGCACGGCCCGACAGGACAGGGTGCGTGCAGTAGGCATAAACCTTGGCCGCGCCGTGTTCTTTCAGAGCCTTGGCCGCATGGCACAGGGTGCCGGCGGTATCGACCATGTCGTCTACCAGGATGCAAGTGCGCCCTTCGACGTCGCCGATGATGTGCATGACTTCGGAGTGGTTGGCCTTTTCACGGCGTTTGTCGATGATACCCAGGTCGACACCCAGGGACTTGGCGACGGCACGTGCGCGCACGACACCACCGATGTCCGGGGAGACGATCATCAGGTTCTCGAAACGCTGGTCTTCGATATCGTCGACGAGTACGGGCGAACCGTAGATGTTGTCGACAGGAATATCGAAGAATCCCTGGATCTGGTCAGCGTGCAGGTCGACGGTGAGAACACGGTCGATACCCACGACAGTGAGCATGTCAGCGACAACTTTGGCGCTGATGGCTACACGTGCCGAACGCGGACGGCGGTCCTGGCGGGCGTATCCGAAGTAAGGAATCACGGCGGTGATTCGGGATGCTGAGGAGCGGCGGAAGGCGTCGGCCATCACTACCAGTTCCATCAGGTTATCGTTGGTCGGGGCACAAGTCGGCTGAATAATGAAAACGTCTTTACCGCGAACATTTTCATTGATCTCAGTGCTGATCTCGCCGTCGGAGAACTTACCGACAGAGACGTCACCGAGAGGGATATGCAGCTGACGTACGACACGCCGAGCCAGATCGGGGTTAGCGTTCCCCGTAAAGACCATCATCTTGGACACGCGCAGTACCTGGAGGCTGAGGGTATACCTGGATGAGTATAAGGAAAATGGCAGGGGCGGCTGGATTCGAACCAACGCATGGCAGGATCAAAACCTGCTGCCTTACCGCTTGGCGACGCCCCTGTATCTGTTGCTGCGAGCGCTAGGCACTCGGCTTCTTGACCAGACTTTGCAGCTTGCGATGCAACATCGAAACATTGCTTCCTTTCGCCACAAACCCTGTTTGGGTCGCTGAAAGAAGGGCCAGAACTTTATCAGCTTCGGCTTTGCTTGGGAAGGCCCCAAACACACAACTTCCAGTTCCTGTTAGTCGAGCTTCGGTGAATTTACCCAGAGAATTCAATGCGTTTCGAACTTCTGGATACCGCTGCTCAACCACCCCTTGGCAGTCATTTCGACTGTTTCCCTCGGGAACGGGGCGCATCTTAAGGGGGAGAGAATCACGTGTCAACTGCGGATGTGAAAAAATTTCTGCTGTACTGACAGACACTTGCGGCACCAGCACGACATACCACGGCTCGATCGGGGCGACCGGGGTCAGTTGTTCGCCGACACCCTGGGCAAACGCCGCGTGGCCACGGACGAAGACCGGTACGTCGGCGCCCAGGGCAAGCCCCAGATCGGCCAGGCGATCTTCGTCCCAGTCCAGTTGCCACAAATGTGCCAGCGCCAGCAGGGTGGTCGCCGCATTCGAACTGCCGCCGCCGATGCCGCCGCCCATGGGCAGCACCTTGCTCAGCCAGATGTCGGCACCCAGGCGGCTGCCCGACTGTTCCTGAAGCTTGCGCGCGGCACGCACGATCAGGTTGCTGTCGTGGGGGACCGACTCGATTTCGCTGTGCAGGTGGATCACGCCGTCTTCACGCACGGCGAATGTCAGCTCGTCACCGTGGTCGAGGAATTGGAACACGGTCTCCAGCTCGTGGTAGCCATCCGGGCGGCGGCCGATGATGTGCAGCCACAGGTTGAGCTTGGCCGGGGCGGGCAGGGTGAGCGTAGGCATCGATCAATGCCCCAGCTGGCGCGGCTGCCAGTCCTTGACCACCAAGGTCACGTCGATGTCTTTGCCGTGCAGCTTCAGGCGTTCGGGCAACCAGTAGCCATTCTGCTCGGTGTAGCTCAGGTATTGCACCTGCCAGCCATCCTGGTCGAGGCTGGCCAGGCGGCTGTCGCCGTCCAGGGTCAGCTTGCTCTTGGTGTCTGGAGCGGGCAGCCCGCGTACCCACCAGACCAGGTGCGAAACCGGCAATTGCCAGCCCAGTTGTTCTTCAAGCAAGGCTTCGGGGCTGCTGGCTTCGTAGCGGCCCTGGTTGGCCACCTCCAGCACCACGCCGCCGGGGCGACCGGTCAGGCGCGCGGCGCCGCGGCCCAGCGGGCCGGCCAGGCGGATGTCGTAGTAATCCTGGCGTTGCAGCCAGAACAGCGTGCCGCTGCCGGAATCGCGCGGGGCGCGGATACCGACCTTGCCGTTGATCTGCCAGCCATCGAGGCTGCTCAGTTGCTCTTTATGGGCGCGCCACTGCTGCGGGTCGCCGTGGCCCTGCAGGGCTTCGCGGCTACCAAAACCAGCGCAGCCGGCCAGCAGGGCAATCAGGGTGAAGGTGATGCAATGGCGCAAAAACATGGCGTTAAAGGGTCTCGGATCCGGTCAGGCGCAAGACGGTCTTGCGCAGGATAGGGCTGTCGGGCTGGGCCTCGAAGGCCTTGGCCCAGACCTGGCGGGCTTCACGGCGCTTGCCGTTGGCCCACAGGACTTCGCCCAGGTGGGCGGCCACTTCGTGGTCGGGGAAGCGCTGCAAGGCTTGGCGCAGGTAGCCTTCGGCTTCGTCGAGGTTGCCCAGGCGGTAGGCGACCCAGCCCATGCTGTCGAGCACCGCTGGGTCATCCGGGGTCAGCTGGTGGGCCTTGTCGATCAGCGCCTTGGCTTCGGTATAGCGCGTGGTGCGGTCGGCCAGGGTGTATCCCAGGGCGTTCAGGGCCATGGCGTTTTCCGGCTCGCGGGCGATGATGGCGCGCAGGTCTTTTTCCATCTGCGGCAGGTCGTCGCGTTTTTCGGCGAGCATGGCGCGGGTGTAAAGCAGGTTGAGGTCGTCCGGGTAGCGCTGGATGGCCTGTTGCAGTACCTGGTTGGCCTGGGCGTCCTTATTGTTGTTGCTGTAGCTTTCCGATTCGATCAGGTACAGCTGGATGGCGATGTCCGGCTGTGCTTCGCGGGCTTCTGCGAGCATGCGCGAAGCCTCGGTACCCCGGCCGTTGGCGATGAGAATATCGGCCTGGCGCAATTGCGCCGGCAGGTAATCGGGGCCCGGGCCGACCAGCGCGTATTCACGCAGGGCGCCGGCCGGGTCATGGCGTTCTTCGGCGATCCGCCCCAGGTTCAGGTGAGCAGCATCGACATTGCTATCGCGCTCGATCATTTCGCGCAGGTAGCTCTCGGCCTCGTCCCAGTCCTTGTTTTCCAGGCATACCAGCGCCAGGGAGTAACGCAGCTCGTCGTCTTCCGGGTAATCCTGCACCAGGCTGATGAACTCGCCCTTGGCGTCGGCGATACGGTCCTGTTCGACCAGGGTACGCGCGTAGGTCAGGCGCAGGCGCTTGTCTTCGGGGTTGTCGCGGATGGCCCCGCGCAGCAGCGGCAGGGCTTCCGGGCCACGGTCCAGGGCCTGAAGCAGGCGCGCGCGCAGCAGGATCGGGGCTATTTCGCCATTTTGCGCCGGGTTTTCTTCAAGTAGTTCCAGGGCTTCTTCGGCCTTGCCGTCCTGGTTCAGCAGCAGCGCCTTGCCGAACACCAGCTGGCTGTTGTCGGGGTACTTGACCAGCAGCCGGTCGAAGCTCTGCAGCAGCCCGTCCCGGGTGCTCTGGTCGGTTTCGGCAGCAGAGAGGGCGAGGAAGTCGAAGTGCGTGTCGCCCTGGCCCTGCAGCACCTTCTCCATATAGGTCATGGAGTCGTCATAGCGACCGGCGCGTGCCAGTTGGATGGCGGCGGCGCGCTGGGCGTCGAGGTTCTGCGGGTCGTTTTTGGCCCAGATGAGCGCGCTGTCCAGCGCCGGCTCGTCGGCGCCGAGGTACTCGGCGATGCGGAAGGCACGCTCGGACACGGCAGGGTCCTGGGTCTTCTCGGCCTGGTGGGCGTAGTTGGCCAGGGCAATGTCGAAGCGGTTGCGCTGGCCGGCCAGCTCGGCCACCAACAAGCTATAGAGCGTGTCCTGTTTGAACGACCCATACACCACGGGCTTTTCGGCCTCACCTTTGCCGGCGTCGGCAACGGGAGGCTCGGCCGTCTGCGGGGCCAGGCTCTGGCAGCCCTGGAGCAGGGCGAAGGCAAGCAGCAGTGCGAAGGGTCTGTTCATATAAGGAGGCTTAAAAGGACTTACCGGCGGTCGGAGCATGATGACACAAGCGCGGGGGCAAACCCACAGGCGAAGGTCGCGGTTTACAGCGTGGGTGTTGCTAGGTGGGACAGTGGGATGAAGTAGAGGTTCGCAAGGGTGTGCAGCTGTAGGGATCCGCATTTGGGGCGTTCGATCCCGTTGGAGGGTGGAGGCGTGAGGGCCCCGATTGGCCTCCCCCTGGCATCCAGCACCTGTTCACCAGAATGTCAGGGAGCATTTGAAGCGGGCGATTGAAAAAAATCGCTGCGTCGGCGTGGAGGATTGTTCAGTTCGAGTGGAATGGCCTGATAGCCCCCTTTGGTGGTTGAGTTAGTTTACTGACTCACCTACCGAAGCCTAACGGAATACGCCTTGATGAATCATCTTTTCGACTTCATCAGGCGTTTCCCGAAATACTCGAACTCAAGGAGATCGCCATGACAGTTGTTTCGAAATCGCTTGAAGATTTACTGACCAGGATTTATGCCGACGACAAGGTTTCCATGAAAGAATTCCTGACCCTGCAGGCGGATGCAGACAACCGCTGGGAAAGGGTGATTGCTGAGCTAGGGCCGAATACGACGCTACTGGCATTCCAGAAGGCGATGGATGTTGCAATGCACATGCTGCACCTGAGTGTCGAACATATCAAAAGGCAAGAGCTCACCGATCTTGGCGAAGCAGTAGTGAAAGATGCGGTAACTGCCCAGGTTGAATATGTAAGAGCAGGTTGCGCGCTGAGCCTGAGGGCGTTGAAGGTTGGCCCCAACTCCATTTGATCTGAGAGCTATGCCTGTCTAGCAGGGGCCGGCGAGGCGCGTGAGTGCTCCGCGCTCACGTCTCGCTCGAGCCGGGCCGTTTTGCCGGGGTTGGCATGCACCTGGGCAGGGCGCCCGCGGGAAGGGCATACCCCGGCGATAGTCCAATACCGGGCTGATTGATGACAATAGCGAACGTGCTTTAGCTAATCCTCGCCATATGAATAGTTGAGGAATTGCCAGTACTAGTGAGATGGAGCCTGTACGGATAATTTTTTCTAGTAGTCCTGCGTGTTGATAAATGTTTTTGTTGTCAGCAATATATTTGCAGTTGGCTAAGATGACTCAAAAGAATCGGTGTGCTTATGGGCAATATAGCATTGCGCGATCAGGACGATTGACATGAGGGTGATGATGAGGAAGCCTATTATTCCCGGCTCCATCATGCTCATCTCCGGCGTTCTCGGTACAGAATCTCGCCGAATTCTTTACCCTTCTCTTCGCCGTAGTCACCGGCATATTTTCCTCCTATGGCTCCGCCGACCACTGCGCAAAAAACTCCGCCCGAACCTCCAGTGGCAATTCCCAAACCCACGCACACACCGGGGCCGGCTTGGCAGATCTCGAGATTCAAATGAGATATCGGCACGCGTGAGTTAACAGTAATGCTAGAAATAAGGCGAGGTTGAAGATGACGAGTCTGCAGAGTCGTTTTTTCATTCGTTCGGGTAGCCGATCAACCTCGTCAAAATTTATCAGGCCTCTGCGTGCATACGCCTCTGGGAAAACTAACATCAGAGACAGCGCTCCAAATCGAATGATTTTGCCGGTCAGGCCGAATTCAGAATATAGCTTTCTATTGTCGTTGATGATTTTGCAGCTGGGTAGCAGGGACTCTATATATTCGGTATCACGATGTGATAAATAAAATGTTAGAGGTAGTGAGATAAAAATCGCTGTAAAAATAATGCCATAGGCTGCGCCTAAAGCAAGTTGGGTTGTGGTCACTTTGTCACTCGCTCATACAAAATTTCGCCCAAATATTCTCCTCCTTCACTTCCGAGTTTCCCGCCTACGATTCCTCCCAAGGCTCCGCCCCCTACCCCACACGCGATCGCTCCAGGCCCGCCTGATGCTATTCCTAAGACCACGCTACAGGCTGCCATTACAATGAGATTTCCACCGATTGCGCCAACCAGGCCTCCTCCCACGCTATCTGCAAGTGCACCACTCTCAACGATGGTAGCTCTTTTGCATTCTTCATCTCTCCCTTCTGCGCATGCTTTTTCGATTGATAAGCTTGTGCTTGCGACCTCCAACGCAATGCCGATATAGGCGCCTTTCTTGATCAGGTTCGCTGCCTTGCCAACCCCTGCGACCTTATCGGCATACCCTGCAATTTCCCCTGCATGCAAATAGCTTTTCGTGGAGATGCCAAGCGTTCTTTTGATCGACCCGTTGTTTCGCAAACTGGCACCAAACGCTGCCATTTTGCTCAACTGCTCATCCAGCTTAGCGAACAACGCCGCACGCTTAGCGTAGGGCAAGGCTAGCCGTCGAATTGAGAGGGGGCAATACCTAAGGCTGTGTTTCAGAAACGGACTACAGACTCGTGGAATAAATCGCTATGAATGTATCGAAAGTTGTCATTGCGCTCCTTATTTTGTAGGAAATATTCCTTAGGCCGACACAGATTTTGTGGGAGCCGGCTTGCCGGCGATCACCGGCAAAGCCGGTGCCATCATCGCGCTGTAGCATCGCCGGCAAGCCGGCCCCCCCAGGGTGCCCCGGTGTGCTTGCCGGCTGTGTTCCCCGTGCGAAAGCAGGCCGAGCGAGCAGGTGCTATCAGCTCAATAGCGAACGGTGGTTGTCCTGAAACCTGCGAAAGAGGACAATTATCGGCTTCCCGTCACAACCAGCGACCTTGCATGGCCTTTCTTGCACTTGGTATCAACCATAAGACTGCCTCGGTAGACGTACGCGAGCGCGTGGCGTTTACCCCAGAGCAGCTGGTGGACGCCCTGCAGCAGCTCTGCCGACTGACCGCCAGCCGCGAAGCGGCGATCCTGTCGACCTGCAACCGTAGCGAGCTCTATATTGAGCAGGACCAACTGTCCGCCGAGGCGGTTCTGCAGTGGCTGGCCGACTATCACCGCCTGAGCCTGGATGAACTGCGCGCCAGTGCCTACATCCACGAAGAGCACGACGCCGTCCGGCACATGATGCGGGTGGCCTCGGGCCTGGACTCGCTGGTGCTGGGCGAGCCGCAGATCCTCGGCCAGATGAAGTCGGCCTATGCCGTGGCGCGTGAAGCCGGCACCGTCGGCCCGTTGCTCGGGCGGCTGTTCCAGGCCACCTTCAGTGCGGCCAAGCAGGTGCGCACCGACACCGCGATTGGCGAGAACCCGGTGTCGGTGGCGTTTGCCGCGGTCAGCCTGGCGCGGCAGATCTTCAGCGACCTTGGCCGCAGCCAGGCGCTGCTGATCGGTGCTGGCGAAACCATTACCCTGGTGGCCCGCCACCTGCATGAGCAAGGCGTGCGCCGTATCGTCGTGGCCAACCGCACGCTGGAGCGCGCCAGCCTGCTGGCCGAGCAGTTCGGTGCGCATGCCGTGTTGCTGGCCGACATCCCCCAGGAGCTGGCCCACAGCGACATCGTCATCAGCTCCACGGCCAGCCAATTGCCGATCCTAGGCAAGGGCGCTGTGGAAAGCGCGCTGAAGCAGCGCCGGCACAAGCCGATTTTCATGGTCGATATCGCCGTGCCGCGGGATATCGAGCCGGAGGTGGGTGAACTCGACGACGTTTATCTGTACACCGTCGATGACCTGCACGAAGTGGTCGCAGAAAACCTCAAGAGCCGCCAGGGTGCGGCTCAGGCGGCCGAGGAGCTGGTTTCGGTGGGCGCCGAGGACTTCATGGTGCGCCTGCGCGAACTGGCCGCGGTGGATGTGCTGCGCGCCTACCGCCAGCAAAGCGAGCGCCTGCGCGACGAAGAACTGCAAAAGGCCCAGCGTCTGCTGGCCAACGGCGGCAACCCCGAAGATGTGCTGGCCCAGTTGGCCCGGGGGCTGACCAACAAACTCCTGCACGCGCCCAGCGTGCAGTTGAAAAAGCTCTCGGCCGAGGGCCGCCTCGATGCGCTGGCCATGGCCCAGGAACTCTTTGCCCTCAACGAGGGCTCGACGGACAAATCCTTGCAATGAAAGCGTCGCTGCTGAACAAACTGGACACGCTCCAGGACCGCTTCGAGGAACTCACCGCGTTGCTCGGTGATGCCGAAGTCATTTCCGACCAGACCCGCTTCCGCGCCTATTCCCGCGAGTACGCCGAAGTGGAGCCGGTGATCGCCGCCTATAAAGAGTGGCGCAAGGTGCAGGATGACCTCGAAGGCGCGCAGGCGCTGCTCAAGGACTCCGACCCCGACATGCGCGAGATGGCTGTCGAAGAGGTGCGCGAAGCCAAGGAGCAGCTGGTCGGCCTGGAGTCGCAGCTGCAACGCATGCTGTTGCCCAAAGACCCCAACGACGGGCGCAACGTGTTCCTGGAAATCCGCGCAGGCACCGGCGGCGATGAGGCGGCGATCTTCTCGGGCGACCTGTTCCGCATGTATTCGCGTTACGCCGAACGGCGTGGCTGGCGCCTGGAGATTCTGTCCGAGAACGAAGGCGAGCACGGCGGCTACAAAGAGATCATCGCCCGCGTCGAAGGTGACAGTGTTTACGGCAAACTCAAGTTCGAGTCTGGCGCGCACCGTGTGCAGCGGGTGCCGGAGACCGAGTCGCAGGGCCGTATCCACACTTCGGCGTGCACCGTGGCGGTACTTCCCGAGCCCGACGAGCAGGTGGCGATCGAAATCAACCCTGCCGACCTGCGCGTGGACACCTACCGCTCCTCGGGTGCCGGCGGCCAGCACGTCAACAAGACCGACTCGGCGATCCGCATCACCCACTTGCCCACCGGTATCGTGGTGGAGTGCCAGGAAGAGCGTTCGCAGCACAAGAACCGTGCCCGCGCCATGTCCTGGCTGTCGGCCAAGCTCAACGACATGCAGACCAGCGCCGCGCAGAATGCCATCGCCAGTGAGCGTAAGCTGTTGGTGGGCTCCGGTGACCGTTCCGAGCGCATTCGCACCTATAACTACCCACAGGGGCGAGTGACCGATCACCGCATCAACCTGACCCTTTATTCGCTCGACGACATCCTCGCCGGTGGCGTGGACGCGGTGATCGAACCATTGCTGGCCGAATACCAGGCCGATCAACTGGCCGCCCTGGGGGACTGATGACCATCATTGCCAGCCTGCTGCGCAACGCGCAGTTGCCGGATTCGCCCACCGAACGCCTGGACGCCGAACTGCTGCTGGCCGCAGCCATTGGCAAGTCACGCAGCTACCTGCACACCTGGCCCGAGCGCATCGTCAGCAGCGAGGATGCCGAGGCCTACGCCGGCTACCTTCAGCGCCGTCGTGCCGGCGAGCCGGTTGCCTACATTCTTGGGCAACAGGGTTTCTGGAAAATCGACCTGGAAGTGGCGCCGCACACGTTGATCCCGCGGCCGGACACCGAGCTGTTGGTCGAGACAGCCCTTGAATTGCAGCCTGCCGCGCCCGCCAAGGTACTCGACCTGGGTACCGGCACGGGTGCCATCGCCCTGGCCCTGGCCAGCGATTGCCCGGCCTGGCAGGTCACGGCGGTAGACCGGGTGGACGAGGCCGTGGCCCTGGCCGAGCGCAACCGCCAGCGCCTGGGCCTGGGGAACGTCAAGGTGCTGGCCAGCCATTGGTTCAGCAGCCTGGCCGGTGAGCGTTTCGACCTGATCGTCAGCAACCCGCCGTATATAGCCGCACAAGACCCGCACCTGGTCGAAGGTGATGTGCGCTTCGAACCGAGCAGTGCGCTGGTAGCCGGTGCCGATGGCCTGGATGACCTGCGGCTGATCGTCAGCGAGGCGCCGCAGTATCTGCTGGCTGGTGGCTGGCTGTTGCTCGAACATGGCTATGATCAGGCTGATGCAGTGCGCACACTGCTGGTGGCGCAAGGCTTTATCGATGTCGCCAGCCGCAAGGACCTTGGCGGCCATGAACGTATTTCCCTGGGGCGCCTGCCATGCTGACCGATCAGGAACTGTTGCGTTACAGCCGGCAGATCCTGCTGGCGCAGGTGGACATCGACGGCCAGTTGCGGCTCAAGCACAGCAAGGCGCTGATCGTCGGCCTGGGTGGTCTGGGCTCGCCGGTGGCGCTTTACCTGGCTGCGGCCGGCGTGGGTGAGCTGCACCTGGCCGACTTCGACACCGTCGACCTGACCAACCTGCAACGCCAGGTCATCCATGACAGCAGTAGCGTTGGCATGAGCAAGGTGGACTCGGCGCTGCAGCGGCTTGAGGCAATCAACCCTGAAGTCACCCTGGTCGCCCATCGCCAGGCGCTGGATGAGGACTCCCTGGCCGCCGCTGTTGCCGCCGTTGACCTGGTGCTGGACTGCTCGGACAACTTCGGCACGCGTGAGGCGGTTAACGCCGCCTGTTTCGCGCATGGCAAGCCACTGGTCAGCGGCGCAGCGATACGCCTGGAAGGGCAGCTGTCGGTGTTCGACCCTCGGCGTGACACCAGCCCTTGCTACCACTGCCTGTACGGCCATGGCAGCGAAGCCGAACTGACCTGTAGCGAAGCTGGCGTGATTGGCCCGCTGGTGGGGCTGGTCGGCAGCCTGCAGGCGTTGGAGGCCTTGAAGCTGCTGGCAGGTTTTGGCGAGCCACTGGTGGGCCGCCTGCTGCTGATCGATGCCCTCGGCACGCGCCTGCGTGAGCTGCGGGTCAAGCGTGACCCGGCTTGCGCCGTCTGTGGCAAGCGCGATGGCTGAGCGCTCGGCGCCGGTCGGCGTGATGGACTCGGGGGTCGGCGGTTTGTCGGTGCTCGCCGAGATCCAGCGCTTGCTGCCCAACGAGTCGCTGCTCTATGTTGCCGATTGCGGCCACGTGCCGTATGGCGAAAAAAGCCCGGACTACATCCGCCAGCGTTGCCGGCGCATCGCCGAGTTTTTCCAGGCGCAAGGCGCCAAGGCAATGGTCCTGGCGTGCAACACGGCAACGGTGGCGGCGGTTGCCGACCTGCGCGAGTTGTACCCCGACTGGCCGCTGGTGGGCATGGAGCCTGCGGTAAAACCGGCTGCTGCAGCCACCCGCGTCGGTGTGGTCGGCGTGCTGGCCACCACCGGCACCTTGCAGAGCGCCAAGTTCGCCGCCTTGCTCGACCGCTTCGCCAACGATGTGCGCGTGGTGACCCAGCCTTGCCCAGGGCTGGTCGAGCTGATCGAGACCGGTGACCTGGGTAGCCCGCAATTGCGCCAGTTGCTGATCACTTACGTGCAACCCTTGCTGGCAGCCGGTTGCGACACGCTGATCCTGGGCTGCACCCATTACCCCTTCCTGCGCCCGTTGCTGGCCGAGATGGTGCCCAGCGACGTGGCGATCATCGATACCGGCGCTGCGGTAGCCCGGCAATTGCAGCGCTTGCTGGCCGCCCGCGACCTGCTTGCCGATGGGCCAGCGCGCGCCGCCGCGTTCTGGACCAGTGCCGATCCGCAATCGCTGAAAAACATCCTTCCTGTGCTGTGGAATAAGTCGGACGCCGTTCAACCCTTTCAGTTGTAAAAAAAATGTGAAAACAGCTGAACTAACGTCCCATTTCTGATTTCTATTTTTTGCCTGACCTAGGCGAACACTTACAACAGCATTGGAAAGAAGGATGTTTCTCATGAGCAAACTGCTCGGCTTAGCGGCGGCTGCCGCTCTTGTTTTGGGGCAAGTCGCGGCGGCGCAGGCTGCCGATGTGTCGTTATCCGTAGGGCAGACGGGTGATTCGACCATGGTCTACCGCTTGGGGCTGCAGTCGAACTGGGATGCGAGCTGGTGGCAGAGCAGTGTCGGTCGCTTGACCGGTTACTGGGACGGCGCCTACACCTACTGGGACGGTGACGAGACGGCCAGCAACCACAGCCTGTCGTTTGCACCGGTGTTCGTTTACGAGTTTGCCGGGGAGTCGGTAAAGCCGTACATCGAGGCAGGCATCGGGGTCGCTGCGTTTTCACGCACCAAGCTTGAGAGCAATGACCTGGGGTCCTCTTTCCAGTTCGAGGACCGAATCGGTTTTGGCCTGCGCTTTGCCGGTGGGCATGAGATCGGTGTACGGGCCATTCACTATTCCAACGCAGGGATCAAGCAACCCAACGACGGGGTTGAAAGTTACAGCCTGCATTACCGTATGGCGCTTTGATTCTTCCGTAGCCGCCTTTTCGCGGGTTAGCCCACGAAGAGGCAGCTACTGCCGATACAGGACTCAGCGTGGCAACGGCCACAAACTGCTGACATCGAGCACTTCCAGCACCAGCTCCGGCTCGCGCAGCGGCAAGCGCTGCAGCAACTCCTCAGCGGCACTCTCAGGTGTCCAGGCATCCGGCACAGCTTGCACCGATGTAACCGGTGTCTTGAGCGACTGCGGCGCCACCACGGTCAGGTCGATACCCTTGTCCTTCAACGCCTGGCGCTCTTCGCGTAGCCACTGCGGCATGTTGTTCCAGCCCGCTGTCACTTGCGTCGGCGCATACAACTGCAGCGCTGAATAGCGGTTGAATATCGCCATTACCTGCGGTGCGTCGCCCTTGGCCAGCAACGGCTGGACCTTGGCCAGGCAATGCTCGCCGGCCAGCTGGTTGCTGCTGACGATTGCCTCGAACAGCTCGCTGTGCGGCAAATTGTCGGCCAAGTACTCACTGGTACCTGCGTTGATGATCAGGGTGTCCAGTGAGCCCCAGGCATGACAAAGCTGCTGGCAGGCGCTTGCCGCCTGGTCTTCTTCATGCAGCTGCGAAGGCAGGCGCAACAGCTTGCTGCCATAACGCGCCGCCAATGCGCCGAGTTCATCGCCTTCCTTGGCACTTGCGGCAACACGGTGCCCTTGTTCGAGCAAACGCGTTACCAGGGCCAAACCCAGTCCATTGGAGGCGCCCGTAACCCAGAAAATACGCGATTGATTCAATTTGCTGCCCTCTGATCCGACCGGCGTGGCAGGCCTTTGAAGGCTTCGAGCGCACGCTTACGGCTACTGCTGAGATCGACTATAGGACTGTGATACGAATTATTAACCAAAAGGTCCGTAACCTTCATGGGCTGATGGATGTTTTTTTCATCTTCCCCGCTTAATTCGGGTAACCAGTGGCGGATGAACGCCCCCTGGGGGTCGAAGCGTTGCGACTGTGAAACCGGGTTGAAAATACGGAAATAGGGCACTGCGTCGGTGCCCGTGGAGGCGCTCCACTGCCAGCCGCCGTTGTTCGCGGCCAGATCACCGTCTATCAGGTGGCGCATGAAATGCCGTTCGCCCTTGCGCCAATCGATCAGCAGGTTCTTGCTGAGGAACATCGCAACGATCATGCGCAGGCGGTTATGCATCCAACCTGTGTGCAGCAGTTGGCGCATCGCCGCGTCGATGATCGGGAAGCCGGTGCGCCCCTGTTCCCAGGCCTCGAGGTCTGCTGGCGCATCGCGCCAGGGCAGGGCTTCGGTCTGGGCGCGGAAAGCGCGGTGGCGCGACACCTGTGGATAACCCGTCAGTATGTGTTTGTAGAATTCACGCCAGAGCAATTCGTTGATCCAGGTCTGGATGCCGCTGCTGCCACTGTCGAACTCGCCGCGGTTGCTGGCCAGGGCCGCGTGCAGGCATTGGCGCGGCGAAATTACCCCTGCTGCCAGGTAGGCCGACAGCTGGCTGGTGCCGGGTTTGGCCGGGAGGTCTCGCAGATGCTGGTAATCGTCGACCGTCTCGTCGAGAAAGCGTGAGAGCCGGGCCTGCGCCTCTTCTTCGCCGGCAGGCCAGTGCTGGCTGAGGGTGCGCGGTGGTGTGTCGAAGCCTTCGATGTGCTGGGGGATCGGGTCGCTGGCAATCTCCAGCGGCGCCTGGCGTTTTACCCGTGAGGCTTGCGATGGCAGGCTGCGGTGCAAATGCTCCAGGCAGACCTTCTTGAACTGGCTGAAGACCTGAAAGTAGTCGCCGCTGCGGGTCAGGATTGTGCCAGGGCGGAACAGCAGCTGGTCGAGGTAGCTGTGGGCCTGAATGCCGGAAGCTTCAAGCAACGTGCGGGTGGCCTGGTCACGGTTGTTCTCGTTGATGCCATATTCATCGTTCCAGTGCACCGCTTCGATGGCGTGCTGGCGGCATACCTTGAGCACCGCCGGCGCGGCCTCGTCCCAGGTGTCGATGGTGCGGATCAACAGCGGAACATGCAGTTTTTCCAGCGACTGGCGCAGGTCGCGCAGGTTGCGCAGCCAGAAGTCGACCTTGCACGCGGCATCATCGTGGGCCTGCCACTGGCCTGGGCTGGCCAGCCATAAGGCCACGGTCGGGCCGCGCTCGCAGGCCGCGCTCAGGGCGCTGTTGTCGTCAATGCGCAGGTCGCTGCGCAGCCAGATCAGTTGCATGGGGCAATCATCTCTACAGGCGGGCGGTCATTGCCTTGCAGCGCACGCAATGCCGCCTGGGGGGTATCGAACAGGGCAAGGTCGGGAAGGCCGAAGGCTTGCAGTTGAGCTTGATGAAGGGAGACCGTGGCGCCGCCCAGCAGTTTTGGCCCGGGCACGCCTTGCAGCGTGCGCAGCAACGCCCGGCTATCGATGCGCGGGCCCAGGTGCAACAGCAGTGCGCGAGGTTGCAGGGCGGTGACGGCCCGTTGCAGTTCCACGCCGCTGACCGGTTGTTCGAGCACTTCGACGGGGATGCCGTTGTTGCTCAGCAGCCAGGCGCATAGCCACAGGCTGGGGTCGAAGGCGTGCTCACTGTCTTGTGCGAGCAGCACGGGCGGCCCTTGCAGCGATTGATTGTCGTGGTATACCCGCGCCCCCAGCTTGCTGCGCAGCCAGGTATGGAAGAACACCTGTTCCAGCCGGGCGTTGAAATAGTTACGCCAGCGTTGTGCCAGGCTGTCCATCAACGGCAGCAACAGCTGCTCGCAAAGCGTGATGGCCGGGTACAGCGCCATGGCCTGGTTGAGTTGCTGGTCGAGGGCGCGTTGAGACAGGTTGGCGATGGCCTCGATCAACTGTTGCTGACGGGTTTGCCAGTCACCGCGCGGGGCAACGCCGGCTGGTTTGTCGAGCAACTCGCGCACCTGGCCAACTGATGCACCGCGCTCCAGCCAGGCGAGGATAGCCTCGACCCGCTCGACTTGATCGCTGCCATACAGGCGGTGACCCTTGGCAGTACGTTGCGGCTTGAGCAGGCCGTAGCGTCGCTCCCATGCACGCAGGGTCACCGGGTTCACACCCGTGCGCCGCGCCAGTTCACCGATGGGCAGGGGCGTGTCAGACGGCATTGCGCAGCCCCAGGCTGTCGGGGTGAGGCTGAAGGTAGGCCTGCTGCTGCAGGTACGGGTCAGGGTATTTGCGCAGGTAGTGTTTGAGCAGGGTCAGCGGCACCACCAGCGGCACCACACCTTGCTGGTACTGGTCGATCAGGTGCTGCAGCTCGGCCTTGTCCTGATCCGTCAGTGCGCTTTTGAAATAGCCGCTGAGGTGCTGCAGCACGTTGCCATGGGTGCCACGGCTGGCGCAGCGGCGCAGGGCCTGCATCAGCTGGCTGAAATAGCGCGGGCCGATCTCCTGCGGGTCGTCCTCTCGGCGCATGGTGCCCAGCAGGCGGCCGAGCTGGCGATAGGCATGGGGGTTGTTGGCCATCAGCAAGTATTTGTAGCGCGAATGGAAGCGCACCAGTGCGCCGCGGCTCAAGCCGTCGGCAAGCAGGTGCTGCCAGTCTGCATAGGCGTAGACGCGGCTGATGAAGTTCTCGCGCAGTACCGGATCGTGCAGACGGCCTTCTTCTTCGACCGGCAGGTCGGGGCGACGTGCGCAGAAGGCTGCTGCGTAGGCACCTGTGCCGCCTTGAAGGGCGGGGTAGCCGTTTTCCTGATACACCTTGACCCGCTCCAGCCCGCAGGAGGGCGACTTCTGCATGAAGATGTAGCCACAGATGTCATCGAGTTCCATGGCCATTCGTTCGCCGTACAGGGCGAGCGGGCCGGTCACGTCCATGTCGGGGTCACGGGTGCCGACCACCGAAGGGTTTTGTGGGTCGCCTACCAGGCGGATAGGATCGCGCGGTATACCCAGGCCGATGGCCACTTCGGGGCAGACTGGCGACCAGTCGAAATGCGCTTCGAGCTGCGTACGGCACAAGTCGGATGCTTTGTGCCCACCGTTGTAGCGCACACTGTGGCCAGTCAGGCAGGCGCTGATGGCGATGCGAGGCTTGCTGTGGGCGGATGGGTCGTGCATGGCTGCCTCCGAAATACTTGTACATGAACGCATGCGTGTACAAGGTTATTCCAGCACAGCCACAAACTTATGCAAACTAGTATTTTTGTATAGCTTTGCAGCGCGCGTTAATCGAGATGCTCCAGCAGCCGTCGTGCTGCCTCCTGGCCACTGAGCCAGGCGCCTTCAACTCGGCCGGACAAGCACCAGTCGCCACACGCATACAAGCCCTGGTCGGCATCGGCCAGCGCGCCCCATTCGTGATTGCCGGCGGGCCGTGCATACAACCAACGGTGGGCCAGGGCGAAAGAGGGTGCCGGAATCACGCAGCCGACCAGCTCGGCAAATTCGCCCCACAGCTGTTCGATCACTTCTTCCTTGGCCAGGTCGATATGCTGCTTGCTCCACTCGGACGTGGCGTGCAGTACCCAAGTGTCGAGGTGCTCGTCCCGGCCAGGCTTGCTGCGGTTGCGCGCCAGCCAATCGAGCGGGTTGTCCTGTACGAAGCAGCCTTGCATCGGCGTGTCCAGCGCGGTGGCGAAGCCCAGGGCGACAGCCCAGGTGGGTTCCATCACCACGCCGGCCGCCACGGCGGCGAGTTTCGGTGTGGCAGCGAGCAACGGCGTGGCCTGCGGGGCAGGCACTGCGATCACCACGCGGCTGAACGGCCCATGGCTGCAGCCTTCGGTGTCTTGCAAGTGCCAGTACTGCTTGCCACGAAACACCTCGGCGATGCGGCAGCCGAAGTTCACCGTGACGTCCTTGAGCAGGCCGCGGGTAATGGCGCTCATGCGCGGTACGCCCACCCAGCGGGTTTGCTCGTCAGGGGAGGGGGTGAGTTCGCCATTGCGGTAGTTGTACAGCTGCGGCTTCCATTGTGCGGCCCAGCCAGCGGCGACCCACTGCTGCACCTGTTCGACAAAACGCCGGTCGCGGGCAGTGAAGTACTGGGCGCCAAGGTCGAGCGCACCGGCGTCGCTGCGTTTGCTGGCCATGCGCCCGCCACTGCCGTGGCCCTTGTCGAACAGATGAACGGATTGCCCAGCCTTTTGCAGGGCCTGAGCGGCGGAAAGTCCGGCGATACCGGCACCGATGATGGCAATAGGTACTGTCATGATGGCCTCTTCGAACCTTGCTATACGCAGACTACGCTGTCAGGCAAACCTGTACAATGCACAAAGTTTGTATAAGGTTATTCCGCTTCAGAAAGCCGGTTGGCCTATGATTCATCCGAGAGCGTTTGGTTAAAAAAGTGCCTTGTTGTTAAAAATAGACCATCGCCGGACTCTGCGAGGACACAGCCATGCATATATTGCTGACGGGCGGTACTGGTTTGATCGGCCAGCATCTTTGCCAGTACTGGTCAGGCCAGGGCCATCGCCTGACCGTATGGAGCCGACGCCCCGAGCAGGTTGCGCGCCTGTGCGGCAGCGGCGTGCGCGGTATCGCCAAGTTGGAGGATCTGTCGCCCGATGAGCCAGTGGACGCAGTCATCAACCTGGCCGGTGCGCCCATCGCTGACCGGCCGTGGACTGCTGCCCGACGCAACCTGCTGTGGGCCAGCCGCATCACCCTGACCGAACAGCTGCTGGCTTGGTTGGCCAGTCGCGAACAGCGCCCTGAGGTGTTGGTTTCCGGGTCTGCCGTGGGCTGGTATGGCGACGGCGGTGAGCGCGAGCTGACGGAGGCGTCGCCGCCGGTGCGCGAGGACTTCGCCAGCCAGCTGTGCATTGCCTGGGAAGAAACCGCGCTGCGTGCACAGGCGCTGGGCGTGCGCGTGGTACTGGTGCGCACCGGCTTGGTACTGGCCAGTGATGGCGGCTTTTTGTCGCGCCTGCGCCTGCCCTTTAAGCTTGGGCTGGGTGGCCCGCTGGGTAATGGTCGGCAGTGGATGCCCTGGGTTCATATAGACGACCAGGCCGCCCTGATTGATTTTCTCATGCAGCAAAAGGATGCCAGCGGTCCTTATAATGCCTGCGCGCCAGAGCCTGTGCGCAACCGCGAGTTCGCCCGGCGCCTGGGTCGGGCGCTGCATCGGCCCGCGCTGTTACCCATGCCAGGCCTTTTGCTCAAGGCCGGCCTGGGCGAGCTTTCGACCCTGCTGCTCGGCGGCCAGCGGGCGCGCCCGGTGCGCTTGCTGGCAGCGGGTTTCACCTTCCGTTTCAACGATCTGCAATCGGCCCTGGACAACCTGTCCAGGCGCCTCTGACAAAGGACGCTGCATGACCGATCACGCCCTGCTGCTGGTCAACCTGGGTTCACCAGCCTCCACCTCGGTGGCCGACGTGCGCCGCTACCTCAACCAGTTCCTGATGGACCCTTACGTGATCGACCTGCCATGGCCGGTGCGACGCTTGCTGGTGTCACTGATCCTGATCAAGCGCCCGGAGCAGTCGGCGCATGCCTACGCCTCGATCTGGTGGGACGAAGGTTCGCCGCTGGTGGTACTCACGCGCCGCCTGCAGGCCGCGATGGTCGAGCACTGGCCCCATGGCCCGGTCGAGGTTGCCATGCGTTATGGCCAGCCGGCGCTACCGGACGTGCTTGCGCGCCTGGCGGCCCAAGGTGTGCGCAAGGTGACCCTGGCGCCACTTTATCCACAGTTCGCCGACAGCACGGTGACCACAGTGGTGACGCTGGCCAACCAGACCGTCGCCGAGCGCGGCTTGCCGCTGGAGCTGCGCGTGCTGCAACCGTTCTACGATCACCCGGAATACATTGATGCCCTGGTGGCCAGTGCCCGGCCGTATCTGCAGCAGGACTATGACCATCTGTTGCTGAGCTTCCATGGTTTGCCGGAGCGGCACCTGAAGAAGCTCGACCCAACCGGCACGCATGATTTCCAGGCGGCAGATTGCTGCAAGGACGCCAGTGCCGAGATGCGTGCGGTGTGTTACCGCGGGCAATGCCTGGCCACGGCCAAGGCGTTTGCGGCGAAGATGGGCATCCCGGCCGGCAAGTGGTCGGTTTCGTTCCAGTCGCGGTTGGGGCGGGCCAAGTGGATCGAGCCCTACACCGAGACGCGCCTGGATGAGCTGGGCAAGGCGGGCGTGAAGAAGCTGCTGGTGATGTGCCCGGCATTCGTCGCCGATTGCATCGAGACGCTGGAGGAGATCGGCGACCGCGGCAAGGAGCAGTTCATCGAGGCGGGGGGCGAGGAGTTGGTGCTGGTGCCATGCCTGAATGATCACCCGGAGTGGGTGAGGGTGCTGGCTGGGATGTGCGAGAAGGCCTAAACAAGAGGGGGCTGCAATGCAGCCCCTTTGTTTCATGGCTTGGCACGCCTCAAGGCAGCTGATCATCCAGCTTCTTGTGCTTCCAGCCATCATTGCCCGGCAGAATCAGGTTCAGGGCAATGGCCACGATGGCGCACAGGGCAATACCCTTCAGGCCCCAGTCGTCCGGGCCGTCACCGCTGCCGATCAGCACGCCGCCAATACCGAACACCAGGGTTACCGACACGATCACCAGGTTGCGTGCTTCGCTCAGGTCGATCTTGTGGCGAATCATGGTGTTCATGCCCACCGCCGCGATCGAGCCGAACAGCAGGCAGAGGATGCCGCCCATCACCGGTACCGGGATGCTCTGCAGCAGCGCGCCGAACTTGCCGATGAAGGCCAGGGTGATGGCAAAGACCGCCGCCCAGGTCATGATTTTCGGGTTGTAGTTCTTGGTCAGCATCACTGCGCCGGTCACTTCGGCGTAGGTGGTGTTGGGCGGGCCGCCGAACAGGCCAGCCGCAGTGGTGGCCAGGCCGTCACCCAGCAGGGTGCGGTGCAGGCCAGGCTTTTTCAGGTAGTCGCGGCCGGTCACGCTGCCTACCGCAATCACGCCGCCGATGTGCTCGATCGCCGGTGCCAAGGCAACCGGGACGATAAACAGGATGGCCTGCCAGTTGAATGCTGGCGCTGTGAAGTTGGGGATCTCCAGCCACGGTGCGGCGGCGATCTTGGCGGTATCGACCACGCCAAAGGCGAACGACAGGGCAAAGCCTACCAGCACACCCGAGATGATCGGCACCAGGCGGAAGATGCCCTTGCCGAAGACCGCGACGATCAGCGTGGTCAACAACGCCGGCATCGAAATCAGCATGGCGGTCTTGTAAGGCATCAGCGCGGCGCCGTCACCGCCTTTGCCCATGGCCATGTTGGCAGCGATCGGTGCCATGGCCAGGCCGATGGAAATGATCACCGGGCCAATCACCACAGGTGGCAGCATGCGGTCGATGAAACCGGTGCCCTTGATTTTCACCATAAGGCCCATGAAGGTGTACACGAAGCCTGCGGCCATCACGCCGCCCATGGTCTCGGCCAGCCCGAACTGGCCCTTGGCGAGAATGATCGGGGTAATGAAAGCGAAGCTGGACGCCAGGAATACCGGGACCTGACGGCCGGTGACCAGCTGGAACAGCAAGGTGCCGATGCCGGCGGTGAACAACGCGACGTTCGGATCGAGGCCGGTGATCAGCGGCATCAGCACCAGCGCGCCAAATGCCACGAAGAGCATCTGCGCGCCCGAAACGACCTGGCGCCAGAGCGGGTCGTTGAAGCCGTCCTGCATGGTCAGGCGTCCTTCTGCTTGGTGCCGAAGATCTTGTCGCCGGCATCACCAAGGCCTGGAACGATGTAGCCGTGTTCGTTGAGGCGTTGGTCGATCGAGGCGGTGTAGATCTGTACGTCCGGGTGGGCTTGTTCCACCGCGTCGATACCTTCGGGTGCTGCAACCAGTACCATCGCGCGGATTTCCTTGCAGCCGGCTTTTTTCAGCAGGTCGATGGTCGCGACCATCGAGGCGCCGGTGGCCAGCATCGGGTCGATGATCAGCGCCAGGCGCTGGTTGATGTCCGGCGCGAGCTTTTCCAGGTAGGTGTGTGCTTCGAGGGTTTCCTCGTTGCGGGCGACGCCCACGGCACTGACCTTGGCGCCCGGGATCAGGCTGAGCACGCCATCGAGCATGCCGATGCCAGCGCGCAGGATAGGTACCACGGTGATCTTCTTGCCGGCGATTTTTTCAACTTGTACCTTGCCACACCAGCCATCGATCTCGTAGGTTTCGAGTGGCAGGTCCTGGGTAGCTTCGTAGGTCAGTAGCGCGCCGACTTCCTGGGCGAGTTCGCGAAAATTCTTGGTGCTGATGTCAGCACGGCGCATCAGGCCGAGCTTGTGGCGGATCAGCGGGTGGCGGATCTCACGAGTGGGCATAGGGGGGCTCCGAAAGGCGGGCAAAAAAACCGCGCTAGATTAATCTATTCAGCCTTTGCTGTCGTGTAGTCCTTTTGCACGTTAGTCCATAAATGCTTGATCTGTGACGAGCGGATGCGTACCTTTGCCCGCTTTTCCAAAATCCCCCCGGAGAGCGCCATGTCCGCTGATCTCGAGCACATCCGTCAAGTCATGCGCGAGGCAGACTGCCTGTACAACGAAGCCGAAGTGGAAGCGGCCATTGCCAAGGTCGGCGAGCAGATCTGCAAAGACCTGCACGACAAGAACCCGGTGGTGTTCTGTGTGATGAACGGCGGCCTGATCTTCGCTGGCAAACTGCTGACCCACCTGCAGTTCCCGCTGGAAGCCTCGTATCTGCACGCAACGCGCTACCGCAACCAGACCAGCGGTGGTGAGCTGTTCTGGAAGGCCAAGCCGGAAGTGTCGTTCATCGACCGAGACGTGCTGATCGTCGACGACATCCTCGACGAGGGCCACACCCTCAGCGCCATCATCGAGTTCTGCAAGCATGCCGGTGCGCGCTCGGTGCACACCGCCGTGCTGATCGACAAGGACCACGACCGCAAGGCCAGCCCTGATCTGAAGGCCAGCTATGTCGGCCTGCCTTGCGTGGATCGCTATATCTTCGGTTACGGCATGGACTATAAAGGTTACTGGCGCAACGCGAACGGCATCTTCGCCGTAAAAGGACTGTGATCATGAGCCAGCCTGCATTCATCGACCAATCGCTGTTCGCTGGGCTGGCACAAAAAGCCGCAGGCTCCGCGCGTGGTCGTCATCACCACAATTTCCACGCCATGGAAGACCCTTGCCACCGCCTGGCAGTCGGCTTGCAGCCCTCCACCTACATTGCCCCGCACAGGCACCTGAGCGATGACAAGGCCGAGACCTTGCTGGCGCTCAAGGGCCGCCTGGGCCTGTTGATGTTCGATGAGCAGGGCGTCGTGACCGACAAGCGCGTGCTCGAGGCCGGTGGGGATTGCCTGGGCGTGGACCTGCCCCCGGGCATCTTCCATTCCCTGGTGGTGCTGGAAGCAGACAGTATTCTGTTCGAGTGCAAGGCCGGGCCCTACCGGCAGTTGGTCGAGGGCGAGCATGCCCCTTGGGCGCCGCGTGAAGGTGCAGAGGGCATGGCCGAGTATCACGCCTGGATGCTCGCGCAGTTCGATTGATAGCCGCCGTCACTGCGCATGCTAGAGTGCTCCCTCATGCCAAGGAGCCTCACATGCGTGCGATTCTTCCCCTGCTGCTGGCGGTCAGCCTGCCCCTCGCTGCGGCACCGCTGCACAGCCAGTTTCTCCCGCCCGATGACCAGTCTCTGCGCCAGGAAGCGCCGACCGGCCAGCAGCTGCTGCAGGTAACCGACTATTCGGTGGTGGTGGGCGCCCAGCGCCAGTCTGACCAGCAACCGATACCGATCACGGCCTCCCTGCAGATTCGCCTCAAAGGCAAGCCGCTGAGCAAAGGTGCGACCATCGCCCAGGTGCTGCTGAACTTCGATGGCGAAGCCAACAAGAGCCTGAAAAAACCGGTGTATGACGAGAAGTCCCGTACGCTGAGCTTGAACTACCCGGGCAGCGACTACCGTGTGGTCATGGACCTGCTGCGCAACGAGACCGTCTATGTGCAGTTTCTGACCTACGCCAACGGCCATGTCTGGGCCGACTTGCACACCGGGACCGTACGTACGCGTTGAGGCCCGTTGCCTGTGGGGGGTACACTGCCGGCCTTCGAAATCCCGTGATGGTCCAGTTGGAGCCGGCAATGCGTAAAGACAAGAAGCAGGTGATTGGTGACGAAATCAGCGACGACTACATCAAGTCGTTCCTCCAGTTCGAGCCGGCCGATGGCGTGACCTCGCCGTCGCTGCACAAGCTGGTCAAGGCTTACCGTGGCCTGCGTGTGGACGACTTCGAGCGTTTTGTCGGCTTCTTCGTCGAGGCGGGCTACGACCTCGATGGCAAGGACGAGCATGGCAAGACCTTCGTCGAGCAGATCGCCGACCAGCGCACGGCGCCCGAGTACATCGAGATCATCGACAACGCTCGCGGCTGATGCTCTGCAGGTAGAATCTGCAGGCACAAAAAAACGCCCCGAGGGGCGTTTTTCCGTTTCAGCCGGTTCAGGCGTAATGCTTGGCCGGGCTGTCTTCCACCAGGTCCAGCGCTGCATCGTTGTCGGCGCTGATCTTGTGGTACAGGGCCGCATCGGTGGCCAGGGTCTTCTCGCGAGCCGGGAAGATTTCCTTGAGCTTGGCAGCCCAGGCACCTTTGGCCTGCTCGGGGAAGCAGCGTTCGATCAGCTCGAGCATGATCGAGACAGTCACCGACGCACCTGGGGAGGCGCCGAGCAGCGCCGCCAGGCTGCCGTCCTGGGCCGAAACCAGCTCGGTACCGAACTGCAGGATGCCGCCTTTTTTCGGGTCTTTCTTGATGATCTGCACGCGCTGGCCTGCAACTTCCAGGCGCCAGTCTTCGGCCTTGGCCTGCGGGTAGAAGCGGCGCAGCGATTCGAGGCGCTGTTCCATCGACTGCATCACTTCGCTGACCAGGTACTTGGTCAGGTCCATGTTGTCGCGGGCCACGGCCAGCATCGGGCCGATGTTGCCCATGCGCACCGACAGCGGCAAGTCCATCAACGAACCGTGCTTGAGGAACTTGGTGGTGAAACCGGCGTACGGGCCGAACAGCAGCGAAGTCTTGCCGTCCACCACACGGGTATCCAGGTGCGGTACCGACATCGGCGGTGCACCGACCGCGGCCTGGCTGTAGACCTTGGCCTGGTGCTGTTTGACGATTTCCGGGTTGTCGCAACGCAGCCACTGGCCGCTGACCGGGAAACCGCCGAAGCCTTTGCTCTCCGGGATGCCGGAAGCTTGCAGCAGCGGCAGGGCCGCGCCACCGGCGCCGAGGAACACGAAGCGGGCATCGACTTCACGGCTGCCGCCGCTGTTGACATCCTTGATGCTGACGGTCCAGCCAGTGCCGTTACGGCGCAGGCCAACGACCTTCTTGCTGTACTTGACCTGTGCGTCCGGCGAATCACCCAGCAGCTTGAGCAGCTTGTTGGTCAAGGCCCCGAAATTGACGTCGGTGCCTTTCGTCACGCGGGTGGCGGCGATGTGCTGGTCGGCCGGGCGGCCGGGCATCATCAGCGGCATCCAGTCATTCATCACGGCCTTGTCTTCGGTGTATTCCATCTCGGCGAAGGCATGGTGCTGCTTGAGCAGCTCGAAACGCTTCTTGAGGAAAGCCACACCCTTGTCACCTTCGACATAGCTCAGGTGCGGGACAGGGTTGATGAAGGCACGGGCCGAGCCGAAATTGCCTTTCTTGCTCAGGTAAGCCCAGAACTGGCGCGAGACCTCGAACTGGGTGTTGATGTGCACGGCCTTCTTGATGTCGATGCTGCCATCGGCGGCCTGCGGCGTGTAGTTCAGCTCGCACAGGCCAGCGTGGCCGGTGCCTGCGTTGTTCCAGGGGTTGGAGCTTTCCGCGGCCCCGGAGTCCATCGCCTCGACGACCTCAAGCTTCAGGGTCGGGTCGAGCTCCTTGAGCAGTACGGCCAGGGTGGCACTCATGATGCCCGCGCCTACCAGTACTACATCAACCGATTCGTTCTGCGCCATTTAACGCGTCTCCACAATCTACAGCTACCTAATTGACAGCACAGGACCCCAGGGTGCCGGGATCGCCATGTCCGACTCTTCGCAGTTCTTGCAACTTCCGCGGACACCGCCAATCAGTCTTCGGGTTCAGCTATTGAACGCCGTTTGCCACAGGTGCGGCAATTCGACTTATGGTCAAGGTGTCGTGCGTGCGCTATGGAGCGACCTCAGATGCCCATGTGAAATGAGCGCTTCAGCCGCCTGTTCAGGGCTGTAAGGGACACATCAGCTGCTTTTGCACATGCCAGACTGTTCATTTGCTCGCCACACTCTCGTGAAGTTGTGAAAAACCGTTTTTTCACGCTCTTTTGGAGACGTGAACCTCAAAAGGGGACTGCGCGATGGCAACCCACAGGTTCATGCAGTGCGAAGGGCCGGAAAAGCAGGCACGACAGCCGATGCAAGACCTGAGTGGAAGGCTCTCTGTGGGCGAAGCGGTGAAGGTGCCGGGGTCAAACGGCGAGTGCGGGGCCCGATCAGGAGACGTCCTTATAATCGGGGGGAGATTATAACGATGTCGCGGGCAGAAAGGTCGTTATTCGTGCTTTTTATTGCAGCGTTTGTCAGGCTGGCAGGGTGCGTCGCTGCCAATGGCGGCTTGCGTCAGCGCAAACCCGGGCGTTGGCGGGCAGTGGGCGGCCCAGCCAGGTGAGCTGTATTTCCTCGACCTGGACCCAGTTGCTGCCGCTTGGCGGCTGGCGGCATTGCTTGAAGGCCAGGCAGTTGCCGTCGCTGTCGAGGCGGGCATAGGTGGTGTGGCGCGGGCGTTGGAAGAGCAGGGTCCAGAGCGAGGCCATGATCGTCAGTCCTGTGCGTTTGGGCTTGTGCCAAGCTTAACGGTGCGGCCATGAAACGATTATGACAACAGCGGCCAAGCTGCAAGCTGCAAGCGGCAAGATAAAAGCCGGCCCAGCGCGATCCGCTTTTACTTGTAGCTTGCCGCTAGTAGCTCGCCGCTAGGTATACTGTGGGCCTTTGCCGCATTTTCTGGAGAAACGCGCATGTTGCAACGTCTGTTGTTCGGTGTGCTGGCCGTGGCCAGCCTCAGCCTGGTCGGTTGTGCCCACAGCCCGCAACAACTCAGCCCGCAACCCAAGCTCAACGCCCAGCTCGCTGCGGTCGGCCATGGCCAGCCGGTGGTGGTGAAGGTCGTCGACGGTCGGGCTTCGCAGTCCCTCGGTACGCGCGGTGGCATGTACCCCGAGACCAGCACCATCAGCGTCAATGGCAATGACGTCGTGCCCAAGCTGCAGGCTCAGGCCGAGGCCGCCGTGCGCCTGCTGGGCTTCACGCCTACGCCCAATGCCTACAATGCGCCACAGTTGACCGTGACCCTGGCAGAGCTCAAGTACCAGTCGCCGAAAGACAACATGTACGTGACCGAAGCCACCATCGGCGCCACCTTCCGTGCCGATGTGTCGAACGCCAACCGCCGTTACAGCGGCCGTTACGGCGCCTCCCTGGACCAACGCTTCGGCATGGCGCCGAACCAGGAAACCAACACCAAACTGGTGGGTGACGTACTCAGCGATGCGTTGACCCGCCTGTTCAAGGACCCGACCATCGGGCAAGTGCTGGGCGAATAAGCCTCTCGCCGGGTCAGAAGAAACCCGCTGCCTGTTACCAGGTAGCGGGTTTTTTATGGCCTGTGCGGTCTTACGCTGCTTCGATATGAAAATCCAGCAGGCTGACGCCAGTCAGCATGTCCACCTCTGGCAGGTGCTCATGCACATGCCCCCCCAGCGCGCAGTAAACCAGCCACTGACGGTCCTGGACGTTGATGGCAAAACCATCGATCAGCGCCTGCTGCTCATCGCTCTGGGCAACGAAATAGAGGCGGTCCTGGTTTTCGGCGTGCAGCATGAACGCGCTCCGGATCGGGAAAAGGCCGACAGGGTGGCCTGTTCTGATGACGAGCATGTGACAGATGAAATTAAGTGACACTTTGTCGCCAAACCCGGGCGCCAAGGTTGCGCTTCGGTAGAATGCCGGCCTTCGCCGTCGTTCAAACCGAGGTTGTGTAATGTCCTTGCAAGTGTTCTGGGGGTTTCTGGCCGCCCACCCGACCAAGCTGATCAACCTGCTGGCGCTGCTGATGACCTGCCCTGGCGGGCTGCTGCTACAGAATGCACGGCGCCGCGAGGCCATCAGTCGGGAGAGCCTGGCGATGGATGAAGGGGTGGTGGATGCATTCGACCAGCGCGTGCCGCGCTACTACTACATCCTCGGTTTTTCCTGCCTGGCCATGGCCTTGCTGCTGTCCTGGTTCAGTACCTGGGTCTGATGCTTCCGGGCCGCTTTGCGGCCATTGGCCGGCAAGCCGGCCCCACAGGTACAGCGGCGCGCTCAAGGATAGCGCGGGCATTGTGGGAGCCGGCTTGCCGGCGAAAGGGCTGCACAGCAGCCCCACGGTCAGGCAACCGGCGCCTGCAGCTTGACCTGATACTGGTTGCGCACTGGCGTTGCGTACTGCAAGACCAGATACGGCCGCTGCTCTTGTGGGCACGCGTCCAGGCGGCGCTGCCACTCTTCCTTGGCCTTGGCCAGCTCTTCGGCCGGGAACACCTGTTCGGCGCTCGGCACCTGCAGTGCCTCGTCCTTCTCGCCCCACATCGCATAGGCCAGGTAGTGCACCGGGAACAGCCGGTAGCCACCGAGGATCTGCCGGTCGATTTCCTGCGCCAGCTGCTTGGTATCCTCGTAGAACTCGGTCACCGGCGGCGCGAAGTTGATGTGCACACGGCCCTTGTAGCCGGTGATGCCCTTGGCAATGCTGTTGTCGTCCTCGCCCGGCGCCTTCTGGTAAGTGCCGGTGGTGGCGCGGATATACAGCTCGCGCGCCTTGGCCTGGTCGCAGGGGTCGTACTCGTAGCTGATCGACACCGGTGTCAGGTTCAGGCTCTGGATCACTGCGCCGAACGGCTCGTCCTTGCGGCTCATGTGGAACATCTTGAGGATGGCCGAGTCGGTGCGGTCGTCACCATCCTTGGCGCGGCCTTCGGCCTGGGCGATCCAGATCGAGGCGCTGTCGTTGCGGATGGAGTGATTGATGTAGGCCGAGAGCAGCTGATAGGCCGCGAGCTTTTCGCGACGGCCGCTCAGCGAACGGTGGACGATAAAGCTCTTGTTCAGGCGCATCATGTCGCTGACGAACGGCTTTTGCAGCAGGTTGTCGCCGATCGCGATGCGCGGTGTCGGCAGGCCGGCGTGGTACACCGCGTAATTGACGAAGGCCGGGTCCATGACGATGTCACGGTGGTTGGCCAGGAACAGATAGGCAGTACCGGACTTGAGCTGTTCGACGCCGGTGTAGGTGACGCCGTCCGTGGCGCGCTCGATGGTCTGGTCGACGTAGTATTCGACCTTGTCCTGCAAGGTGGAAACGCAGGTGACCCCAGCAAACTCCTGGCGCAGGCGGCGGGCGATCAGCGGCTTGAGCAGCCAGCCGAAAGCGCCAGCGGCGCGCGGGAAGCGGAAGTGGGTGAGGATATCGAGGAATGCCGGGTCGCTGAGCAGGCGTGCCAGAACGGCAGGGACCTCAGCATCGTCGTACGGTCGGATGGCATCGAATTCGCCCATCATGCTCTCTTGTTGGAAACGGCTAGGGTAATAGGTAGGGACGGGGTCCGAAAAACGGCTCGGACACACGCAGGCCCTGTAAACAGACCGGCAATTATACGCACAAGTCACCCCGGAGGCCGCGATGCTGGAAACTGCGTTCTACGATTGCCCTTATTGTGGCGAGGAAGTCGAGACCACGGTGGATCTTTCCGGTGGCGATCAGGAGTACATCGAGGATTGCCAGGTGTGCTGCAAGCCGATTCGCTTCGTGCTGCAGGTTCACGGCGACGAATGGATGCTCGATGTCTACGGTGAGAACGACTGATGCGACGAATCTACGAACCGGAAAACCTGCTGGAGGCCGAAATGCTGGTGGGCATGTTGGCCAGCGAGGGGGTCGAGGTGCACCTGGTCGGCCGCGACCTGATCGGCGCCGTCGGCGAGCTACCGGTGCAAGGCTTGCTCGGCCTGGCGGTGCCCGATGAGCAGGCCGGTTACGCACGGCAACTGATCGATGCGTACAATGGTGCCCAGCCGCTTGCCGGCGACGAACCGGAGAGTTATCCCGGTACCTTGATCTGCTAGGTTCTGAATTCGCCCATGTGTGGACGCTACGCCCTGTTTCGCTGGCCCCAGGAGCTGGCAAGCCTGCCAGGTTTTCCTGCCGGCCAGCCGGCGCAATGGAATATCTCGCCCGCCGCTTCGGTGCTGATCGAGCGCCAGGTCGACGGCCAGTTGCAACTGGCCAAGGCGCGCTGGGGGCTGACCCCCGCCTGGCTTACCGACCTGTCTCGCACCCCAGCCCATGCCCGTGCCGAAACCCTGGCCGAGCAACCCATGTTTCGCGAAGCGCTGCGCCTGCGGCGTTGCCTGATGCCGGCCAACGGCTTTTACGAGTGGCGCGGCACGGTGCGCAAGCGGCCGTACTGGCTGACGCCCGGTGAGGGCTCGTCGCTGTATTTTGCGGCGATCTGGGAGGCTTACCCGGTGCAGGACCAGGTGTGGTTGAGCTGCGCGGTGGTGACCCAGGCGGCCATGAACCAGCGGCGGCCGTTGATTCTGGACAAGGAGGGGCAGGCCGCCTGGCTGGACCCTGAAACACCGCTGCCGCGTTTGCATGAACTGCTGGCCAGCCCGCCGGCAACGCTGCGGGAGCGGGCGTTGGCGAATTTCGTCAACGATCCGAAGCTGGATGCGCCGGAGTGCCTGACGCCGGCCTGATCGTGGCCTTCACCGGCCTCTTCGTGGGCAAGCCCGCGATAGGGCTCGCGTAGGCGAAGAAATCTTACCTGCGGCTATGGCAGCCGTGGACGACTCGGCCTAGGATACGCCGCATGTAAAAAGGGAGTGTTTTCATGCGTAAGTCTTTTGTCGTCAGCCTGTTGAGTGCTGGCATCCTGCTGGCTGGCTGCCAGGCGGTGAATACCACCAGCGGCGGTGCTGTAGGCGTCGAGCGCAAGCAGTACATGTTCAGCATGCTCTCGACCGATGAGGTCAACCAGATGTACGCCCAGTCGTACCAGCAGACCCTTGGCGAAGCCTCGACCAAAGGCGTGCTGGACAAGTCCAGCGCCGATGCCAAACGGGTGCAGGCCATCGCCAACCGGCTGATCGCCCAGGCGCCGAAGTTCCGCCCTGATGCCGCGCAGTGGCAGTGGGAAGTCAACGTGATCAAGAGCGATGAGCTCAACGCCAACTGCGGCCCGGGCGGCAAGATCATCGTCTACACCGGCCTGATCGATCAGCTCAAGCTCACCGATGCCGAGATCGCCGCGGTGGTCGGGCACGAAATCGCCCACGCCTTGCGTGAGCACAGCCGTGAAGCCATGTCCAAGGCCTATGGCGTGGAAATGGCCCGGCAGGGCGCGGGTGCGTTGTTTGGCCTGGGCCAGAACAGCATCGCCCTGGCAGACCAGGTGGTGAACTACGCCATGACCCTGCCCAACAGCCGTGCCAACGAGAACGAAGCCGACCTGATCGGCCTGGAGCTGTCGGCACGGGCCGGGTACGACCCGAATGCCGCGATCACCTTGTGGAACAAGATGAGCAAGGCTTCGGAGGGCGCCCCGCCCGAGTTCATGAGCACTCACCCGGCGTCTGATAGCCGGATCGCTTCGTTGCAGGCGGCGATTCCGAAAGTGATGCCGTTGTACGAAGCGGCCAAGAAGTAATTCGAGCTGCCGAGGGGCCGCCCCTGCAAGGTCCGCGCTGTTCTGTAGGCGCGGCCTTGTGACGCGATAGCGCTGCACAGCAGCCCCAGCTTCGAACGTTACCCCACCCAACCACTGGTCTTCATCGCCGAGTAGACGGCGACGATCGCCAGCACGACGAACGCGGTCGCCGCCAGCCGGCGAATCAGCGTCAGCGGCAGCTTCTCTGCAGCAAAGTTACCCGCCAGCACCACTGGCACGTTGGCAATCAGCATGCCCAATGTGGTGCCGATGATGACCATGATCAGGTGCGGGTACTGGGCAGCCAGCATCACCGTGGCCACCTGGGTCTTGTCACCGATCTCGGCCAGGAAGAACGCGATCAGCGTGGTAAGGAACGGGCCGAAGCGGCGGGCAGGGTTCTCGTCGTCATCCATTTTGTCCGGCACGAGTGTCCACAGGGCCGTGGCGGTAAAGCTCGCGGCAAGGATCCAGTGCAGCGTGGTTTCGCTGAAGAACCCGCTGACCCAGGCACCCACGGCACCTGCGGCGGCATGGTTGGCCAAGGTGGCGGCAATGATACCGGCGATGATCGGCCAGGGTTTGCGGAAGCGCGCGGCAAGGATGAGTGCGAGCAATTGCGTCTTGTCGCCGATTTCGGCCAGGGCGACGATCGCAGTGGGGACCAGCAAAGATTCCAGCATCAGGTTTCCTACGGGGGCGGGTCGACACGGCTATGACACGTACAGCCTTCCCGCCCCGGGTAAGGTGTGCGTGTCATAGGTCTTGTCAAACCCTGGATCCGTCTGTGCGGATCTTGCTCATCAGAGCTGGGTCGCACGCGCCATGGCCTGTGGGCCAAGTATGTTGACGCGTGCCGGGCAAGCAGGGCGCTTGCGGGAGACTACTCCCCTAGGACGGAGCGGATTCTGCCTAGCCGAAACGGTTTCGGCAAGCCCTGTTTTTAACCGCGTGTTGCCCTGTATATCCGAAAACCGTCGGCTTCGGCGCAGGTCTTGCAGTTGCCCAACGCGCCTTCTATCAGCGGTTGATAGCGCAGGAAACTGTTGGCGACCAAGCGCATTTCGCCGCCTTTTCGCAGATGTTGCCCTGATTTTTTCAGCAGGTTTTCCGATGCCTGATAGTTCGTGTGCACCCCGGTGTGGAACGGCGGGTTGCTCAGGATAAGGCTCAGGTCGCCGGGCGCGGCATCAATCCCGTCACCACTGATGACTTCTCCTACAAGGTTGTTGGCTGCCAGGGTGAGACGGCTGGCGGCCACGGCGAAGGCGTCCACGTCCAGCAGGGTGACCTGGCTCTGTGGATAACGGCGCTTGACCGTGGCGCCAAGCACCCCGGCCCCGCAGCCGAAGTCCAGCACATGGCCCACCGGCAAGTTGTCCAGGTGCTTGAGCAGCAGCGCCGTGCCCCTGTCGAGGCGGCCATGGCTGAATACGCCGGGCAGGCTGACCACCTGCAGCGGGCCGTCGTCCAGTTCAAGCTCGAAGCGCTCGGCCAGGCTTTCCAGCGCCTTGGCTTCGGGCGCGTTGTCCACGGTGACCTGCCACAGCTGGCAGTGCCGGGCGCTGTCCAGCTTGCGTGGCTTGCCGAAGGCTTGCAGCTGCTTCGCTGCACCCTCGATGCCGCCGCGTTTTTCGCCCACCAGGTACAGTGCGCGGCCGGCCAGGCGCGAGGCCAGCGCGTTGAGCAGGTAGGCCGCCAGTTCGCGCGACTTGGGCAGGAACAACACCGCCGATTCGAAGGCTACCGGCGGCACTTCGACGCCGTAATGGCTACGCCCGGCAAAACGGCCATCGAGCATGGCCTGGTCGCCGGCATGCCAGGTCCAGCCATGGGCGTTGGGCAACTGGCCGAGCAGGTCGTCAGCCGGCGCGCCGGCGAGCAGCAGCGGACCCTGGAACAGGTCCGCCTGGCGGAGCAATACTTCACTGCGCGGGTCCATGGACGGCGCCTCCTGAAAAAAGTGGCGCAGTGTAGCAGAGCCGGCTTGTGTGCTCAGCTGACCACGCGGCGTGGCTGGCCGGCGAAGAAGGCCTGCGCGTTCTCGCTGAGTTGACCGACGATGCGCTGGCGCGACTCCACGGCGCCCCAGGCGCTGTGCGGGGTGACGATCAGGCGCGGGATATCCCCGGCCAGCAGCGGGTTGCCGTGGACCGGCGGTTCGACGCTGAGCACGTCGGTGGCAGCGCCGCCCAGGTGGCCATTGCGCAAGGTGTCGGCCAAGGCTTGTTCGTCGATCAGGCCACCACGGGCGGTGTTGACTACCAGTGCCCCCGGCTTGAGCAGCGCCAGTTCACGGGCGCCGATCATGTGCCGGGTATGCTCGTTGAGCGGGCAGTGCAAGGTCAGGGCGTCGACCTGCGGCAGCAGGTCTTCCAGCGGCAGGCGATCGTCGCGTGCCGGGCGCCCCGGGATCTGCCCGCTCAGCACGCGCATGCCGAAGGCTTCGGCAAGCCGGGCCACCGCGCCGCCCAGTTCGCCATGGCCGAGCAGGCCGAGGGTCTTGCCCTCCAGTTCGACGATGGGAAAGTCCAGCAGGCAGAACTGGCTGGCCTTGGCCCATTGGCCGTCGGCCACCGCCTGGTTGTAGTCGCACAGGCGCGTGGCCAACGCCAGCAGCAGGGCGATGGTGTGCTGGGCCACCGAGGGCGTGCCGTAGCCCTGGCAGTTGCACACTGTGATGCCCTGGGCGCGGGCCGCTGCCAGGTCGACGTTGTTGGTGCCGGTGGCGGCCACCAGGATCAGCTTGAGCTGCGGGTTGGCCGCCAGGGCCTCGGCGTCGAGCATGACCTTGTTGCTGACCACCGCCACGGCGCCCTGCAGGCGCTGGGCCACCTGGTCCGGGCGGGTGGCGTCGAACAGTTCGAACTCATCGAACTGGCTTTGCAGCGGGGAAAGGTCCAGGTCACCAAGGTCCAGGGATTGGTGATCGAGAAACACGGCGCGACGCGGGCTGGGCATCAGTAGGGCTCCGTTGGCAGGGCAGGGATGGTCCGTCACCCGAACAATGCCACTCATACCTTGCGCAGCCAAATCATTCCTTCGGCTGATTTGACCGTCACATAGGCGAACTACAGTAGATCCCAGACTTGTTCGGCCCGCTTTCCAGATAAGGGATACCCATGTTGCAGACCCGCATCATCAAGCCCGCCGAGGGCGCCTATGAATACCCGCTGTTGATCAAACGCCTGCTCATGTCCGGCAGCCGGTATGAAAAGACCCGCGAGATCGTCTATCGCGACCAGTTGCGGCTGACCTATCCACAGCTCAACGAGCGCATCGCCCGCCTGGCCAACGTGCTGACCGAGGCCGGGGTCAAGGCCGGTGACACCGTGGCAGTGATGGATTGGGACAGCCACCGCTACCTGGAATGCATGTTCGCCATCCCGATGATCGGCGCGGTGGTGCACACCATCAACGTGCGCCTGTCGCCGGAACAGATCCTCTACACCATGAACCACGCCGATGACCGCGTCGTGCTGGTCAACAGTGACTTCGTCGGCCTGTACCAGGGCATTGCCGGGCAGCTGACCACGGTCGACAAGACCTTGCTGCTGACCGATGGCCCGGACAAGACCGCCGAGCTGCCGAACCTGGTCGGCGAGTACGAGCAACTGCTGGCAGCGGCCAGCCCGCACTACGATTTCCCCGACTTCGACGAGAATTCGGTCGCCACGACCTTCTACACCACCGGCACCACCGGCAACCCCAAGGGCGTCTACTTCACCCATCGCCAACTGGTGTTGCACACCCTGGCCGAGGCTTCGGTGACGGGCAGCATCGACAGCGTGCGCCTGCTCGGCAGCAACGACGTGTACATGCCCATCACGCCCATGTTCCATGTGCATGCCTGGGGCATCCCGTACGCGGCCACCATGCTCGGCATGAAGCAGGTGTACCCGGGGCGCTACGAGCCAGAGATGCTGGTCAAGCTGTGGCGCGAAGAGAAGGTCACCTTCTCGCACTGCGTGCCGACCATCCTGCAGATGCTGCTCAACTGCCCAAGCTCACAGGGCCAGGACTTCGGCGGCTGGAAGATCATCATCGGCGGCAGCGCGCTGAACCGCTCGCTTTACCAGGCTGCGCTGGCGCGGGGCATTCAGCTGACGGCGGCGTACGGCATGTCCGAAACCTGCCCGCTGATCTCCGCCGCACACCTTAACGATGAGTTGCAGGCCGGCAGCGAAGACGAGCGCGTTACCTACCGCATCAAGGCCGGGGTGCCGGTACCACTGGTGGAAGCGGCGATCGTCGACGGCGACGGTAATTTCCTCCCGGCCGACGGCGAGACACAGGGCGAGCTGGTGCTGCGCGCGCCCTGGCTGACCATGGGCTATTTCAAGGAAGCGGAAAAAAGCGAGGAACTGTGGCAAGGCGGCTGGTTGCACACCGGTGACGTCGCCACCCTCGATGGCATGGGCTACATCGATATCCGCGACCGCATCAAGGATGTGATCAAGACCGGCGGCGAGTGGATCTCGTCGCTCGACCTCGAGGACCTGATCAGCCGTCACCCTGCCGTGCGCGAAGTGGCGGTGGTGGGCGTTGCCGACCCGCAGTGGGGCGAGCGCCCGTTTGCCCTGCTGGTGGTGCGCGAGGGGGAGGCTGTCGATGCCAAGGCGTTGAAGGAACACCTCAAGCCGTTTGTCGAGGAAGGCCACATCAACAAGTGGGCGATTCCCAGCCAGATTGCCGTTGTTACAGAAATTCCCAAGACCAGCGTAGGAAAACTCGACAAAAAGCGTATCCGCCAGGACATCGTGCAGTGGCAAGCCAGCAACAGCGCGTTCCTTTCCACGCTGTAACCGCGCTGCGGGTCATGTACCTCGGAACATGACCCGCAGGCCAGAGCGGCCCGCGCCTTGCCAAACGAAAAAAATGCGCCATGCTTCTGCCTTGCCAGCGCGCAACCCGCAACCACGCGGGGGCGAATTGGCGGCTAGTGTGCAAATCACACTTTAGAGGGATCAAGCACCCAAGTCTGCTGGCTATAGTCGGGGCCAGGGGATTTTCAGGAATGGGGGAGGGCGACACGCGCAACACGTGTCGCTGCAGGCGAAAGCCTGCATACCGGTCGCTCGGGCCGTTCTTGAAAGGACTCACTGCCATAACAAAAAAGTACATGGAGTAGCGTCGATGACATCTGCAAACCCGTTCTGGCGTCGGGCCAAGCTGCCCTTGGCCGTCAGCCTTGCTTCCACGCTCGCAAGCCCTGCTTTCGCAGTCAGTTTCAACATCGGGGAAATCGAAGGTCAGTTCGACTCGTCGCTCTCTGTCGGCGCCAGCTGGTCGACCGCCAACCCGAACAAGAACCTGATCGGGGTCAACAATGGCGGCAAGGGCCTGTCGCAAACCTCTGACGATGGCCACCTCAACTTCAAGAAGGGTGAAACCTTCTCGAAAATCTTCAAGGGCATCCATGACCTCGAACTGAAGTACGGCGACACCGGCGTCTTCGTGCGAGGCAAGTACTGGTACGACTTCGAACTGAAGGATGAGAGCCGCGAGTTCAAGGACATCAGCGACTCCGGCCGCAAGGAAGGCGCCAAGTCTTCCGGCGCCCAGTTGCTCGATGCGTTCGTGTACCACAACTACTCGATCGGCGATCAGCCCGGTTCGGTGCGCTTCGGCAAGCAGGTGGTGAGCTGGGGCGAAAGCACCTTCATCGGTGGTGGCATCAACTCGATCAACCCGATCGACGTCGCCGCCTTCCGCCGCCCTGGCGCCGAGATCAAGGAAGGCCTGATCCCGGTCAACATGTTCTACATCTCGCAGAGCCTGACCGACAACCTGTCGGCCGAAGCCTTCTACCAGGTCGAGTGGGACCAGACTGTCGTCGACAACTGCGGCACCTTCTTCTCGCAACCCGACATCATCGCCGACGGCTGCACCGACAACCTGCGCGTGCTCAACAGCAGCCGCACAGTGCCGGCAGCGGCCCAGCAGTTCCTCGCGACCCGTGGCGTGAACATCAACGAAGAAGGTGTGATGGTGGCCCGTGGCGCCGACCGCGACGCCCGTGACAGCGGCCAGTTCGGGGTGGCCATGCGCTACATGTTCGAACCGCTCGACACCGAGTTCGGCGCCTACTTCATGAACTACCACAGCCGTGCGCCGATCTTCAGCGCCACAGGCGCCTCGCCGTCGGTGTTTGCCGGCCTGAGCCAGCTGCCAGCGCAGTTGCGTGCATTGGCGCCATTGATCGTGGCGGGCAACTCGAAGTATTTCGTCGAGTACCCCGAGGACATTCGCCTGTATGGCCTGAGCTTCTCCACCACGCTGCCCACCGGCACCGCGTGGAGCGGTGAAATCAGCTACCGGCCCAATGCCCCGGTGCAGTTGAACACCACCGACATCCTGTTCGCTGGCGTACGCCCGATTGGCGGCGCACTGAGCAACGCCTCGCTGCTCACCGGTACCCCAGGGGAAGACCTGCACGGCTACCGCCGCAAGGAAGTTACCCAGTTCCAGACCACCCTGACGCACTTCTTCGACCAGGTGATGGGTGCCAGCCGCATGACCGTAGTGGGTGAAGTGGGTGTCACCCACGTGGGTGGCCTGGAGAACGCGCACGAAACCCGTTACGGCCGTGACCCGGTATTCGGCCCAGGCCCGCTGCCAGCCACCGGCGGCGCCGATACCTGCCAGGCGCTCAATACCAGCACCATCGCTGGCGCAGGTGCCGGGGCTTCGACCACCAACCTGAACCGCAAGTGCGAAAACGACGGTTACACCACCAGCACTTCCTGGGGTTACCGCGCCCGGGTCATCTGGGACTACAACGACGTGTTCGCCGGGGTCAACCTCAAGCCCAACGTGGCCTGGTCGCATGACGTGTCCGGCTACTCGCCAGGCCCTGGCGGCAACTTCGAGGAAGGCCGCAAGGCAGTCAGCCTTGGCCTGGACGCCGAGTACCAGAACACCTACACCGCGAGCCTGTCGTACACCAACTTCTTCGACGGCAAGTACAGCACCGTGGATGATCGCGACTTCGTCGCCCTCAGCTTCGGCGTGAACTTCTAAGCAATCAGATCCAGGACGACACGACATGAACAAGACCAGAAGTCTGCTGCAAGCCGGTGTACTGGGCCTGTCCCTGCTGGCGACCAGCGTCATGGCTGCGGTTTCCGCCGATGAAGCGGCAAAGCTGGGCAGCACCCTCACACCGATGGGCGCGGAAAAGGCCGGTAACGCTGATGGCTCCATCAGCGCGTGGCAGCCGCTGTCGAAGACCGCCGGCAGCGTCGATGCCAAAGGCTTCCTCTCCGACCCGTATGGCAGCGACAAGCCGCTGTTCACCATCACCGCGCAGAACGTCGAGCAGTACAAGGACAAGCTGTCACCGGGCCAGGTGGCCATGTTCAAGCGCTACCCGGATACCTTCAAGATCCCGGTGTACAAGACCCACCGCGGCGCTACCGTGCCTGATGAAGTGTTTGCCGCCATCAAGAAGAACGCCACCGCGACCACGCTGGTCGAGGGCGGCAACGGGCTGAACAACTTCCAGACCGCCGTACCGTTCCCGATCCCCAAAAGCGGCCTCGAGGTCATCTGGAACCACATTACCCGTTACCGTGGCGGCAGCGTGACGCGCCTGGTAACCCAGGCCACTCCTCAGCAGAACGGCTCCTACAGCCTGGTGTACTTCCAGGACCAGTTCGTCTTCCGTGACCGGATGAAGGACTACGACCCGAACAACCCGGGCAACATCCTGTTCTACTTCAAGCAGGAAGTGACCGCGCCAGCCCGCCTGGCCGGGACCGTACTGCTGGTACACGAGACACTCGACCAGGTGAAGGAGCCGCGCAAGGCGTGGATCTACAACGCCGGCCAGCGCCGCGTGCGCCAGGCCCCGCAGGTGTCGTATGACGGGCCGGGCACCGCCGCCGATGGCCTGCGCACCTCGGACAACCTGGACATGTACAACGGTGCGCCGGACCGCTACGACTGGAAGCTTGAAGGCAAGAAGGAAATGTACATCGCCTCCAACGCCTACAAGCTCGACGATCCGAAGCTCAAGTACAGCGACATCCTCAAGGCCGGCCATATCAACCAGGACTTGGCCCGTTACGAGCTGCGCCGGGTATGGCATGTGGTCGCCACGCTCAAGCCTGGCCAGCGTCACATCTACGCCAAGCGTGATTTCTACATCGACGAGGATACCTGGCAGGCAGCGGTAATCGACCAGTATGACGGCCGTAACCAGCTGTGGCGCGTGTCTGAGGCGCATGCCCAGGACTACTACAACGTGCAGGTGCCGTGGTACACCCTGGAAACCATCTACGACCTGCAATCGGGCCGTTACCTGGCTTTGGGGATGAAGAACGAAGAGAAAAGATCCTACGACTTCGGCTTCAGTGCCAGCAAGGCTGACTTCCAGCCCGCTGCGCTGCGCCAGTCGGGCATCCGTTGAACCGCTAGTCCACACCTCCGTGTGATCTCCCAGAACGCCCCGGCTTGCCGGGGCGTTTCTGTTCCAGCGCTGCGATAAAGCTGCTGAATACCCTGCCAAACCCGCGTTACAGCTGCTGTCCACCAGGGTTGTCGCTTTTTGTCGTAGTCTTTTCCGGACGATTTGCGCCCATCATCTTCAAATGCGCCGCGTTACCCGCTAGTCTCGCAACAATCCGTACCGCCGTAGTTTTTCAACCAGAACGAGCCGGTCATGACAGATTTGTCCCGTACGCATGGATTCGCCAGCCAGGCCCTGGGCCTGCTGGACGGGCGTTTCTTCCGGCCACCGCTGCCGGACGGTCACGTGCACCGCGCACGCCTGTGCCAGCGCCTGCAGGCCGGCCTTGGCGGGCGCTTGCTGCTGGTCAATGCCCCGGCAGGCTTTGGTAAAAGCTCCCTGGCCATCGAATTCTGCGAGGCGCTGCCTGGCCACTGGCGTAGCCTCTGGCTTGGCCTGAGCCAGCGCGATGCCGACCCCGGCCGCTTCCTCGAACGCCTGCTCGAAGGCCTGCAGCAATATTGCCCGGCCCTCGGCGGCCAGGCGATGGGCCTGTTGAAGATGCGCCAGCGCCATCAGCCCTTCGCCTTCGAGGAGTGGATCGACGGCCTGCTCGATGAACTGGCGTTGTACCTGCAAGCCGATACGCCGCTGCTACTGGTGCTGGACGACTATCACCTGGCGCAGGGCCCGGTTCTCGATCGCTGCCTGCAGTTTTTCCTCAACCACTTGCCGGGCGGCCTGGTACTGCTGGTCACCAGCCGCCAACGGCCAGACTGGCACCTGGCGCGCCTGCGTTTGTCGCGGCAGCTGGTCGAGCTCAATGAGCAGGAATTGCGCCTGACGCCCGACGAGTCCCTGGCTGTCATTGGCCGGCAGCCCACTGGCCTGCGTGGCCAGGCCTTGGATAACCTGATCCAGCGCAGTGACGGCTGGGTGGCCGGGCTCCGTTTCTGGCAGCTGGCGGCCAGCGAGTCCGGCGATGAACATGCCTTGCCCCACGCCTTGCATGGCGGCGAAGGGCTGATCCGCGATTACCTGCTCGAAGAAGTCATCGATATCCTGCCGGCCGAAGTACAGGCCTTCCTGTTCGACACCGCCTGCCAGGAGCGCTTCTGTGCGGCGTTGTGCGATGCCCTGCGCGAGCGCGACGACAGCGCTGCCATCCTGCGCTACCTGCAGGCCCACCAGGTGTTCCTGGTGCCACTGGACGAGCATGGCCACTGGTACCGTTACCACCACCTGTTCTCCGACCTGTTGCGCAGCCGCCAGTCCAGCGAACCGCAAGCGCGCCTGCACCTGCGTGCCTGCCGCTGGTTCCAGGCCCAGGGGCTGCTCGACGAAGCGGTGGAGCAGGCGTTGCGCGCCGGCCACCTGGATGTCGCCGCCGATCTGGTGCAGAGCCTGTCGGAAGAGCAACTGCTGGCCGAGCAGAATGTCGGCATGTTGCTGCGCTGGAAAATGGACCTGCCCGATAGCCTGCTGATCAGCACGCCACGGTTGATCGTGCTGTACAGCTGGGCGCTGGGCCTGGCCTGTCAACTGGATGCTGCGCAGGAGCTGGCAAGCTACCTCAGCCGCTTCCTGCCAGCGCCTTCGGCCACCGCGCAGAAGTCCATGTTGGCGCAGTGGCTAGCCTTGAGCGGGGTAATCGCCCGTGGCCGCGGCGACCGTGAACGCACCCTGGCCTACTGTGGCGAGGCGCTGCAGAGCCTGCCGTGCAAGCGCTATGGTCAGCGCCTGGTGTGCCTGTCGACACTGTCCAACCTGGCCATTGCCGATGGCGATTTCTGGCGCGCGCGGGGGTGGAACCGCGAGGCGCTCGAACTGGCCCAGCGGGTCGGCAATCCGTTGTTCGAAGCCTTGGCCCACTACGACCGTGCGCGGGTGCTGCATGCCCGCGGCGAAGCACTGCGCGCCCTGGATGAAGTGCGCCAAGGGTTGCAGCGCTTGCAGGATCTATCGGCCCAGCGGCTGTATGCGGTACGTGCACGGCTGACCTTGTACGAGGGCTACCTGTTGGTTACGCGCCTGCAACCTGCACAAGGGCGTGCGCGTTTGCGTGCAGGGCTGGGTGAAGCGCGTGCCTGCCGTGATATCAGCGTATTGATCGGCCATTGCGTGATTGCCACGCTCGACGGCCGCGAAGGCCATTACGCTGAGGCGTTCGCCGAGCTGGCGGAGGCCGAGCGGTTGATGCATATCTGGGATGTGCCGCCGATCTTCTACCTGGCCATGATTACCCTGGTGAAGTGTGAGCTGTGGCTGGCCCAGGGCCGTACCGACCTGGCCGAATCCTGGTTGCTGCGCCTTGGCCAGACCTATGGCGGCGAACACCCGGCCGCGGCGCCGGAGTTCCACCCATTGCTGCCCTTGCACATCGAATTGCAGCAGGCATTGCTCGACCGCATCCAGGGGCGCAGTGAAGATGCTGTGGTGCGCCTGCGCGGTCTGGTCGAGCGTGGGCAGGGCAGCGGCGGCATGATGTTGACCCTCAGCGCGCTGTGCCAATGGATCGCATTGTCACTGGAGCAAGGGCGCGAAGCGCAGGCCACGGAGTTGCTGCCTGCGGCCCTGTCGGCGGCCCAGGGTGGGGTGATGCAGCCATTCCAGCGGCTGATCGAGCAGCACCCGCTATGGTTACGCGAGCAACTGCTGGCGCGCCCGGCCTGCAAGGTGCAAGCCGACCTGCTGGCGCGCCTGCCCGAGTTGGTGGCGCCCAGCAGCGGCACCAACGAAGCCCTGAGCGGGCGTGAGCTGGCGGTACTCGAGCTGATCGCGCAAGGCTGTTCCAACCAGCAGATCAGCGAGCGCCTGTTCATCTCGCTGCACACCGTCAAGACCCACGCCAGCCACATCAACAGCAAGCTTGGCGTGGAGCGACGAACCCAGGCGGTGGCGCGGGCCAAGTCGCTGGGCTTGCTCGCCTGACGGTAGCTGCCGAGCGTTTGTCCGATAAAAAAGCAGTGGCTTGAGGGGGCAGTCCTGGCGTAGCAATGCCTGGCTAATCTTTTCCGACCAGCGGCCGATACAGTATTCGGCGGTATGCATCACCCCGCGCCATCCTCCCATCATCCAATACAGGTCGTGTTGATGCTGCAGTACGGGCAAAAGAGCTTTTTGATCGTCGATGACTTCACCGACTTTCGTACGTCGACCCGCTCCATGCTGCGTGAGCTGGGCGTGCGCGACGTCGACACTGCCGATAGCGGCGAGCAGGCCCTGCGCATGTGCGGGCAAAAGCGCTACGACTACATTCTTCAGGATTTTCACCTGGGTGATGGCAAGAAGAATGGCCAGCAAGTGCTCGAGGACCTGATCCTCGACAAGCTCATCAGCCATGAGTGCGTGTTCATCATGGTGACCGCCGAAAGCAGCCAGGCCATCGTGCTCAGCGCGCTCGAGCACGAGCCCGATGCGTACCTGACCAAACCGTTCAACCGGGTTGGCCTGGCCCAGCGCCTCGACAAACTGACGCAACGCAAGACCTTGCTCAAGCCTATCCTCCAGGCGCTGGACCGCGGCCGCCCGGCCGAAGTGCTGGCGGCGTGCGCCGAGCTGTGCAAGAAAGACCCGCGTTTCGCGCCGCTGTGCCTGCGCTACCGCGCCGATGCCCTGCGCGGCCTCAACCGTTTCGAAGAGCTCGACAAGTTCCTCAAGGGCATCCTTGCCAGCCGGCCGCAGCCTTGGGCATACGCAGCATTGGGCAGCCTGATGCACAAGCGTGGCCAGAACGCCCAGGCCCAGGGGGTTTACGAGCAAGGCCTCAAGGCGTTCCCGATCATGCCGAGCCTGTATGACGGCATGGCCGACGTGCTGGTGGCCCAAGGCGACACCAAGCGCGCCCAGGGCATGCTTGAAGAAGCGGTGCGCCTGTCGCCCCTGGCAGTGCGGCGCCAGGCTGCACTGGGCAAGCTGGCGCTGGGTAACGAAGACTTCGAGAGCGCGGCGAAGGCCTTCCGCCATGCGGTGAACCAGGGGCAGAGTTCGCGCTACAAGGATGCCGAGAGCAACCTCGGGTTGGTGCAGGCACTGATGAGCAAGAACGCCGGTTTTGGCCTGGATGCGCGCACCCGGGTCGAGATCAACACCGTGCTCAGCGAGGTGGCCAAGGACAACCTCGACGATCAAGGCCTGCAGGTGCGGGCGCGCATGATGAAGGCCGCCAGCCTGCAGCAGGCCGGTGATGCCGATACCGCCGCCAAGCTCACCGAACAGGCCCTGCAGCGGCTGGACAAGATGGACCAGTTCTTCTCGGTCGAAGCAGCACTGACCGTGGCCAGGCAGCTGCAAGGGCTCGACCAGGCTGGCGCGGCGAACACCATCCTCAAGGCGTGTGTGGAAACCTATGGTGATGACCCCAAGGTCATGCAGAGTGTAGCCGCGCTGACCGACGACCCGGCAGTGCTCAACGCCGTCACCGAGGCAGTCGACCTCAACCGCCAAGGCGTGCGCAGCTACCAGGCTGGGCAACTCAACGAAGCCTTGCAGATGTTCCGCAGGGCATTGTCGCTGCAGCCCAAGAACATCAGCATTGCCCTCAACACCTCCCAGGCGCTGTTGCGGATTGGTGGCGAAGTGACCCCGCCTGCCATCCTGGAGGAGTGTCGCAGCTGCCTGACCAGCGTGGCAGGCATCCCTGCCAGTGACAGCCGCTATGACCGCTACCGCAAATTGCACATCAAGGTTTTCGGCGCATGAGCCAGGATAATCAGGGGCTGGATTTTTCCACGGTGATCGCCTCCACCGTGCACGACCTGAAAAACTCGTTGTCCGCGCTCATCCAGTCCCACGACCAGTGGCTGGCGCGCCTGCCCGAAGAGCTGCGCAGTGGCACCGAGCAGGGCGTAATGGAGCATGAGTTCCGTCACCTCAACGGCATGCTGGTGCAGTTGCTGGGCCTGTACAAGCTGGGCGTCAACCAGCTTCCGGTGTGCCCGGACTACCACGAGCTGGACGACTTCATCGAAGCGCAACTGGCGGCCCACCAGCAGGTGCTTGAGCACAACGACATCCTCGCCACCTGGCGTGTCGACAGCGACAACCCGCTGGGCTTCTTCGACCGTGAGCTGGTCGCTTCGGTGATCGCCAACGTGATCACCAATGCCACCCGTTACGCCGGGCATGCGCTGCTGATCAGCATCGAGGAAGAAGACGAGCAACTGGTAATCAGCGTCAACGACGACGGCCCCGGCTACCCCGCGCGCCTGCTCGAGCGGCAGCAGGACTACGCGCTCGGGATCGACGGGCAGAGTGGCAGCACCGGGCTTGGCCTGTATTTCGCGGCACGGATTGCGGCGTTGCACGAGCGCGATGGGGTGCAAGGGCGGATCGAGATTGCCAATGGCGGGGCGCTTGGGGGTGGGTTGTTCCGGTTGTATTTGCCGTGATTGAGCGCGTGGGGCCCAGGGCTTGCCTTGGGTTATCCTGCGCACATGAAATCGAGCGCCGCCCGCGCGGCGCTCGATCTGCTTGGCGCCATACCACTAAAGGCAAGCGCCCGGTTCCACCCACTCACGACTCGCAGCGGTAGCCCCAGATGCTTTCCCAGCCCCCCCTCATCCGCGAAACCTTCCCCGTAGGCCCGCTGCAGTGCAACTGCACCCTGATCGGCGACCCGCTCAGCAAAAAAGCCATCGTCGTCGACCCGGGCGGTGACCCGGACAAGATCCTCGCCCGCCTGCAGGCCCACGGCCTGACCCTGGTGAGCATCATCCACACCCACGCGCACTTCGACCATTTCCTGGCCTCGGGCAAGCTCAAGGAGCTGACCGGCGCCACCTTGCACCTGCACAAGGACGACCAGCCGCTGTGGGACAACCTGGAGATGCAGTGCCAGATGTTCGGCGTACCCTACACCCCGGTGCCACCGCCGGACCGCTGGCTGGGTGATGACGAAGCGCTGGCCTGCGGCTGTGGCGTGGCCCTGCACACCCCAGGGCATACGCCGGGCTCGATGAGCTTCTGGTTCGCCGATGCCAAGCTGTTGGTAGCGGGGGATACGCTGTTCCGCCGTGGCATTGGCCGGACCGATTTGTGGGGGGGCGACCAACGGGCTATCGTTCGTTCGATCAAGGAGCGGCTGTACCGTCTGGATGAAGACGCCATCGTGGTCACCGGCCACGGGCCGGATACCCGCCTTGGCGACGAAATGCGCGAGAACCCGTTCGTGCGGGCATGAACAGGTTTTCATGGAATTATTTCGCCGCGCTGTAATCCAAGGCTGGCATAGATCCATTCACGATTTGCCGCACACACGAATTTTTGTAGGAGCTTGTCCATGTTCACCATGCGTCGTCTGATTATCGTCGCGACCGCTGCAGCCCTGATGACCGGCTGCGCCAGCCAGAACCCTTATGACAACCAAGGTCAGGCACAGGGCGGCTCGACGGGCATGAGCAAGACCGCCAAGTACGGTGGCCTGGGCGCGCTGGCCGGCGCCATCGCCGGTGCCGCCATCGATCACAACAACCGTGGCAAGGGCGCGTTGATTGGCGCCGCCGCTGTCGGTGCCGCCGCTGCCGGTTACGGCTACTACGCCGACAAGCAGGAAGCCGAACTGCGTGCGCAAATGGCCAATACCGGCGTCGAAGTGCAACGCCAGGGTGACCAGATCAAACTGATCATGCCAGGCAACATCACCTTCGCCACCGATTCGGCGAACATCGCGCCGAGTTTCTACTCGCCGCTGAACAACCTGGCGACCTCGTTCAAGCAGTTCAACCAGAACACCATCGAAGTGGTCGGTTTCACCGACAGCACCGGCAGCCGCCAGCACAACATGGACTTGTCCCAGCGCCGCGCCCAGGCGGTCAGCGCCTACCTGACCTCGCAAGGTGTGGATGCCTCGCGCGTTACCGTACGTGGTATGGGCCCGGACCAGCCGATTGCCAGCAACGCCGATGCCAATGGCCGCGCTCAGAACCGCCGGGTAGAGGTCAACCTGAAGCCGATCCCGGGTCAGCAGTATGACCAGCAGGGGCAGGTTCAGCAGTACCCGTGAGTTTTCAGGGCCGCTGTGCGGCCCTATCGCCGGCAAGCCGGCTCCCACAGGATCGCAACCGCTGCACATCGCTGGGGGGCCGGCTTGCCGGCGATTGGGCTGCACAGCAGCCCTCAGGTTTCAGCGCACGACGCTGGCCTGAATAGCTGTAAGGGCGATGGTATGCACGATGTCATCCACCTGAGCACCGCGTGGCAGGTCGTTTACCGGCTTGCGCAGGCCTTGCAGCATCGGCCCCAGACTGACCCCGTCGGTACTGCGCTGCACCGCCTTGTGGGTGGTGTTGCCGGTATTCAGGTCGGGGAACACGAACACCGTGGCGCGCCCGGCCACCGGGCTGTTGGGGGCGAGCTGGCGGGCAATATCAGGGTTGGCGGCAGCGTCGTACTGCAACGGCCCATCAATCAGCAGGTTCTGCTCCGCGCTCTGCGCCAGGCGCGTGGCTTCGCGCACTTTTTCCACTTCTTCATCGCTCGCCGAGTCGCTTGAGTAGCTGATCATCGCCACCCGTGGCGCGATGCCGAAGGCTTGTGCCGATTCGGCGCTCTGCCGGGCGATCTCGGCCAGTTCGCTGGCGCTGGGGTGCGGGTTCATCACGCAGTCGCCGTACACCAGCACCTGTTCGGGAAACAGCATGAAGAACACCGATGACACCAGGCTTGCGCCCGGCGCGGTCTTGATCAGTTGCAGGGCAGGGCGGATGGTGTTGGCGGTGGAGTGCACCAGGCCCGAGACCAGGCCATCGACTTCGTCCAGTGCCAGCATCATGGTGCCGATCACTACCGGGTCTTCAAGCTGTTGCTCGGCCATGGGCGCATTGAGGTTCTTGCTCTTGCGCAGGTCGACCATCGGCTCCACATAGCGACCGCGAATCAGCTCGGGGTCGAGAATTTCAAGGTCCGCCGGCAAGGTGATGCCCTGCGCTCGGGCCACGGCTTCGACTTCTTCCGGTTTTGCCAGCAGCACGCAACGGGCGATACCTCGCGCCTGGCAGATGGCGGCAGCCTGCACCAGCAAAGGCTCGGCGCCTTCCGGCAGGACGATGCGCTTATTCGCCTGCTGCGCCCGCTGTATCAGCTGGTAGCGGAACACCGCTGGCGACAGGCGCAGCTCGCGCGGGGTGCCGCAGCGTTGGTGCAGCCAGGCCGCGTCGAGGTGGCTGGCGACAAAGTCGGTGATGAACTCGGCGCGCTCGCGATCATCCACCGGGATTTCGCGGTTGAGCGAGTTGAGCTGGTTGGCCGTGTCGTAGGAGCCAGTGCTCACCGAGAGTATCGGCAGCCCGGCCTGCAGGGCGCCGCGGCACAGGCCGAGGATGCGGGTATCGGGCTTGCTGTCGCTGGTCAGCAGCAGGCCCGCCAGCGGCACACCGTTGATCGCCGCCAGACTGACGGCGAGGATGATGTCGTCGCGGTCGCCCGGCGTCACCACCAGCGTGCCGGGGGTGAGCAGCGGTACGGTATTGGCCACGGTGCGTGCACAGATGATGATCTTGTTCATGCGCCGTTGTTCGTAGTCGCCGGCATTGAGCACTTGAGCGCCCAGCAGGTCGGCCACGTCACGGGTGCGCGGGGCATTCAGGTCGGGCTGGTAGGGGATGCAACCGAGCAGGCGGAAGTCGCTGCCACGCAGCAGCGGCGAGTGCTCGCGCAGGCGCGTGGCGAACTCGGCCATGCTCTCGTCGGTGCGCACCTTGTTGAGGATCACCCCAAGCACTTTCGGGTCGCGCGGGCCACCGAACAGCTGGGCCTGCAGTTCGACCCGCCCCGACAGTTCGCTGAGCACTTCGTTTTCCGGCGCCGACACCAGAATCACTTCGGCGTCCAGGCTCTTGGCCAGGTGCAGGTTTACCCGCGCCGCATAGCTGGCATGGCGGGTCGGCACCATGCCCTCGACCACCACCACGTCATTGCCGATGCAGGCTTGCTGGTAAAGACGAATGATTTCCTCGAGCAGCTCGTCCAGTTGGCCATCGCCAAGCATGCGCTCGACCTGGGCCAGGCTCAGTGGCTTGGGTGGCTTGATGCCGTGGGTGCGGGCGATCAGCTCTGTGGAGCGTTCCGGGCCGGTGTCGCCAGGGTGCGGCTGGGCAATCGGCTTGAAAAAGCCGACCTTGAGCCCGGCGCGCTCCAGGGTGCGCACCAGGCCCAGGCTGATCGAAGTCAGGCCGACACCGAAATCGGTCGGCGCTATGAAAAATGTCTGCATGCGTGCTTCTCGAAATAAAGCGTTGCAAGGAATCAACGGGCAAGGGTAGCGCTATCGGCCCCTTGTGCACACCAGCCACAGGCGAAAGCCTGGCCGATGCGCTGCGCGCGCTGTTCGGGGTCGAGCACCCAAGGGCGCGCTTGCCACGGTGGCTGGTGGCGCAGGTGCTGGGTGTGGCCGCAGGACAGGTCGACCACCCAGTGGCCCTCATCGTCCTGGTGGAAGCCAATGATCCGACTGATGGGGCACCCCTCGTCCCTGCTGGGTTCGCAATCAGACGATGCGTTGGTTACACTTGTCCGTTCTACATACTTTTGCAAAAGGTCTTGCCCCATGCTGATCGCCGCCAACAAGGCTGTCTCCATCGACTATACCCTGACCAACGACGCCGGGGAGACCATCGACAGCTCCGCCGGTGGCGCGCCGCTGGTCTACCTGCACGGTGCCCAGAACATCATCCCGGGCCTGGAAAAAGCCCTGGAAGGCAAACAAGCTGGCGACGAACTGAACGTCACCATCGAGCCTGAAGATGCCTACGGCGAATACCTGGCCGAACTGGTCAGCACCCTGAACCGCAGCATGTTCGAAGGCGTCGACGAACTGGAAGTGGGCATGCAGTTCCACGCTTCTGCGCCGGACGGCCAGATGCAGATCGTCACCATCCGTGACCTGGACGGCGACGACGTGACTGTCGACGGCAACCACCCGCTGGCCGGCCAGCGCCTGACCTTCCAGGTCAAGGTTGTTGACGTGCGTGACGCCACCCAGGAAGAAATCGCTCACAAGCACATCCACGGTGAAGGTGGCCATCACCACTGATTTTCTGCGCTAAGCTCAGAAAGTCGCCAGGCGCTCGGACAAGCCGACACGCCTCCCGCGGGAGGTGAACGGCTTGGACGAGCGCCTTTTTAGTGGGCGCAATTCGCCCCAGCGACACCTGGGAACCTGAGAGGGGATTCATCATGAGTGCATTTCACGACCTGACGTTGAAGGCGCTGAACGGCCAGGACCTGCCCTTGGCACCGTTCAAGGGCCAGGTGGTGCTGGTGGTCAATGTCGCCTCCAAGTGTGGCCTGACGCCGCAATACGCTTCGCTGGAAAAGCTCCATCAGCAGTTCAAGGGCAAGGGCTTCAATGTGCTGGGCCTGCCCTGCAACCAGTTTGCCGGCCAGGAGCCTGGCAGCGAGAAGGACATCCAGGAGTTCTGCAGCCTCAACTATGGTGTGAGCTTCCCCCTGGGCGCCAAGCTTGAGGTCAACGGGCCGCAGCGTCATTCGTTGTATCGCCTGCTGGCCGGCGAGGGTGCCGAGTTTCCGGGTGACATCAGCTGGAACTTCGAAAAATTCCTGGTGGGCAAGGATGGGCGCGTACTGGCCCGCTTCGCGCCGCGTACTGCACCGGATGACCCGACGGTGGTGCAGGCCATCGAGAAAGCGCTGGGTTGAATATCCAAGGGGCTGCCAAGCGGCCCCGGCGATACTGCAGAATCACCCAGATCAATAATGCTGGGCCAACCTTTCCACTGCTCCTAACCTCAGCGCATTTCCTCACCCTGACGGAAGCGCCCCCATGTCCACCCATCCCCTGTTCAAGCCGTTCACCCTTGGCGCACTCGAGCTGCCGACCCGTGTCGTCATGGCACCCATGACCCGTACCTTCTGCCCCGGTGGCGTGCCCCACGACGGTGTGGTCGAGTACTACCGCCGCCGCGCCGCCGCCGGGGTAGGCCTGATCATCACCGAAGGCACCACGGTTGGGCACAGGGCTGCCAACGGCTACGCCAATGTCCCCCGTTTTTATGGTGAGGATGCATTGGCTGGCTGGAAACGTGTGGTCGATGCAGTGCACGCCGAAGGCGGCCGTATCGTGCCCCAGCTGTGGCACGTCGGTGCGGTGCGCCGCCTGGGTACCGAGCCTGACGCCAGCGTGCCGGGCTTCGGCCCGAGCGACGAGGTCAAGGACGGCCAGGTGCAGGTGCATGGCATGACCCACGACGACATCCGTGAGGTGATCGCAGCGTTCGCCGAGGCGGCCCGCGATGCCCAGGCCATCGGCATGGACGGCGTGGAGATTCATGGCGCCCACGGCTACCTGATCGACCAGTTCTTCTGGGCGGCCAGCAACCGCCGCGACGATGAGTACGGCGGCGATCTGGCCGGCCGTTCGCGCTTTGCCATCGAGCTGATCCAGGCTGTGCGGGCAGCTGTAGGGCCGGGCTTCCCGATCATCTTCCGCTTTTCGCAGTGGAAGCAGCAGGACTACAGCGCACGGCTGGTGGACACACCCGAGGCGCTGGCGGCGTTCCTCAAGCCACTGTCCGACGCGGGTGTGGATATTTTCCACTGTTCCACCCGCCGGTTCTGGGAGGCGGAATTCGAAGGCTCCGAGCTGAACCTGGCCGGTTGGACTCGCGCACTGACGGGCAAACCGACCATCACGGTGGGCAGTGTCGGGCTCGATGGCGAATTCCTGCAGTTCATGGTCGCTACCGACAAGGTGGCCCAACCCGCCAGCCTGGAAGGCTTGCTGCGGCGTCTGGGCGATGAGGAGTTCGACCTGGTGGCGGTAGGCCGGGCCCTGTTGGTGGATGCCGAGTGGGCGCAGAAAGTGCGCGACGGGCGTGAAGCGGACGTGTTGCCGTTCAGCCGCGAGGCGCTGGCGACGTTGGCTTGATTTCCAGGCCGGGGCCTGCGGGCTCGCGGCCCGCACGTACCGTGTGGCAGGCGGCGTAAAGGTGCGCCTCGAACTGCTCGATTATCGCCGACCAGCCTTGGCGGCTGGCATGTTGGCGGGCATTGAGGCGCACTCGGCGCAAGGTTTCGCTTTCCTCCAGCAGCCAGCAGGCCGCATCGATGAAGGCGGCCTGATCACCCGGCATGGCCAGCGCGCCGCTGTGGCCATGACGGATGTGCTGGGCGGCGGCGGCTTCGTCATAAGCGACCACGGCCAGCCCCGAGGCCATCGCTTCGAGCACCACATTACCAAAGGTTTCGGTCAGGCTCGGGAACAGGAACAGGTCGCCGCTGGCGAAGTGTTCGGCCAGCGCCTCACCGCGCTGGGTACCGCAGAACACGGCATCCGGCAACTGCTGTGCAAGGGTGGCGCGCTGCGGCCCATCACCGACCACGACAAGGCGCAGCCGCCGCTGTGGATAAGTGTTCTGCAAGGCTTGCAGGCACGGGCGCAGCAGGCCCAGGTTCTTTTCTGCGGCCAGGCGCCCGACATGCAGCACGGCAATATCTTCCGGGCCGAGCCCCCAGGCATCGCGCAAGGCCTGGCTGCGCCGGGCCGGGTTGAACAGCCCGGCATCCACGCCACGGGCCATCAGCACCAGGCGCTCGAAGCCGCGCCGCTGCAGTTCAAGGCGCTGGCTGGCGCTGGGTACCAACGTGGCAACGCTACGCCGGTGAAACCAGCGCAAGTAATGCGTAAGCAGACGTGCCAACAAACCGAGGCCGTATTGCCCGCAATACTGCGGGAAATTGGTATGAAAACCGCTGACGACGACCACGCCCAGGCGCCGCGCTGCTCGCAAGGCACTCAGCCCCAGCGGGCCTTCGGTGGCGATGAAGAGCACATCCGGGCGGTGCCGGCGCCAGCGGCGCAACAGTGTGTGCATCGACACCTCACCCCACTGCAGGCCCGGGTAGCCCGGCACGCCCCAGCCACGGCACAAAAACAAGTCAGGGGCATCACCTGCAGGCTGTTCACCCACCTGCCTGGGCCGCACGACTTCCACGTGATGCCCGCGCTGGCGCAAGCCATCGCCAAGGCGCCCAAGGGTATTGGCCACGCCGTTGATTTCGGGCGGGAAGGTTTCGCTGACGAGGGTGATGCGTAGGGCAGGTGTGTTCATGACAAAAAGTTTCCGCCTGCTGCGTTGCGCCCATGTGACAGCCTGGTGATGCGCAGATGACGCGTATAACGTCTGCGTGAATATTTCCGTGCCGTGCACTCAAGAACCGACCCTGGGCAGCCGATGGAGATGCATTCGATCAGGTGATGCGCTCCGGGAGCGGTGATGTTCAACAACAAGCTCAAGCAAGAAATCCAGCAACTGCGCGAGGAGCTGTTTTCCGTCGAGCAGGTCAAGAACAGCCTGGACAGCGAAATGCTGGTGCTCCAGCTCGACCCTCAGGGGCGTATCGAGATGGTCAACGGCAACTTCGAGAAAGAGATGCGCTACCGCCCCGAGCAACTGATCGGGCGTCACATCGAAGACATCGTGCCGGCCCATGTGAAGAAGCTCGACTTCCATCAGCGCATGAAAAACGCCATCACCCGCGGTGAGCACCTCAATGGCGCCTTCCGCCTGCTGCGTGGTACTGGTGAAGAGGCCTGGCTGCGCTCGATCCTGCAACCGGTAAAGGGCAGCGACGGCCGCATCAAGTACTTCACGATGCACTCCAGCGACCTGACCCGCACCATCGAAGCCTCACGCGAACACGAAAGCCTGATCAAGGCGCTGATGCGTTCTACAGCCGTGATCGAATTCAACCTGGATGGGCAGGTGCTGACCGCCAACGACCGTTTCCTGCAAACGGTCGGGTATAGCCTTGAGCAGGTGCGCGGCAAGCATCACCGCATGTTCTGTGAACCGGAGGAAGCCAACTCGGCAGGTTACCAGGCGTTCTGGGACAAGCTGCGCCGCGGCGAGTACGTGGCCGATCGCTTCAAACGGATCGATGCCCATGGCCGCACGGTATGGCTGGAGGCGTCCTACAACCCGATCATGGATGCCCATGACGTGCTGTACAAGGTGGTCAAGTTCGCCACGGTGATTACCGACCAGGTCAATCAGGAGCAGGCCGTGGCGCAGGCAGCAGACATTGCCTACAACACCTCGCTGGAAACCGACAGCAGTGCCCGCAAGGCCACCGATGTGGTGACCCAGACGGTTGAGGTGATGCGTGGCCTGGAAGGTTCGATGCAGGATGCCGCCGAAGGCATTCAAGCGCTGGACAAGCAGTCCAAGGTGATTGGCGCGATCATCAAGACCATCAGCGACATCGCCGGCCAGACCAACCTGCTGGCGCTCAATGCCGCCATCGAGGCCGCCCGGGCCGGTGAGCAGGGGCGTGGTTTTGCGGTAGTCGCAGACGAAGTGCGCCAGCTGGCTTCACGTACCAGCACCGCCACTGAAGAAATCGCCAAGGTGGTACAGCAGAACGAGCAGTTGGCCCAGGCGGCGGTGGACATCATCGACACCAGCAAACGCCAGGCCGAGCAAGGGCTGGCGCTAGCCGCAGATACCGGTGGCGTGATCGTCGAGATTCAGGAAGGGGCGAAGAGGGTGGTGGATGCAGTCGGGCAGTTCTCAAGCCAGCTCAGCCACTAGGGTTTGTAACTGTAGGCGCAGGCAAGCCAGCGCCTACAGTGACGGCGTTACACAGTTTTGGTACAGCGCCTACTCAGCCTTGCAGCTGTTGATAAACATCGCTGGCGATGGCCGCGAAGGTTTCAATGCTAGCGAACCTGCTATCGATGCGGTGTTCGTCCTGGAAGGAGAACGCCACACCAAATACACCGCTGAACTCATCTGTGATCACAGGATGATTGTTTTCTAGAACTGCGTTGGCAATAAAGGTTGGCAATGCAGTACTGCTGGTGACAATCCTGTCGACGGGATTGTTCACGCTGTTGATGAACAGCTGATCGGCAGGTATGTCGATGCCTTGCCCCTGCAGTGCTTCATCGAGTCTCCAGGTTGCCTTGTGCTTGAGCACTTCGAACCCGTGTAAATGTGCCGGTATGTCGGTAAGGTCCAGATAATCTCTATCTTCATTCATGATCAAGTGCCTTTTTCAAGTACTCATCCGAGCGGGCGGTTATTGATGCATGAGTCTGCGTTCAACGCGTGTGTGCAGGCCCATGCACTCTCACATTTGCGCGTCAGGCAATGGGTGGCATTTCCATCATCCGGTCGAACGTTTCCTGCAAGGCGGCCCAGAAGTTACCGTCGCTGTCGAGCATGCGCTCGCCGCCGCTGTCATCCGAGTACTCAACGCTTTCCGGCTTATGCAGTGCTCCGCTGATCAATGCCCATGTCAGGAAGTTAATGGCAGAGCGCTGTTCGGCAAACTCATCGTTGCTGTAGATGAACCAGTTGGTTGCAGATTCCAAATCATGTTTTGCAAGCGTCTCCTTGAGGACGTTGTAAACGCGTCCCTGGATCTTTTCGAATGCTTCGTTTTCTTCATTCGTGAGCGACGGCCCTTCCAAGCCTACTCGCCCGCGTAGGCCTAGTGGGCCTTTCGGATCTATTGGGCCCGTTGCTTCAGGTTCTTCAAGCTCTTCTGGGGCCGGTTCTGCTTCTGGCTCCAGTACTACCTCATCGACCTCTTCAGGCGCTTCTGGACGATCAAGAGTCTCAGCTTCATCCTGAATTTCCTTTTTGATGTCATCGTCGTCAATCATTGGTTTACTCCTGTAGAGAGAAACACCAAATGGTGTTCGACGATGATTTAGCCTGTCGAAGATAACGGGGGTGGTGTAAATAATTATCCCCTGGTGCGGTCGACGGCTTGTCCTTCCCTGACCCAGAACAACGTGGCCCCGGCCACCGCCGCTGGCATCATCAGCACGTTCACCCCTGGAATCATCAACGCCAGGTAGGTGATACCGCCAAAGCCCAGCGACTGCCAGCGCTTGCTGCGCAGCCAGGCGAGCATGTCCTGCCAGCTCATCTTGTTGTTGTCTGCCGGGTAGTCGATGTACAGCAAAAGCCAGATACATCGCTTGCAAACCACGTAAATCAAGGCCCCTTCCCAAGGGCTTGAATGGGAAATGTATCAGCTAGATGGATGTGTTGGAAAGTGATACAAGCCTGTCTTTCGCTCCAGCCAAGGGACTCAACGACCCGTCTTCGACAGTGATGGGTATGCTTCACGCTCGATTGCCTTGCAGTTGTTCAATTAAAAATTTTTACGTAATAAATCAACGTATTGGTTGATCTTTCGCTTCAACGTAATGGGCGTTTGGATGGCGAATTAGTATGGAAGATCAAAAGGATAAATTGGTTCTATGCCTGATTGATTGCACTTGGGTGTCAATGAAGAATAATTGAGATGTTCTAGTGTTTTGCCTTAATGGGGTAATGGCATCTTTACATCGTTCGTGAATTCGCGTTTTGTTCGATTAATTTTTGTGATACTGTATTGCCATGATTTTATTGGGTGGTAGGTCGGTTAGCTTGCCAATCACAATAATTTCCAAAGTCTTAAATGTTCTCATGACACTTAACTGATGGAGCAGTTTAATGGATTACGACTTCAGTAGGCTTTCAACTCGATCTTTTGAGCAGTTGGTTCAAGCAGTCTCTCTGGCTACGCTGGGGAGTGGGGTGAGTGTTTTTGGTGATGGACCTGATGGGGGACGAGAAGCAACTTTTGATGGTTTACAAGACTTTCCTACAGCAGCTGCTCCATGGAATGGATACGGAGTTATTCAAGCAAAGTTTCGTCAGCGAGCCACTTCAGGTAACTCAGCTTGGGCTGTTAGAGAGCTGCGGGCTGAGCTTACCAAGCTATCTAAGAACTCAGGCTTAAAGAAACCAGAGTTTTATATTTTTGTGACTAACGTTATTCTAACGCCTGTGGCAACAAGCGGGGGGAAGGATCGAATAACTGCGTTAATAGATAAGTACAAAGACCGATTAGGGATCAAGGATTTCAAGATATGGGATTATGATCAGCTTTGCTGTTTTTTGGATCTATACCCGTCCATAAGGAACACGTACAAAGCTTGGGTTACACCTGGAGATGTGCTTGCGGCACTTGTTGAATTTATGCAGCCAAAAACTGCAAGCTTCCGAGACGTTATGCTGAACTTCGTTCAGAAGGAACTTCGTGGTGAACAGTATGTGAATCTTGGGCAGGCGGGTCATAATAATAAGGATAGAATACCACTTGCAACAGTTTTTGTTGACTTGCCGATTCAGCAGTCTGGGGTTGTTAAAGAGTATGGTGCTTTTATTCCTAGTTCTGTAGCTTCAAGGACTGGTAAAGCATCTAACGCAATTGGAAAGTTAAGTCAGATTGCCGGGCAGCTCTTAGATCCTGATTCTATTTCAAAAAAAATGTCCGCTACACCGCATGGGCTAACTCGACATCCAGGTAAAATAGTTTTCATAGGCGGGCCGGGTCAAGGTAAAAGTACGGTAACGCAATTTTTCTGTCAGCTCCACAGATGTGCGTTTATCAGGCAGCACTCTTTGAGGACCCTATCTCACGAAGTCGATGAGGCCTGTAAGCTTATAATTCAACAATCAGGCGAAGAGGGAGTGGAAGCGCCATCTAATGCGAGATTCCCGATCAGGATTGAGCTGAATAAGTTTGCGGCAGCACTAGCTAATGGGGGAAGTACTTCGCTTTTTGGTTTTATTCTTAATAGGATCAAAGAGCGCAGTGAGCGAGATTTGACTAGTGATGATCTTCGTTCATGGTTATCAAATTATCCTTGGCTCATTGCTCTCGATGGGCTGGATGAGGTTCCTGCATCGTCAAATCGTGAGCAGGTCCTGGAAACGATACAAGATTTCCTAATTGATGCCGTAGAGTGCAATGCCGATATTATGTTGGTGGCTACTAGTAGGCCGCAGGGATATGATGATGACTTTTCGCAAAGCAGTTATACGCATTACAAACTAACTGAATTAGATTCCGATCATGCACTGCATTATGCTGAAAAATTAATTAAGAGACGGTGGGGGGATGACGAGGATAAGATTCAAACCTTAGTTGCGCGTATGAAGCGTGCCTGTGAGGATGAGTCAACTACTCGCTTGATGAAAAGTCCGCTCCAAGTGACAATCATGGCTCTACTTGTTGAGTCGTTGGGTGAGCCACCAAAAGAGCGTTGGCGTCTATTTAATGAATATTATCAAGTTATCAATAGGCGCGAGAAGGAGCGAGATATTCCTGCTGCGAAGCTTTTGAATAGTTATCAGGCGGACATTGATTATATTCATCAGAAAGTAGGTGTTCACCTTCAGGTAGAGTCAGAGCGTAGTGGGAAGACCGATGCGTTGCTAACGGAGTTGGAGTTTTCAGATATTATTGATAGCAGGTTAGCTGCTGAGGGGCATCAGGGGAAAGAAGGCGAGCAGTTTAAGAATGATGTAATTGAGGCTGCGTTTGAAAGGCTGGTCTTTTTGGTTGCACCACAAGAGGGTAGAGTGGGTTTCGAAATTAGATCGCTACAAGAGTTTATGGCAGCACAAGCAATTACTTCTGGTAGTGACGCGAATGTTGTCTCTCGACTCAGATCCATTGCTCATGCCTCACACTGGCGAAACGTTTTTTTATTTGCTGCAGGAAGGTGTTTCTACGAACGTCAACATTTAAGGGATAATATATTTGCGATTTGCTCTGAATTGAATGACGGGGGTGTCTCAGACGTAGTTTCGGGTATTAATAAAGCTTTGCTAATTGGTAGTGAGCTAGCTTTAGATATTATAGAGGATGGTGCTATTTCTAATCAGCCTGGCCAGCTCCGTATTTTTACTCGATTAGCTCTACGATTGCTGGATTCACATTCGAAGATGCTTTTTTCTCGTCTTGGACAAGTTTATCGACCTGCTGTGGAAGATTTATTTGTAGAAGCTATTTCTCAGAAGTTGCGTGATCGTTACCCCGAGGCAAGGATGGGAGCTTGGCAAGTCTTACTAGAGCTCGTGAAATCTAATGTGGAATGGGCAGTAGAACTAGCTGAAAGAGAGTGGCCAGTAGATCGAAAGGAAGCTGCGCAAATCGCGGAGAGCAAGATGCCAAGCGAGCCGTCAACGTGGATCGCTCAACGCTGGTTCTCAGCCATTCTTGAGAAAGCTCCGGACTACATGCATTTTCATTATTTGCCTAATTTGGGTGGTTATATGGACTCGCCCGCTGGTGGCTCAATAATCGAGTTGCCAAAGTGGTATGAGAACTTCGCAAGAGCAATGAAGGCGCGAGAGTCATTTACGTTGACGCTGCCTGGAATAGGTCAAAATTTTGAATTTATTGCCTTCAAAGAGACTCTTTTAGAAGGAATTGATTTTGTGCCGGCAGATTCAAACGTCAGTCCATGGTGGCAATGGCTTTGTGATTGTACTTTGTTTTCTTATAATCCAAGTAAGGAGTATCTTGCTAAAATTGTCTTTGATGCTTCCAAATTGATTGAGACCGGAAACTTCAAATTGGTGAAATCTTGGTTGTGGTCCATGCCTTGGCAGGTTTCTTCTATACTTGATTACGGCTATTCCGCAGCCGAGCTTGAAATGATCTCCGCATGTATTTTGCGAGGAGAAATGGGGGATAAGAAAGATTGGTTGGAAGCAACGACTCGCTGGGAAGGTTGTGAAGTAACAATTGCCGATCTAGCATATGCTCCTGAGCATGATCGTCCTTTTGATTCGAATATTGGAAGTGTCGGATTTCCGAGGTGCAATTCGAGTGTCGATTTTCGATTTGGTGATTACGATCCAGACGTAGCTCAAAGTCTATATAAACTTTACCAGATTGCGAAGTCGCGTACTGCCAGGCGAATGATCGCCTGCGGTATCACCATCCTTTGTAACTATGCTGATGATGGGGTGCTTCTGGATCTTAATATATGTGAAGGGTTGGCTGAAATAATTCATGACTCATCCACTGAGTGGCTGGAACCAACTCTCCTAAACATGCTGCCGCTTGAATTCTGGGAGACAGAAGGCGTGCATGCTGTTCTCACAGCTCTGTTAGATTGTTTGAATAAGGATTCAAGTTGGTCCTACGAGCCAACCGAGGTAAATATTGAGGAACTGCAGAGATTTATCGAGAGGTACCCGGAGCTTCCAAATGCAGTTATTTTGCTTTCGAGATTCATTGTGGTAGGTCGGGAAGTCCAGTATCAGAAATCTATTTTTTCAATAGAGTCCATCAGGTGCTGTAACCTGAAGCTAGCGGAAATTTCGATATATTTGGCTAGAAAAGATTGCAGCGCTCGCGACGGAGAGCGACTTGCAATAATTGTCCATGAGATGATAGTGCAGGATATTGGCGTGGGCCATATTTTCGAGATGTTGCGCGAAAGTACCACTGTGACTGATGGGACGCAGAGCTTTGTCTATAAGTTATTAGATATAGCGGGTCCTAGTAATCAGAGTTTGAGACTTCCATGCCTTTTCTTATTAAGGCGCCATCAAAAACGTCATTTAAGTCATGAGCCTGAAAGCCTATGTGCCTAGCATTTATGAGAAATAATGCAGAAAAATTAAATTAAATTAAATTATAAGATCACTTCAGCTTCAATGCCTCGCAGGCACGCCCTGCGAGGCAGCTTGTAACTAGTCGGAAATCTTAGGCGTATGATTTTATGCAGGCTTAAGTAACTTAACTTGATTGGAGGGTAGTAAAGCTTCCAGCTTCTACAAAGAGGCTGCCTAGGATCTAACTGGTCGGCGATTGTAAAAAATATCACCGAAGTAAGCGAAAGCCGCCTGAATGCGGCTTACACACGTAGTCTTTCAATCGCAGAAGCGATAGCATTCGCGTTGGTATCAAGGGCCTGTAGGCAGGTCATGGTGTTTTCGTGGGCATTTACAGACCCACGCTGACGTATCCATGTACTGACTTCTTCGATGGCTGCCCTCAATGCAGTCTGGTTCATGAGCAGCAGTTCCAGGGCGTCAGCGGTTGCAGCGGCCTTATCATGCATGGGCGGCGTCCAGTGTGATCATGAGAGTGGGCTTCAAGCCTACACCAACAGCTCGCTTCATTCCCCGTCTGATCTTATCGCTCTTCCCAGCTTGTCTACCAATTCGGTAAGGCTGATCCCTAGCACTGCACACAAGTCTCTAAGCTGCACGATGTCAAGCCGACGGGGCCCGCTTTCAACATCACTCATGAACGACTGTGGGTGATTGAGCGCCTTCGAGCACTGCACCTGTGTCAAGTCTGCGGCGTTTCTGTGCTTTCTCAGTAGACTACACGCTACGCCAAACGGACCTTCGCTTGCAGCAGAATATCGGCACTGAATCGAGGCTGGAATATCTTCTTGGAGACTGGCCAAAGACGGCCAAGAATGGGTCAGTGCTTAATGCTTCTGGTTGGCCGGCTGCGAGCTGCACAGCACGATTTCAGAATATCTGGGGGCGGGTGTATCCGTCCTGGGGCGTCGCTGGAATCGCTTACTATGAGCTTACAGGGCCATTGGCGGCTTTGGTCACTCCCAAGCCCAGACGCTGCATCACACGCATCACAGCAGTTGGTGACCATTGCCCACCACGAGCAGTGGGTATATTGCGTGCTATGAGGCAGTCAGCTACGGCCTGTAGACTGCTGGCGCCCTTAAGTACACACAGTTCAATGGCGTCCTTGACCAGTGCTGCACGGTCATCTGCCTGCTGACGCTGTGTAGTGTGGCCTTTCACTCGGTTCAGCTGCTTACGGCCCTTCGCCAGCGCCTGTGTGCGGTTCTCTATCTTCTGCACTGCTTCTGCATCACCAGCAGCAGCCCGAGCTTCCAGCGACTTTAGAGCCGCCTTGGTGCGTTCGCTGATGAAGCGGCGTTCTTGTTCAGCAAGTACGGCGTAGATATGAAGCTGGAATGCATCGGCGGTGGGCATCGTTGCTACCCGGAACTCGTGACGCTTCATCAAGCCCGCTATGTGCTCTACGTCGCGGCTAAGCCTGTCCAACTTAGCTACCACTACTGGGTGACCGTCTGCGAACGCTTTGGCCCCTGCTGTACGCTCTAGCGGGTGAATGCCACCAGATACGCCCACATCTTCAAACTCAGCCACTACTACCCAGCCGTGCTGCTCGGCAGCGAACTTGATGTATTCCCGCTGGGCTTCAAGACCCAAACCTGACTCGCCTTGGCCCTTGGTGGATACGCGATAGTAGGCGACAACTTCCATGGCGGGGGATTCCTTGCGGATGGATGATGATGTCACTTTACAACTGTGCCAACGAACGTTCAACCAATGTAAAGGCTATTTTACGCTGCCTACAAGCACGAAAAAGCCAGCACATAGTTGGGCTGATGGGCTGGCTAAGTTGTATTTCCATGTAAATACTGTGGAATAGAGGTGAATGGGGAAGTTGGCTTAGCACCTATAGCGTAAGCCCCCGTAAACACTGGGCTGTAGGCGTGTAGCGGCATCCAGCAGGTTCGAAATGGTGGTCAGCGGGATTAGATATGCCACTAGTTTTCCATTAGTTATCTGGCGGCTGCTGGTTTGCCCTGCTGCTGTGGGGCGCTCCACCATTGGTGGTGCTTGGTTCCCCGACTGAAGTTTGAGTCGGGTGGCTAGTTGCTGGGCAGCTCGCCCTGGGCTGCGTACACCTTGCCCAATCAGCCTGTGTATCAATGCTGCTCCATCGGTTAATCGGCTGAAAACTCAGCCCATTCGCTCCTGACTTTTAGGAGCGTTCTTACATGGGTATCGCCCAAGCTGGAGATACCCCTACGCCGCATCAGCCACTGGATCTATTGCCACTGGTGGGAACTCAAGGTGTGCTGGGTAGCTTTTAAAGCGTAGCAGCGGCCTCGATACATCCGCTTGAAACAGGGCTGTGCCAAGTAGTCTCGACGGCCCTTTTCGATAGCGGAATGTAGGCCATCAAGTAAGCCGGTGCGGGCTGCTTCAACCTGTTCAGCGGTACACAAGTCAAGTGCAAGCAATGGCTGTCATACCTGCTCGGCATCGGCGTACAGAGCAGCGAAGTAATTAGGCCATGTACCCAGCTTCTTGAACCGCTGCTCAACAGGTACACGCACCGTTGGCATCAGAGCGGCCACATCAAGCCAGTTCAGTAGACGGGCTCATAACAAACCCGATGTCGGCACCCGAGAAGGCGTGACAGCAGTGGTCCGTGGTGCTGGCGATCAACAGGCGGTGGTCAGCATTAATGAATTGCTGATTGGGTTTGCCCCAAGATTGCTGCTAGGTCATGTAGGTCTGCAGTTGCCATTCGATCGCTTTCAGCGGTTGGCGCCGCGGCTCAGCGCCGGCTCACATGCCTTCAAAAAGGGCAGAGATGCTGACACCTAAGGCATCGGCAAGTACCTTGATGGCATTGATTGACGGGTTAGCGCCACCGGTCTCGATGCGGGACATGTACGTCCTGGCGAAGCCACAACGATCAGCAAAGGCTTCCTGGCTCATGCCCATGGCAACGCGCAGCTCCCTAACACGGGTGCCGAACTGATGTTGAAGCGCAGGGGAAGGCGGTGGTGCGGGCATTCCCCAATGGTCCGGTGATGTGCTCTAATCGGACACACACTAATCGTGACATTCGTCAAAGGGACTACCTTCCTAGGCTGCCCAGAGGATCATGCAATGGCCGAACTAGCTTCAACTTCCCAAGCGTCCCAAGGCGCGGTGTACTTTAAGCCTGAAGCCATGACGCACATGCTCAGGTTGGTGCTTTCAGATCGCTCCGCAGGAGCTGTCATGCTTGCCCTGTGGTCGAAGGTGGGTGAGGGCGGGACAGTACGGGTTACGCAGGCAGCCATCGCCCATGAGTGCGACATAACCCTTCGCAGGCTTTCTAAAGAGCTCGTTTATCTCGTCGATGGCAGCTGGATCGAATTGGTAGATGTGAGCATCGAACCGGGCGGTCCACTGGTATGCACCATTAACCCTGTAATTCTTCAAGTGATGAAGCCCGAAGAGCTAGCGTAATTGAGTGACGTCTCGTCACGAGTTTATACCTCTTCTATGTTGGTTAAGGTCGGCGGGTGGGCGGTGGTGCACCACACCGCTCTGCACTGTAAAAGTCTCTATATGATGCCTGACGGCATAGTGGTAATAGAGAGGGGGCAGGAGCGAAAGCCCCCGGACTGCTTAGTTTTAAGCTGTAGTTAAATGTAACGTCCCGTTACGGTGTTATGTAGCACAAGAAGCCTATAGAGTTGAAAGCAAGATCAAGAGCGGGAAGGGGGTTCGCCCCTTTCTCCCTTGCTTAATAGAGTTGTTATCTGTGCTTCAGGCACAGGTTGATCTGCTGTGGCGTATACGCCACAATGTAAATATCAATACGCCATATCGTCGTGTCTGAAAGTTAACGTGCCATATAGTATGGTAGGCGCGGTTTGCTATTTCCAGACAGATAGGAATTAATCTTGATTCTAGGAGCTCCCAGCGGTGCGATTATATCCACCCTTGGGCCTCAGCGTAGTCAAGGAAGTGATCACGTCCAGATGGCTCGGGGTAGTAGTCAGTTTGCTCATCTGTATCGTACCCTGAATGCTCTATGTCAGGGTCGCCTTCAAGCTCGCCCACTAACTTGGCTGATCTTTTCAATAGCGTACCAAGTGGTTCTTTGCCATAATCTGGCACTGCCAGCTTCCAGAGAAATCGTAATGTTGCGTAACGTTGCTTAGTGCGAGCGACTACTGCATCTTCACTCTCGTCATCTTGTCTAATTCCATGAGTTGCCATGTGCTCGGATACATATTCTTCGGCCCTGCTTCTGAGGTCTGACGCAGCACTGAGCATAAAGTCAAAGCTTGAGCGAGGTGAGCAGTCATCAATCCAGTCTGCTATAAAGATTACTTTGTTACCTTCTTTGGTGGCCCGTTCTCGTGCTTTCGCTTTAATGCGTTTGATGGTGTCTTGACTGTAATTGCTCTCGTAGTAGCCGCTTGAGCAGTTCCACGTGCTGCGGTATTCCTGGTGTAGGATTTCGCGTAGTTCGTAGTCCCTAATGCCGTTGATGCGGCAAGCAAGCGCATACGCTCTTTCGAAGGTTCTATCAAACGGCTTGAGTATCTTTGGCGCTTTGTGCGATGTTTTCTTAGGTTTCACAATTCCCTTCGTTAATGCCTTGATGCGTCGCTCAGGTAGGCCTGTCACATCTTTGATCTTGTCGTAAGCCATTCCTTCCTTGCGAAGTTCGATAGCACGATGCTCGGCGGGAGTTGTTGGTGTGATGTTAATTGTACTCATGGTTCGTCCTTGATTTAATTGTGTGCGGGTGCAAGTCTCCGATGTTCCGAATGGGAAGAGGGCGATTGGACTGGTTGCAGGCAGCACGAAGCCCGCTCTGCTCAGTGACCAATTGGCTTGAGTGGCCTCACTGTGGGGTTTAACATTTGAGCTAAGCGGTAGCCGGTTTGATGTGCCAGCTACCGTTAGGGTGTACTTCGTCCAGATCGGTGCATAAGGTCACCCTGGGCAACATACGTACATGTCGTTAGCGCTTCACGTTCTACTTACATTTAGACGTGCTCTAGCTTATAGGCGCGGGCGAGTAGCTTACAGCCCGTCGCGACCGTTCATGGCGATATATTTCTGAAGCCAGGTGAAGCCTTTGCCAGTCAGGAGCGGGAGCGCCTTAAGTTCAACCACACCCGTCTTAGCGTTCTTGTACATGCCTAACTTCACCTCAAAGTAGCCTGCATCCAGATACCGTTGGTATGGCATGTTCTGTTGGTGCGGGCGACTCATCAGAATCTTGTGGTCACGAAGGTAGTCGAGAAAATGCGTCCGCCCAGTGCCTAAGAGCTTGGAAGCCTTCGTTGGATTCAGCAGATTGTCACATTCGTAAACCTTGTTGTAGAAGTCAACCTTCTCGGCGTCTTCCGTAAGCTGTTGCTCCAGCGTTTCGACTTTGTAAGCCAGTACACACGCAAGGTTCAATGCGCCGCTCAGACTGTTCGGTAACGCAAGCGATCCAACCTTGTTATCTGCTTCCAGTTCATGCCAGCGGTCGATGACTACTGCACGCATGGGGATGCTGTAGCCCGTGAGCAAAATATCTGTCTCACGACGCGGCAGCTTGTAGCAAGGCTGCACCCGTTGAAGTGAGTCGGTGTAGGTGTCAGCAAATTTGCTTTGATCTACCGCCTCAAGCTCTCCAAGCATCTTGCGGATGTCACGCATGACATCAGCATGGTTCTTACCCGTCAGCTCTGCAATTTCCAAGCTTGACATGGTGGGAAAATGAACGATGGCCCAATCACCACCTGCCATAAACTGCTGCTGATTAGGTGTCGAAACCCAATGTGCCGCGATAGTAGATTTTTGTGCTGCGTTTTCGTAACTTTGTGTTTGATACATTAGTTTTACCTAATTTATTTTTTGGCCAAAAGATGCCCGTGCTCGTGATGTGAGCAGTAAATGGTGGGCGTCAATAGCAGGTTTGCTTAGTTTTTGTGTTGAAGAGAAAATGTAACTTATTGTGGTGTCAAGGCATATTTTTCGTCTCTTTGGTTTGTTGGATTTATATGTGCTCGATGTTTTCTGGATTATGGTGGTTTGGTCATTGGTGTGCTCTATGTTTTGTTTGGGTTTTTAGGTGTTGTTGTTCAGTGATTACATAATACTTGTGTCTTCCTGGTTTCGGTGGTTGCAAGAACTATCTATGCAAGTTTAGATTTGGCTAAGACTTTGTTTTGGCAGTTTTTTGCTGAAGTCTTAAGTGGCAGTTATTAGTCGTTGCTTTCGTGTCTGGGTGGCTATCCTCTGTTTGTTGGTCGCCATCCTACTTGAACAAAAAATCTGCGCAAGTTCATATCCCGTAAAAGACCGAAAATAAATTTAAGCCGCTGTGTTGTATGGCCTGTTTGATCAATACCACGTTTACGGTTAAAAGTTAATTTATGTGGTTTGAGGCCTCGTAAATTGGTAGGTATAGCTTGGCGAACTGCCGTTACGGTTGACCTCAGGACCAGAGCAGGCGGGTAGTGGTCACGTAATCCCGAAGAGGGGGTTGATGCAGTCCAAGGCATCTGCCATTGCCCTTACAGGACTACGGCTGCCGTACACGCTAAACGTCACTGACCCATCCTTGTGGCCGGCGATACGCTTGATCAGCGAGTCCTGAACACCTGCATCACGCAGATCGTCGATGAGCGTGTGGCGGAAGCCTTCAGCGGACGAGTTACTGAAGGGGCCTGCATCACATTGACGATTCGCAGCTAACGAAGCAGACCAAGATGTCGAATGCACCCTTAAGGCCAAGACCACTACGTGTATTCATCAGGCAAGAGACCGGCGGCCCTTGCAAGGCTTGGAAGCTTCTGTATTTCTTGGGCCATCCGGGATAACGGGTTGACGCCGTAGCTGTCACCAATGTGCCCAGACGCATGGCCTGTGATCCAGTCACTGACTTCTTTCGGTATACCGTGTTCTCTCGCAAGGGTTTTGAAGCTGTGTCGGAACGCGTGGAGTGGATTGCGGCCTGGTTGGTACACCCCGCACCGTTGAGTGATGGGGCGCCATGACTTCGAGACGATCCCCGCGAAGCCGTCCGAGACCTTCACCAATTGTGGGAAAACGCGTGTTCCAGGCGCGCGACCTATCACGAGCGTCAGTAAGCCAAGGGCGATCAGATCAGGATGGACAGGGATCTCCCTGCGGCTGCTGTCAGTTTTAACAGACTTGTCGGGTCGGTCGTCGATAATCCGAATGAACCACGAGCCACCTTCATGCTGGTGGACATCCTCTATATAGAGTTGAGCCAGCTCTTCGCGCCGGGCACCAGTGTATGCAGCCATCAGCGGTATCCAGAAGACCGCGCTTCCCGGCCGGCCCTCAGCGTGTCGAAGCTGCTGGAAGTCGGTGTGGCTGAATAGCGAGACCAGTTCATTCCAGCTGTATCCACGGTTATCGTCCAATCGGCGTTTCGCTTTGCCCGACCCCAGCCGCTTGTGGATTCGTGACGCAGTCACAGGATTCGTTTCAACCAAACCAGAATCGACGGTGAAGGCCATCACCGATGACAGTCGCGCCAGCAGCAAGCGAGTGGACGAGGTAGCCAGTGGCTTAACTTTGGCATCAGCAGGCTGGATCAAGTTCGCAGCGAACGCATGGATATCTGAGGGCTGAATCGAGGCGATTGGCCTGTCGCCCATGTCCGAAATGTACCGATTGACGGCACGGCTGTAGTCAACCGCATGGCGACGCGAAACGTACTCAGACCTACCAGACAGGGAGATGGACTGGACGTAACGGGTGAGGGCTTCTGACAGCCTTATGGAGCCTTTTTCGAGGGTGGGTATTAAAGGCGTAGGTATACGCTGACCTACCGTCTCTGGCTTGCTGGGGGCAGCGTAAAGGCCTTGGCGGGCATCGTTAAACAGCCTCTCGGACTCTGCATACGCTAGGGCAAATGCAGCCTTCGCTTGCTGGTGGTGTCGGGTGTTCAACGAGCGGCGTATCTCGGTCTTGCCGATGATTTGCCTGAGGTCATCAGGCACCCTGCGACGTAGGTAGTAGATGCCCGAGTCGGGGTGCCTGAATGGTTGTGCTATCAGTGCCATGTGTACCAGCCTTGTGTATCAGTGGGCTGGGAAAGGTCATCGCTTACGTGGTTATCATGCGTCCTGATTGGCCGGCTTGCTGACGCGGATGTCGCCTTTTTCCCGCACCCAGAACAACGTAGCCCCGGCCACCGCCGCCGGCATCATCAGCACGTTCACCCCTGGAATCATCAACGCCAGGTAGGTGATACCGCCAAACCCCAGCGACTGCCAGCGCTTGCTGCGCAGCCAGGCGAGCATGTCCTGCCAGCTCATTTTGTTGTTGTCCGCCGGGTAGTCGATGTACTGGATGGCCATCATCCACACACCGAACATCAGCCACAGCGGCGCGGCAATCACGTTCACCACTGGGATGAACGACAGGATGAACAGCGCGATGGCCCGTGGCAGGAAGTAGCCGAGCTTGCGCATCTCGCGGCCGAAGGTACGGGGCACCATCGCCACCAGCTCACCCCAGCTGAACGCCGGGAAGTGGTCTTCGCCACGCACCACGACTTCGACTTTTTCGGCCAGGAAGCCATTGAATGGCGCAGCGAGGATGTTGGCCACCAGGGTGAAGGTGAAGAACACCATCAATACCAGCAAGGCGACGAACAGCGGCCAGAGGATGTAGCTGAGGAAGCTCAGCCAGTTGGGCAGGGTCGGCATGAGGGCATCGAGCCACAGGCCGAACTGGTGGCCGGCGAAGTAGATCATGCCGCCGAACAGCAGCAGGTTGATCGCCAGGGGCAGCAGCACGAACAACCGCAAATTGGGGCTCAGCACCAGTTTCAGGCCTTCGCGCAGGTATTGGGGGCCAGAGAGGACGGGGGCTTGCATCGAGATACTCCGCAGAGAAGGGAAAACGCGCTGACCTTACCGGCTTTGCCGCGCCGACGAAAGGTGAGCAAGGTTCGGGAAACCGGCTGTAACAAAAGCCTTGGAGCCCCTGTCAGAGGTGAAATTCACATATAGAGGATGCCTATGAGGTGGATTGTCGAAGGATATTTCCTTAATCTTTGCCACCTCGCTACAGTGCGCTCAACTTTACGGTTTCTGGACCTGCGCGTTGTAGCCTTCCCCAAGTGCTGCGTGGGTCCTCTTTAATTTCCAGCTGGCGCAGCCGGTCTACCGATGCCGGCCCCTGCGGCCCGCTCGACAGGAGTTCGACATGTCTGAAGTACGTCATTCGCGCGTCATCATCCTCGGTTCCGGCCCTGCCGGTTACAGCGCCGCGGTGTACGCCGCCCGCGCCAACCTCAAGCCGCTGCTGATCACCGGCATGCAGGCCGGTGGCCAGCTGACCACCACCACCGAAGTCGACAACTGGCCGGGCGACCCCCATGGCCTGACCGGCCCGGCGCTGATGCAGCGCATGCAGGAACACGCCGAGCGTTTCGAGACCGAGATCGTCTTCGACCACATCAACGCTGTCGACCTGGCCAACAAACCGTTCACCCTGCAAGGTGACAGCGGCAAGTACACCTGCGATGCACTGATCATCGCCACCGGTGCCAGCGCGCGTTACCTGGGCCTGCCTTCGGAAGAAACCTTCATGGGCAAGGGCGTTTCGGCCTGCGCCACCTGCGACGGTTTCTTCTACCGCAACAAGCCGGTCGCCGTGGTCGGTGGCGGCAACACTGCCGTTGAAGAGGCGCTGTACCTGGCCAACATCGCCAGCAAGGTGACCCTGGTACACCGCCGCGAGACCTTCCGTGCCGAGAAGATCCTGGTCGACAAGCTGAACGCCCGTGTTGCCGAAGGCAAGATCGAGCTCAAGCTCAACGCCACATTGGACGAAGTGCTGGGTGACAACATGGGTGTGACCGGCGCGCGCCTGAAGAACAACGACGGCAGCAGCGACGAAATCAAGGTCGACGGTGTGTTCATCGCCATTGGCCACACCCCGAACACTTCGTTGTTCGAAGGCCAGCTGACCCTGAAGGACGGCTACCTGGTGGTCCATGGCGGCCGTGAAGGCAACGCCACCGCCACCAACGTCGAAGGCGTGTTCGCCGCAGGCGACGTGGCTGACCATGTCTACCGTCAGGCCATCACCTCGGCGGGTGCGGGTTGCATGGCGGCGCTGGACGTCGAGCGTTATCTGGACGGCCTGGCCAACGCCTCGTTCTGATTCAGGCATGAAAAAAAACCGGCCATCTGGCCGGTTTTTTTATGCCTTTGATGTGCTGCGGCTGTGCCGGCCTCATCGCGGGCGAGCCCGCTCCTACAGGCTCAGGCGCATCGACAGGTCGACCGCCTTCACATCCTTGGTCATGGCGCCAATCGAGATGTAGTCCACGCCCGTCTCGGCAATCACACGCAGGGTGCTTTCGTTGACCCCGCCACTGGCCTCGAGCTTGGCCTTGCCGGCAGTGATGCGCACCGCTTCGCGCATTTCGTCCAGGCTCAACTCGTCGAGCATGATGATGTCGGCACCGGCGTCCAGCGCCTGGCGCAGCTCGTCCAGGCTCTCCACCTCGATTTCCACCGGCTTGCCCGGGGCGATGCGGTGCGCCGCCGCGACGGCTTCGGGCACGCCGCCGCTGGCAGCGATGTGGTTTTCCTTGATCAGGAAGGCGTCGTACAGGCCGATGCGGTGGTTGTGGCACCCGCCGCAGGTGACCGCGTACTTCTGCGCCAGGCGCAGGCCGGGCAGGGTCTTGCGGGTGTCGAGCAAGTGCACCTGGGTGCCCTCGACCAAGTCTGCGAGCGAGCGCGCACGGGTGGCCACACCCGACAGCATCTGCAGGAAGTTCAGCGCGCTGCGCTCGCCGCTGAGCAACGAACGGGCCGGCCCTTCAAGGTGGAACAGCACCTGATTGGCCGTGGCGCGTTCGCCATCGACCACCTGCCAGTGCACCGCCACGCGCGGGTCGAGCTGGCGGAATACGGCATCGACCCAGGCGGTGCCGGCAATCACGCATTCCTCGCGGGTGATGATGGTGGCCTTGGCCAGGCGCTCGGCCGGGATCAGCTGTGCGGTGATGTCGCCACTGCCTATGTCTTCCAGCAGCGCGCGGCGCACGTTGGCTTCGATCTCGGCGGTCAGGTCGGCAAGGCGTAGGTTCGGCATGGTCGGCTCCACAAGCTAGGTGCCGCCGATTATAGGGCAGGGGGGCGTGGTGTACAGCCGCCTTGCAGCACACCTTTGGTCAGGTCGCGTGAGCATTTTGCAAAAAATACAGTCATTTACCCGCAAGCCAAGTGCTGCTGGCGGGCGTCGGCAATTTTACCGATAATGGCGCCCACTATTTGGCGTCATAGCTTTGACGATCCGTCGCCCTATCAAACACGTCACCCTGCAAGGAGTTCGGGATGCATGAAGAAGGCAAGGTGGTGTCCCTGGTGGCCGCCATCGATCGCGGCGCGCGTACGCCCTTGCCTTGCCTCCCGGTGCTGCTTTTGCAGGTGCGCGACAAGGCCGCCCTGCAATTGCGTCAGGGCCTGCTGGCGTTGTTCAACAACGCCGACAATACCCTGTTCGAGATGGCCGACAAAGCCACCGAACGCGCCGACCAGAACCTGTATTTCGAAGCCATGCGCGACTTGCGCCTCAAGCGCAAAAGTATCGAGCGCGGCTTTCTCGACAGCTTTCACGACAGCTTTGCGCGCATCTGCCAGGCCGCCCCTCCGGGTTTCATGGCCGCGACCGATAGCCTGCGCAACACGGCGCAACGCGAGCGCGCAACGACCATCGACGGCATGGTTGCACGCGTGCTGGCGCGTGACGGTGTTGCCCTCGGCCAACTGAGCCTGCGCTTGCAGGCCCTGCTCGAGTGCCCCGTGGATCCGCAGCGCAACCCGCTCGGCCCTGCTGCGCTGTGCGGGTACTTCCTCGAAGCCGGGCGTAACCTGGGGGTGGGCCTGCGGGTCAAACTGATCCTGCTGAAGCTTTTCGAACGCTATGTGCTGCGTGACATCGACGTGCTTTATGGCGATGCCAACCAGTTGCTGGCTACCGCCGGCGTGCTGGCAGAACTGGCCCCGGCGCCACGTCGACGAGTTGCGGACCGCCGCCTGGGCGCGCGGCGGGTGCCCCCAGGGGACGCGCCGGGCGATACCCTCGGCGCGGACGATGCCGGGCAGGCTTTCTTCGCCTCGCTGCAGGGCTTGCTTGCACCGGCGCGCGGGCGCATCGCACCACGCTTGCAGCGGGTCGCCACGGCCCAGCCGATCAGCAACGCCGACCTGCTGCGCCTGCTTTCGCACCTGCAGCACTATGTGCCGGCCACCCTCGATGAGGACGGTTTCGAGCTCGGCCAGCAACTCGAACAACTGCTGCTGCGGGTCAGCGTGCGCAGTGGCACCCGTCGGCGTATCGCCCCGGCCGACGAAGACACGATCAACCTGATTGGCCTGTTGTTCGACCAAATTCAGGGCGACGACAACCTGCCGGCCAGCCTGCGCGCGCTGATCGTTCGTCTGCACATCCCCCTGCTCAAGGTGGCGCTGCTCGACAAGGGACTGTTCAGCCGCGCCAGCCACCCGGCCCGTCGCCTGCTCAACGAGATCGGCGACGCGGCGATTGGCTGGGAGAGCGGCAACGAAGGCTTGCGTGACGGCGTGCACCTGCGCGTGGAACACATCGTCCAGCGCCTGCTCAATGACTTCACCGACGACTGCGCGCTGTTCGCCGAACTGCTGGAAGACTTCCTCGCCTACAGCCAGGACGAACGCCGGCGCAACGAGTTGCTCGAACAACGCACACGCGACGCCGAAGAGGGGCGGGTGCGTGCCTTGCAGGCCCGCCAGCAGGTGCAGCAGGCACTCAACCAGCGGTTGCGCGGGCGTGTGCTGCCCGAGGTAGTGGTGCAGATGCTGGTGCAAGCCTGGAGCCAGGTATTGCTGCTGGCCTGGCTGAAGGAGGGTGAGCGTTCCCCGGCGTGGGTCAAGGCGTTGGCCACCATGGATACGTTGCTTGCCAGCATCATTCCCCACCGTGACCCGCAGGCACTCTTGCAGCAGGTACCGGGGCTGCTCAAGGCCCTGCGTGAAGGCCTTGCCAGCGTGGCATTGGACTCGGTGGCGACGCGCGACTTTTTCCAGCAGCTCGAGCAACTGCACCTGCGTGCATGCGCGGGCCCCCGACAGCCGTCTGCCGAGGTGGCCGAGGTGCTGGTGGCCGAAGACATCGTGCTGGCCATCGCTGACGAGGCCGCATGCGCCCCGCTGCACCCACCCGGGGACTACGTTGCCCACTTGCGTGCGGTGCAGCGGCTGCGCATCGGTAGCTGGGTGGAAGTGCTCGACGAGGATGAGCCGCTGCGCTGCAAGCTGGTGGCGCGCATGGAGAGCAGCGACCGCCTGGTGTTTGCCAAGCGCAACGGGCTGCAGGTAAGCCAGTGGACCGTGGCAGGCCTCGCCCAAGCGCTACGTCGCGGCGAAGCGCGGGTGCTGGATGATCGCCTGCTGTTCGAACGGGCTTTGGATGCCGTGCTCCAAGGCTTGCGGCAAAAGCAGGTGCATTGACCCACGGCTGCAGGATTCACATGCACAGCGCCGCACTCGCAGGGCATACTGCGCTCGTGTACCCGGCGCTTTACAGGATCTGCCCCATGCAATTGGACCGTGCCACCGGCTGGTTCCACGGAAACGGAATCACCCACTGCCCTTCGCCGAATTTCAACGCGCGCCCCGAAGGCGAATCGATTTCGCTGCTGGTGATTCACAACATCAGCCTGCCGCCGGCCTGCTTTGGCAGCGGCAAAGTCCAGCAATTCTTTCAGAACTGCCTGGACCCCAACGAGCATCCCTACTTTGCCAGCATCAGCCACCTGACCGTGTCGGCGCATCTGTTCGTCGAGCGTGACGGCGGGGTGACCCAGTTCGTGTCGTTGCTCGACCGTGCCTGGCATGCGGGCGTGTCATGCTTCGACGGGCGTGAGGGCTGCAACGACTTTTCCATCGGTATCGAGCTGGAGGGCACCGATGACCTGCCCTACAGCGATGCCCAGTACAGCGTGCTTGAGCAACTGACCCGGCAGATCCAGGCGGCCTGGCCGGCCATCGACATGGGCCGCATCCAGGGCCATAGCGACATTGCCCCGGTGCGCAAGACCGACCCGGGCCCTGCATTCGACTGGCCGCGATACCGCGCCGCCGTGCAAGCCAACGAGGACAAGGCATGAGTTTTCTGGTGTTGATACTGGCGCTGTGGTTCGAGAAATTCTCCGCCCTGCGCCATCAGGTGCAACGCGATGGTTTTTTCGTCGGTGAACTCGTGCGCCTGGAGCGCAGCGGCAAGGTGCACCCCTGGTGGAGCCTGGCCATTCTGGTGCTGGCCCCCGTGGCGGTGCTGGTGCTGCTGCTGCATGTGCTCGACCCGGTGGCTTATGGCTTGCTTGCCCTGCCGGTGCACCTGCTGGTGCTGATCTACAGCCTGGGCCGCGGGGATGCCAAGGCCGCCCTCGGGCCGTTCCGCGATGCCTGGCGGCGTGGTGACGACCAGGCGGCGCTGCATGTGGCCGAGCGTGACCTGGGGTTGGTGGCCGAAGAGCCCCATGGCTTGTTGGTGCGGGTGCAGGGTTACCTGTTGTGGCAGGCGTATCAAAGCTTCTTTGCGGTGATCTTCTGGTACTTCGTGCTCGGCCCGGGGGCGGCGCTTGCCTATCGCTTGTTGGCGTTGACCGCCGATAACAGCCACCAACCTGCGCTCAAGGCCCGTGCCGAACAATTGCGGCACATCATGGACTGGCTGCCGGTGCGGGTGCTAGCCGTGAGCTTTGCCTTGGTCGGCAATTTTGTCGCGGTGACCCGTGTGATGCTGCACGAACTGCTCAACTGGCATATCAGTGCCGCGCACCTGGTGGCCAGGGTCGGGCGGATTGCCGACGACATCCCCGACGAAGAGGAAAGCCTGCGTGGGCTGGGCCGGCTGGACAGCCTGTGGGAACTGCTGCTGCGCTGCGCGGTGCTGTGGTATGCCGGGTTTGCGCTGTGGACGGTGCTTGTGTAGGGGCGGCCTTGCCGGGGCGCCCCACAAGGCCGCTCCCGCACCTTCCGGCTTCTGGTTAACCTTAAGTTACAAACCTCCGATTCGTTCTGCGCTATACAGGTGGCCTAGTGCTACCCCTCGCAGAACAAAAAGAATCCAAGGAGGTGCCAGTGAAGCGTTTGCTCTACCCGGCCATCGCACTGATGAATCGGCTGAGCTTCGGCCAGAAGTTCAGCCTCATCAGCGTCCTGTTTTTCCTGCCGATGCTGGTCACCAGCAGCTACCTGATGCGCGACGCGTATCAGCAGTACCAGGCCACCCGTGCCGAGTTGCAGGGCATTGACCCGCTCAGGGCCAGCCTGGCATTGCGGGCAGACCTCGAAACCCTCGGCAACCTCCTGCAGATCAACGCCGTGCTCGGCCAGTCGGGCCAGGGCGGTGACCTGGAAGCTCGCATTGCCACGCTGCAGGGCAAGGCCCAGGCGCAGTTGCAGGCATTGCAAGGCCATGACTCCGTTCCCCAGGCCAAGCTCGAAGAGCTGGCGGGAGCCTTCGCCATCGCCGAGGCCGAATCGTCCTTGCAGAACAAGGTCGCCTTGGTCGAGCGGTTGCTGACTCAAGCCCAGGTGCTGAACAAGCTGATCGCGAGCCAATCCGGTTTGAGCCAGGACAGCCAGGCTTCGCTGCGCCAGCTGAGCGAGTTGCTGGGCACTGCCACAGCCCAGGTCACCCAGGCCTTGGGCGAGGGCCGGGCGATGGGCGCGATTGCGCTCGGCAGAGGCTTCATCGACTCGTCCGGTAGCGCCCGCTTCGAAGACTTGCTGCAACGGCTGGAGCGGTTGGCAGCAGACTATGGGCTACGTGTGGATGACGCCCTGGCCAGTGATTCAGGGCTCGGAAAAAGCCTGGCGAATGTGGCCGAGGCGAGCAGGATTTCGGTCAAGCAAGCGGCTGCGTTATTTGAAGAGCAGGTGGTGGTCGCGCAAACCCTGGATGCGCCTTGGCCTGAATTTTATCAACAGGCCAGCGCGTTGATCGCCGACACCTATCGATTGAATGAGGCGATCGTTGGGTATCTGCAAGAGCAATTGCAGGCGCGCCTGGCCCAGCAACACCTGCGCATGCTCGCCTTGGGTGCAGTGCTGGCGGGCGTATTTGCGCTGATTCTCTACTTGTATGGCGGCTTCTACGTATCAACCCGGACGACTTTGCGCAGGCTGAGTGGCGCGATGGACAAGGTGGCGGCGGGTGACATGACCGTCAGCTTCCAGGCCCACAGCCGCGACGAACTCGGTGAACTGGCCCAAGGCTTCAGTGAAACCGTACGCCGTATCCGCAGCCTGATCGACCAGGTCGGCCACACCGTGGTGGCAGTCGAGGAGCAGGCCGGTCAAGTGCTGGCGGTGTCGGCGCGCAGCAATCAGGCCGTCAGCGGCCAGCGCGAACAGATCGAACAGGTCGCCACGGCGATGAACCAGATGAGCGCCACCGCGCAGGAAGTGGCGCGCAGCGCCGCCTTGGCCGCCGATGGCGCGCAGCAGGTCAATCGCGAGAGCGCCAATGGCCGCACGCTGGTGGAAAGCCAGCAAGGCAGCATCGGCCGCCTGGCCGCAGAAATCGACCAGACCGTGCTGGCGATCAATCAGCTGGCAGATGACAGCCGGGCGATTGGCCAGGTACTGGAGGTGATCCGCAGCATCGCCGAGCAGACCAACCTGCTGGCGCTCAATGCCGCCATCGAGGCGGCGCGGGCCGGTGAGCAAGGGCGTGGATTTGCCGTGGTCGCCGACGAAGTGCGTACCCTGGCCAGGCGCACCCAGGATTCCACCGCGCAGATCGCGCTGATGATCCAGCGCTTGCAGGACGGCGTCGGCGCGGCGGTACGGGCCATGGGCAGTAGCCATCAGATGGCCGCCGGTACGGTTGATGAAGCGCGGCAGGTGCAGCAGGCGCTGGGCAACATCCTGGGTGCGGTCGAAGGCATCGTCGAGCAGAACCAGCAGATCGCTGCAGCGGTCGAACAGCAGACGGCGGTGGCCCATGACATCGACCAGAACATAGTCGCGATCAACCGGGCAGCGCAGGACACGACCCAAGGGGCTTGCCAAACCGAGGATGCCAGCCGGGCATTGTCGGGGCAGGTGATGGAGTTGAAGCGGTTGATCGGGGCGTTCAGGGTCTAGTCAGGCATTGAGAAATGTGGGCGCGGGCTTGCCCCGCGAAGAGGCCCGCCCTACCAACCAAACAACTCACAGGCATTCTTGCTAGTGGCCTCAGCCAACAGTTCCGCCTCGATGCCGATCACCTCGGCCAGTGCCTGGGCGATCTCGGGCAGATGCTCGGGGCTGTTGCGCTCGCCGGCAAACATCACCGGCGCCATGTCCGGTGAATCGGTCTCCAGCACGATGCTTTCCAGCGGCAAGCGCGGCAGGGTCTTGCGCAAGCGCAAGGCTTGCGGCCATGTCCCTGCACCGCCAAGGCCAAGGCGAAAACCGAGCTTGATGTACTCCCGCGCTTCTTCATAACTGCCGGCGAAGGCGTGAATGATCCCCGCCCTTGCCGGCTTGTAGCGCTTGAGCGTGGCAATCACCTGCGCATGGCTGCGGCGCACGTGCAGCAGGGCGGGCAGGTCGAAATCACAGGCCATCTGCAACTGTGCTTCGAACAGCGCTTGCTGGCGCTGCTTGTCCAGCGTTTCGACATAGTAGTCAAGGCCGAACTCGCCCACGGCGCACAACCGCGGGTCACCGCGCAGGCGTTCGAGCCACTCGCGCAAGTGCACCAGGTGCTCGGGGCGATGCTGCTCCAGGTAGATCGGGTGCAGCCCCAGCGCGGCATGAATGCGCGCATCGCTGCAGGCCAGGTCCCAGACCCGCTGGAAGTTCGCCTGATACACACCCAATACCACCATACGCTCCACCCCGCGCGCCGCCGCGTCGGCCATGAGGCGCGGGCGGTCGGCGTCGAAGTCGGGGAAGTCCAGGTGGGTGTGGGTGTCGATCAGGCGCATGTTCAGGCCGCCGGGATGCGTTGCTTGAAGGTGCGACCGATGGCGTGCACGCCGGGTTCGTAGCGCTTGTCTTCGATCGCCGCCAGGGCCAGTTCCAGGGCGGTAGCGGCGATCAGGCCGTGTTGCTGGGCCATGGCGTTGACCGGCAGCGGCAGGAAGTCCAGCAACTGGTTGTCACCGAAGGTGCCCAACTGCAGCTGGCGAGAATCGGCCGGGCGCGCTTGCAGTGTGTCGAACACGCCCTGCAGCAGCACATAGGACGTGGTCACCAGGGCATCCGGCAGGCCGCCCAGTTCGTCGATCAGTTGCTGCATCAGGCGCTGGCCGCACTCGCGGCTGAACGCCTCGCCCTGATAACGGCGGACATCGCCGGCGAACCCTTGCACCGCTTCGTCAAAACCACCGGCGCGGGCCTGGCTGACCGACAGTTCGGGGCGCGCACCGATCAGGGCGATGCTCCGTGGTGCGGTGGCCAGCAGGCTGTCGGCCAACTGGCGGCTGGCATCGCGGTCGTCGCTGATGACCGAACAGAAATGGGCCGGGTTCAGGCGCCGGTCGATGGCAATCACCGGCAAGCCGTTGTCCTGCAGCTCACGGTAGCTGTCATCCTCTGGTGGCAGGCAGCTGGCGACGAACAAGGCATCGCAACGGCGGGCACGGAACAGCTGCTGCAACTTGCGCTCACTGTCGGGCTGGTCATCGCTGCTGGCGATCAGCAACTGATAGCCACGGGCGCGGGCGCCTTGTTCCAGCTGCTTGGCGATGCGTGCGTAGCTGGGGTTCTCCAGATCCGGGAGAATGAAGCCCAATGTGCGCGTGTGCCGGCTGCGCAGGCCCGCCGCTTGCGGGTTGGGCGTGAAGCCATGGGCCTCGACCACCGCACGCACGCGCTCGACGGTGCTGTTGCTGATGCGCTGCTGTTCGGCCTTGCCATTGATGACGTAACTGGCAGTGGTCACGGACACACCGGCCAGACGGGCGATATCGCTGAGTTTCACCGAATTTTCCTTGTTATTACCGGGGCTGGCTGTACAACCAGACCACGTAGTTTGACCCGGGCTGGCCGCCACGCGCAGACGACCATTGTCGCAATTGTCCGACAGGATGGGGCTTTTTCCCCGGAAGATTATCGAGTAACGTGGCCGCTTGGTCAGATTAAACGTTTCAGCTATTAATTTTTCTGCCTCGACGGCCGTTTGTGCAAGGCCGTTGAACTGGCTGAATACGTGAATTTCACAACAATACCTCAGTACCCGGCGCAAAAGCGCAAACCGGGGCTGCAAAAGGAGAAGGTCATGCTCGAGCTCGCCAATGAGCAGATAGCCATGGGCCAGACGGCCGCCGACAAGGCCGAGGCATTGCGCCTGCTGGCCGACCGACTGGTTGCCGACGGCCTGGTTGCCGAGGGGTATCTGCAAGGTTTGCAGGCGCGCGAGGCGCAAGGCTCGACGTTCCTTGGCCAGGGCATCGCCATCCCCCACGGCACCCCGCAGACCCGCGACCTGGTTTATGCCACGGGCGTGCGCTTGTTGCAGTTCCCCGACGGTGTGGACTGGGGCGACGGCCAGATCGTCTACCTGGCCATCGGTATTGCCGCACGCTCCGACGAACACTTGCGCCTGCTGCAGTTGCTGACCCGCGCCCTCGGTGAGACCGACCTGGCCGAGGCCCTGCGCCGCGCAAGCTCCGCCGAAGCGCTGCTGAAACTGCTTCAAGGCGCGCCCCAGGCGCTGGCGCTCGATGCCCAGCTGGTAGGCCTGAACCTGCCCGCCGAAGATTTCGACGAGCTCGCCTGGCGCGGTGCCCGGCTGTTGCAGCGGGCCGGTTGCGTCGACAGTGGTTTTGCTGCCGTGCTGCAACAGGCCGAGCCACTGCCCTTGGGCGAAGGTTTGTGGTGGCTGCACAGTGAGCGCCAGGTTCGTCAGCCTGGCCTGGCTTTCATCACCCCGCAGCAGCCGCTGCGTTATCGCGACCAGCCCCTCAACGGCCTGTTCTGCCTGGCCAGCCTCGGTGCCGCCCACCAGGCGCTGTTGGAGCGCCTGTGCGAAGTGCTGATCGAAGGGCGCGGGCAGACGCTCTACCAGGCCACCAGCAGCCGTGCCGTCCTTGAAGTGCTGGGTGGTGAGGCCGCTCCCGACTGGCCCAGCGTGCGCATCGTGCTGGCCAACCCGCATGGCCTGCATGCCCGCCCGGCGAAGATTCTTGCGCAGCTCGCCAAAGGTTTTGCGGGCGAGATCCGCATACGCGTGCTGGACAGCGCGCAGCCGGCAGTCTCGGTCAAGAGCCTCAGCAAGCTGCTGAGCCTGGGTGCACGCCGTGGCCAGGAACTGGAACTGCTCGCCGAGCCTGCTATTGCCAGCGATGCCCTGCCGGCCTTGCTGGCAGCCATCGAACAAGGCCTGGGTGAGGAAATCGAACCCTTGCCGAAAACCGCTGCGCCGGTTGCCGCCACGCCTGTCGAGGTGCTTCAAGCGCCTGCCGCCGGCAGCCGTATCCAGGCCGTGGCTGCCGCCCCGGGCATTGCCAGTGGGCCGGCGCATGTCAGCGTCGAGCGTGACATCGACTACCCGCTGCGGGGCGAATCGCCGACCCAGGAGCGGCTCAAGCTGCGCCATGCGCTGGCGGCGGTGAACGCTGAGCTGCAGGCCTTGGTGCAGCGCAGCGACAAGGCCATCGGCGAGATTTTCGTCACCCATCAGGAAATGCTCGCCGACCCGGCGCTGGCCGACGACGTCGAGCTGCGCCTGGCCCAGGGCGAGAGCGCTGCGGCTGCGTGGATGGCCGTCATCGAGGCGGCAGCGCGCCAGCAGGAAGCGCTGCACGATGCGCTGCTTGCCGAGCGTGCTGCCGACCTGCGCGACATCGGCCGCCGGGTGCTGGCGCAGCTGTGCGGTGTGCAGGCCCAGGCCGAGCCCGAGCAACCTTACGTGCTGGTGATGGGCGAGGTCGGGCCTTCCGATGTCGCCCGGCTTGATCCGGCGCGGGTCGCCGGCATCGTCACCGCTTATGGCGGCGCCACGGCGCACAGCGCGATCGTCGCGCGGGCCCTGGGCATCCCCGCGGTGGTCGGCGCTGGCGCCGGCATCTTGCTGCTGGCGCCGGGCACGCCACTGCTGCTCGACGGCCAGCGTGGTGTGGTCAGCGTTGCGCCAGTGGCGGACGAGTTGCAACGTGCCCTGGCCGAGCGCGACCAGCGCGAACAGCGCCTGCAGGCCGCCTGGGCCCAACGCCACGAACCGGCGGTCAGCCGCGATGGCCATGCCATCGAGGTGTTCGCCAACATCGGCGAGAGCAGCGGCATCGACAAGGTGGTGGAGCAGGGCGCCGAAGGCGTCGGCCTGCTGCGCACCGAGCTGATCTTCATGGCCCACCCCCAGGCGCCCGACGTTGCCACCCAGGAAGCCGAGTACCGGCGGGTGCTCGATGGCCTGGGCGGCCGGCCGTTGGTGGTGCGCACCCTCGATGTGGGTGGCGACAAGCCGTTGCCTTACTGGCCGATCGCCACTGAGGAAAACCCCTTCCTCGGTGTGCGTGGCGTGCGCCTGACCCTGCAACGCCCGCAGATCATGGAAGACCAGTTGCGCGCCCTGCTGCGCGCCGCCGATCAACGGCCTTTGCGGATCATGTTCCCCATGGTCGGCCAAGTGCATGAATGGCGTGAGGCGCGGGCAATGGTCGAGCGCCTGCGCGAGGAAATCCCGGTCGCCGACCTGCAACTCGGCATCATGGTCGAAGTGCCGTCCGCCGCCTTGCTGGCGCCGCAGCTGGCCCGCGAAGTGGACTTCTTCAGCATCGGTACCAACGACCTGACCCAGTACACCCTGGCCATCGACCGTGGCCATCCGAGCCTGTCGGCCCAGGCCGACGGCCTGCACCCGGCGGTGCTGAACCTGATCGACATGACCGTGCGCGCCGCCCATGCCGAGGGCAAGTGGGTGGGCGTGTGCGGTGAACTGGCCGCCGACCCGCAGGCGGTGGCGGTGCTGCTGGGCCTGGATGTCGATGAACTCAGCGTGGCTGCCCGCAGCATTGCCGAAGTCAAAGCCCTGGTGCGCCAGGCCGAATATCAGACGGCCCGCGCCCTGGCGCGCGAGGCCCTGCAACAGGACAGTGCCGCGGCGGTTCGCGCGCTGGTGGAGCGTTACTGAATGGCCAAGATCCTTACCCTGACCCTGAACCCGGCGCTGGACATCACCGTCAGCCTCGACGCCCTGCGCCCTGGGCACGTCAACCGTGCCCAGGAGCAGCACAGCCATGCCGCAGGCAAGGGCTTGAATGTCGCCCAGGTGCTGGCCGACCTGGGGCATGAGGTGACCGTCGCCGGCTTCCTTGGCCAGGACAACCTGCAGCCGTTCGAAGCGCTCATCGCATGGCGCGGCTTTGCCGACTGTTTCGTCCGGGTGCCGGGCGAAACCCGCAGCAATCTCAAACTGGTCGAGGCGGATGGCCGCGTGACCGATATCAACGGGCAAGGCCCAGACGTTGATGAAGCTGGCCGCGCCGCCCTGGAACGCCTGCTGGCGCAGGTTGCCCCCGGGCATGACGCGGTGGTGGTGGCCGGCAGCCTGCCGCGCGGGGTGAGCCCCGAGTGGTTGCGTCAGTTGCTCGGGCAGTTGAAGGCCCAAGGCCTCAAGGTTGCCCTCGACAGCAGTGGCGAGGCCCTGCGTGCCGGCCTGCAGAGTGCCCCTTGGCTGGTCAAGCCGAATACCGAGGAGTTGGGCGAGGTGCTGGGCGTCGCTGTCGACAGCCCAGCCGAGCAACTGGCAGCCGCACAGCAACTGCTGGCCACCGGTGTCGAGCATGTGGTGGTGTCGGCCGGCGAGCAGGGCGTCAGCTGGTTCGCCGCTGCCCAGGCGCTGCACGCCCAGCCGCCGCAGGTGCGGGTCGCCAGTACCGTGGGGGCGGGCGACTCGCTGGTGGCGGGTATGGTCCACGGCCTGTTGCTGGCCGAAGCGCCTGCACAGACCCTGCGCCGCGCCACCGCCATCGCGGCCCAGGCCGTGACCCAGGTCGGCTTCGGTATCCGCGACCGCGAACAATTGGCGCGGCTGGAAGCCGCCGTGCAACTGACAGAACAACAAGAGGGTTGCCGATGAACATTGCCATTGTCACCGCCTGCCCCAACGGCCAGGTGTCCAGCGTGCTGAGTGCCCGCCTGCTGGCGGCTGCGGCCCAGCGCCGTGGCTGGAGCACGAGCGTGGAAGTGCAGGATGCCGAGCATCCCGAACGGCAGCTGACGCCCGCGCAGATCGCCGATGCCGACTGGGTGCTGGTGATCAGCACCGGCCCGGTGGATCTGGCCCGTTTTGCCGGCAAGCGCCTGTACCAGAGCACTCCGTCGCAAGCGCTGGCCGACCGTGAAGGCTTCCTCGACGAGGCAGCTGCCAAGGCCCAGGTACAGGCAGATACCGATCTCGCCGAGCCGCCGCTGGCCACGGCTGGGGTCAAGGTCGTCGCGGTCACCGCATGCCCGACCGGCGTCGCACACACGTTCATGGCCGCCGAGGCCTTGCAGCAGGCTGCGCAACAGCTGGGCTACCAGCTCACTGTCGAGACCCAAGGCTCGGTGGGCGCCCGCAACCCGCTGTCGGCCCAGGCCATCGCCGAAGCCGACGTGGTGCTGCTGGCGGCCGATATCGAAGTGCCCACTGCCCGTTTTGCCGGTAAACGCATCTACCGCTGCGGCACCGGCATCGCCCTCAAGCAGGCGCGTGCCACGCTGGACAAGGCCCTGGCCGAGGCCAAGGTGGAAAGTGCAGGTGATAGTGTGGCCGCAGGCAGCGCGGGCAAGCCCGAGAAGGCCGGTGTCTACAAACATCTGCTGACCGGCGTTTCGTTCATGTTGCCGATGGTGGTGGCGGGCGGCTTGCTGATCGCCTTGTCGTTCGTATTCGGTATCGAAGCCTACAAGGAGCCGGGCACCTTGCCGGCCGCGCTGATGCAGATCGGCGGGGAGGCGGCATTCAAGCTGATGGTGCCGCTGCTGGCAGGTTACATCGCGTGGTCCATCGCCGACCGCCCGGGCCTGGCCCCGGGCATGATCGGCGGCCTGCTGGCCAGCACCCTGGGTGCTGGCTTCATCGGCGGTATCGTCGCGGGTTTTCTGGCCGGCTACAGCGCCAAGGCGATCGCCCGCTGGGCGCGCTTGCCGAGCAGCCTCGAAGCACTCAAGCCGATCCTGATCATTCCGCTGCTGGCCAGCCTGTTCACGGGCCTTGTGATGATCTACGTGGTTGGCCAGCCGGTGGCGGCCATGCTCGTAGGCCTCACCCAGTTTCTCGACAGCATGGGCACGACCAACGCCATCCTTCTCGGGCTGCTGTTGGGCGGCATGATGTGCGTTGACCTGGGCGGGCCGATCAACAAGGCGGCCTATGCGTTTTCGGTCGGGCTGCTGGCATCATCGAGCTACGCGCCGATGGCGGCGACCATGGCTGCGGGTATGGTGCCGCCAATCGGCCTGGGTATCGCCACCTTCCTGGCCCGCCGCAAGTTCGCCCAGAGCGAGCGCGAGGCAGGCAAGGCGGCATTGGCGCTGGGGCTGTGCTTTATCTCGGAAGGGGCAATCCCGTTCGCCGCAAAAGACCCGCTGCGGGTGATCCCGGCGAGTATCGCCGGTGGCGCGTTGACCGGCGCGCTGTCGATGTATTTCGGCTGCAAGCTGATGGCGCCGCATGGCGGGCTGTTCGTGCTGTTGATACCCAACGCCATCAACCATGCGTTGCTGTACCTGCTGGCGATCGTCGCGGGCAGCCTGGTGACGGCTGTGGTGTATGCGGTTATCAAGAAGAGTGAGCAGGTTGAGCTGGCGGTGGCGCCGGTCAAGGGCTGAAGCAATCTGGTGGTATCACCGGCCTCATCGCCGGCAAGCCGGCTCCCACTCAGTTCCCCACTGTTCTCCAGGCACGTGGCGTACCTGTGGGAGCCGGCTTGCCGGCGATAGGGCCGAAACAGGTGCCCGCTATCGCCCATGCTTGCGCCGCAACGGCACCAGCAAATCTCCCAGCCCGTTGTGATCCACTTCGTGCATCAAGGCTAACAACCCACCCAGCTCACCCGCCGGGAATCCCTTGCGGGCGAACCACGCCAGGTAGTCACCCGGCAGGTCGGCAATGATCCGTCCCTGATATTTGCCGAAGGGCATGGTGCGGATGACCAAGAGTTCGAGTGTTTCCGGTTTCATCGGCAGCGCCTGGCAATGGAAGTGCGCCGACCATACTGCAATCTGCACGAGCGCCCAAGCGGCAATCATGCAGAACACCGTTTTCCGACCTGGCGCTATTAATCGTAAGTAGTTGTTCTATAAGGGTTATTTTTAATTTCAGAATTTGGCACGAAGGCTGCTCCTGTTTACATGACTATCACCTGCCAAGGAGTTTCGCCATGAGCAACCCCAACAAAGACGTGATCGACGTACTCAACGACCTGATCGAGTACAGCAAGGACGGCGAGAAGGGTTTCAAGGCTTCGGCCGATGACGTGAAAAACCCTGAGCTGAAAGCGTTCTTCGTGCAGCGTGCCGGCGAATGCGCCAATGCTGCAGGCGAACTGCAGAGTGAAGTGCGTCGCCTGGGCGGCGACCCGGAAACCTCCACCAGCATCAGCGGTGACCTGCACCGTGGCTGGGTCAACCTCAAGTCGATGGTTACCGGCAAGGACGAAGAGGCGGTGCTCAACGAAGTCGAGCGCGGTGAGGACCATGCCCTCAAAGCCTACAAGGAAGCCCGTGAGAAACTGGTCAAGCTGGGCCGCTCGGTGTCTGACCCAAGCTACGCAGTGGTAGAGAAACAGCTGCAAGGCGTACAACGCAACCATGACCAGGTGAAGGCACTGCGCAACGCCGCACGCGCCCGCTCCTAGTCAGCAGGGCCCTCTACCCGGTTGCGGCCATTGGCCTTGGCCCGGTAGAGGGCTTCGTCCGCGGCACCCAGCACCGTCGCCAGGTCGTGTTGGGTGCCAGGGATGTAGACGCCAATGCCGATACTCACGGTGACCGACCGGGCATCATCGGCAAACGGCGCCAAGTCCTCCACGCTGGCACGAATCCGCTCCGCAAGTAGTAGCGCGCCGGCCGCTTCAGTCTCCGGCAATATCACCTGAAACTCCTCCCCACCGTAGCGTGCTGCCAGGTCCGCCGGGCGTCGTATGCAGTGTTCGATTGCCTTGGCCACTTCGCGCAACGCGTGGTCACCGCCAGCGTGGCCATGGCGCTGGTTGAACGCCTTAAAATGATCGATATCCACCATCAGTACCGCCAAGGGCTTGCGGTTGCGTTGCGCGCGCGCCCATTCCAGGCGCAGTACGTGGTCGAGCCGACGGCGGTTGGCCAGCCCGGTCAGGCTGTCGGTGGCGGCCAGGGTAGCGAGGCCCTGTTCCGCTTCCTGGCGGCGGCGCAGTTCGCGGCCCAGCAGCAGGCTCAGCCAGAGAATGCCGATGCACAGCACGCCCGTGGCTACGCTGACCAGAATCGCCGTGCGCCGCCAGGACTCGAACACTTCATCGGCGGAGTGGACCACCATCACGATCAGCGGCAGGTCGGCAACGCGGGAAAACGTATATATGCGCTGGGTTCTGCTGTTGCTCGAACGCGCGGTGAAGCTGCCGCTGTGCTCGCTGAGGATGCGCTTGAAATTCGGCCGCTCGCTGTAGTTGCTGCCGATCATCGGGTCTTGTGCGCGCGAGGGTTGGCGGGCGAGCAACTGGCCGCTGGTGTTGAACAGGTTGATGCTGCTCTCCTGGCCGATGTCCAGGCGTTGAAACAGCTCGCTGAAGTAGGACAACCGCAATGCGCCTGCGGCCAGCCCGGCGAATTCGCCGTTGGCCCCGGAGATACGCCGGCTGAAGCTGATGCACCAGTCCAGGTCGCCAAGCCTGGCCCTGAACGGCGGGCCGACCAGCAGGCCGAGGTTGGGGTTGTGCAGGTGGGCCTGGAACACCCCGGTGTCAGCGAAGTTAGCCTTGCGCGGCACGCTGCTGGTGGAGTCGCCCACCACGTCGCCTTGCTTGTCGAGCCACAGCACGTCGCCGCGCTTCTTGTCCACGAAGGCTTCATTGAACAAAAGGCGCTGGCGCAACGGGCCGGGTATTTCCGGCAGTTCCTTGCGCCCGACCGCCCAGATCAAACCCTGCAGGGACTGATCGTAAAGCTCGGCATTGCGCAAGATATCGCTTTCGATCAGCTGGACGATGTTGTTCGAAGCGCGGATGGCCGACTGCTCGACACTGTCGCGCTCGCGTGCCAGCAGGTAGCTGACGATCGCCACGATAGCGAGCACGGCAAGGCAACTGCCCAGGTTGAGGATCAGCTCGGGGTGCGACCTGTAGAGTGCGAGACGCGGTAATCGAGTGGGCATGCGCGCTACTGCTGAGGCAGGGCCATTTGCGGCGGGCGACATTCTAGGGAAGTGGTGATTGTCGGACAAGATTTGTCCGACGGAATCGCGCTGATCGCAGGCCGCCGCTGGCCCGGTGGGCGCTGGCTTGCCGGCGAAACGGGGGCAGAGCCCCCGCCTGCGATCTCAGATCAGAACACGTTCAACGGGTAATCGACGATCACCCGCAGTTCGTCGTTGTCGCTGTTGCTGTCGATCGACGCATAGCCCTGGCTGCCACGGTGGGCGGCGTAGCGCACCAGCACCGACAAGTCCTTGAAGTCGCCTTCCTGGAACACGTACTTCACGTCCAGGTCACGCTCCCAGTGTGTGGCGTTCTTGCCATCGGCGCGGTAGTAGTCGTAGTGGGTGTTGTTCTGGTCGGCCTTGGTCAGGTCCGCCTCGCCGCGCGAGTACGACACGGTGGTGCTCAGGCCCGGTACGCCGACACCGGCGAAGTTGTACTCGTACTGCAGCTTCCACGAACGTTCGTTGGGTGCGTTGAAGTCCGAGTACATGCGCGAGTTGTCCAGGTACACGCTGTCGCCCAGGTTGATGTAGTCGAACGGCGTGTCGCCGTTGACGCGCTGGTAGGCGGCGGTGACGCTGTGATAACCGGCGTTGACGGTGAAGTGCAGGCTGTAGGTGTTGTTGTCGATCTTGCCCAGCAGCGCCTGGCCGGTGTCCTGGGTATGGTAGAAGTGCACGCCCGGGTTCAGGCTGACCATGTCGTTGACCACGTAGGTGTAGTCGAAGTCAGCGTAATACTGGTTCCAGATGTCCTTCAGCTCGGCGGCGTACAGGTTGGTGGTGATGTTCTCGGTACCGCTCCACGACGCGCCCGCCCAGTTCAGGTGCTTGCTCTTGTCGTGTTCGTCCAGCGACCCGTAATAGGTGTCGATACGGCGGTGGCCACTCTGGTTGTACGGCTTGGTGAAACTCACCTGGCCGCCTTCGAGCAGCAGGCCATCGACGCTGGTGTTGGTCAGGCTCACGCCGCGGAAGGTCTGCGGCAGCATGCGGGTTTCACCGCCAGCGATCACCGGGTTGGTAAGGAACAGGTCACCGGCCTTGAGCTCGGTGTCGAACGCCTTGAGCTTGACGGCTGCGCCAGCAGTGGAGAACGAGTGCGGGGCCGCGCCCAGTTCACCGTCATCTTTAATATGCTCGGGCAGAATGCTGGTGCCGGCATAGCCACCACCGCCGTCGAGCTTCAGGCCGAGCATGGCATGGGCATCGAGCCCAAAGCCGACCACGCCTGGCGTGTAGCCGGACTCGAAACGCGCAACCGCACCCTGGCCCCACTCGCGCTTGTCGCGCACGCCAGCGTTGAGGTTGTTGCGGTTGAAGTAGGCATTGCGCAAATGCAGGTTGAAGGATGAGCCTTCGATGAAGCCATCAGCCTTGTCTTCATCTGCCTGGGCGGCGAAGGGAATCGTTGCAGTCAATGCAATGAACAACGGGGTAAAACGAAACGCGGAAGGCACCGGTACTAGCTCCTTTGGTCTGACGGTGTGGCAGTTTTTATTTTTGAATGTGCAACTTTCTTGTTAGAGACGTAACGGCCGGGCTGATCGTTAAAGCACATAAAAAAAGCCGCTGATTGGCAGCGGCTTTAAAAGGCTAACATATCGGCACCGGTGGTGCCCATGGCATAGCCGAGGGAAAACGGGAGCGGTAGCGGCGCGCGATCAGCTGTCGGCATTAACGTCGCTGGAGACTTTCGAAGCGGTCTGTTCTGCATCTTTGCCTGCGTCGGCCTGGTGCGCGACGGCCTCGCGGGCTTCTTGGTGAACAGCTGCAAGTTCTGCATTACGGGCAACGAAAGCCGGGGATTCTTCGGCCATGGCCAGGGGCGACAACAACAGGGAAGACAGAACGAAAACGCTGGCAATACCCATACTGTTGGACATTTGAAACTACCTTCTTGCGCGGGCAAGTGCTAATGAGGACAGGGCTAAAGTTAGTCCCTTCAGCGCGTGGGAAACAGCACCCGGCGCGATAAGCACTGTTGCGCAAAAGGTAACGATTGTGGGGAAAGTACTCAGGCTTTTGCCGCTAACCTGCGTGCTTGAGCGTTCGGCAGGCGGATACCGAACGTGTTGGCACCCGCTTCGCTGCGCACAAACACCTCCCCGCCATGCATCAACGCAATCGCCTTGACGATCGCCAAGCCCAACCCATGGTTGCTGCCGCCATTATTGCTGCGCGCGGCATCGACCCGATAGAACCGCTCGAACAGCAGCGGCAGGTGCAGGTCATCGATCGCCGGCCCTGGGTTGCTCACGGCAATGCTCACCTGCTCCGGTCCATTGTCGATATGCACCCGGATCACCTGGTTCGGCGCCGTGTGCTGCACGGCGTTGTTCAGCAGGTTGATCAGCGCACGGCGCAGCTGGGCTTTCTCGATGGGGGCCTGGGCATCGCCGCTGACGCTGACGCTGACCTGGGCGTCTTCGAGGATGTAGTCGAGGTAGTCGAGGGTGGTTGCCACTTCTTCGGCCAGTGACGCCTGGGTCAGGGCGGTGGCCTTGCTGCCTTGGTCGGCGCTGGCGAGGAACAGCATGTCGTTGATGATGCTGCGCAGGCGCTCGAGTTCTTCCAGGTTCGACTGCAGTACTTCGAAATAGTGTTCGGCGCTGCGGCCACGGGTGAGGGCGACCTGGGTCTGGCCGATCAGGTTGGTCAGCGGCGAGCGCAATTCGTGGGCGACGTCGGCGTTGAAGGCCTCCAAACGCGAATAGGCGTGGCTGACCCGGTCCAGCGCGGCATTGAAGGCGCCGGCAAACTGCGCCAGTTCCGGTGCCAGGTCGACGGTCTGCAAGCGGCCGTTCAGGCGTGGCGGGGCCAGGGCCTGAGCTTCATCGGACAGCGCCCGCAGCGGGCGCAGGCCGATGCGGGCTACCCAGTAGCCAAGGATCGAGGCCAGCAGGACGCCGAGCGCTGCCAGGCCGACGATGGCTACCAGCAGGCTGTGTTGGGCCTGCCAGAAGGTTTCGGTGTCGATGGCGATGAGAAACCGCAGGGCCGGGCGTTCGCCCAGGGCCGGCAGCTCGCTGACCAGCACCTTGTAGGGGTACAGGTGGTCGGGCAGGTGCAGGTCGCGCATGCCCGGCGGGCCTTCGGCAAAGGCGCGCACCAGTTCGCTGGGGCGGCCGTATTCGAAGGCGGGGTTGCTGCCGACCACCCAGAAGCGGATGCGCTTGTCTTCTTCGCTGAGCAGGTTGAGCTTGTTGCTGACCTTCGCCCAGTGTTCGGCCGTGCCAAAGCGGTTGAGGGTGGATTCGAGCACGCTGTAGCGCGCATCCAGCTCGGCCGCCGGCAGCAGGTCGAGGCTGCGGTCGACCTGGCGGTACAGCGCCGAGCCGATCAGCAGGAACACGCCCAGCGCTACCAGGATGAACAGCGCCGACAGGCGCAGTGCGATGGAGTTAACCGGCACGGTTTTCCAGGACATAGCCCATGCCTCGGATGGTATGCAGCAGCTTGTTGTCGAACGGCCCGTCGAGCTTGGCGCGCAGGCGCTTGATCGCCACTTCGACGACATTGGCGTCGCTGTCGAAATTGATGTCCCAGACCAGCTCGGCGATGGCCGTCTTCGAAAGGATTTCGCCCTGGCGCCGGGCCAGCACGCTGAGCAGCGAGAACTCCTTGGCGGTCAGCTCCAGGCGCTGGCCGGCGCGGCTGGCCTTGCGCGCCATCAGGTCGATCCACAGGTCGCCCACCTGCACCTGCAGCGGCTCATGGCTGCTGCTACGGCGGGTCAGGGCCTGCAGCCGGGCGACCAGTTCGAGGAAGGAGAACGGCTTGCCCAGGTAGTCGTCGGCGCCTTCGCGCAGGCCGTGGATGCGGTCTTCGACGCGCTCGCGGGCGGTGAGCATGATCACCGGCGTCTGCTTGCGGGCACGCAGCGCGCGCAGCACGCCATAACCATCCAGCCCCGGCAGCATCACATCGAGCACGATCACCGCGTAGTCGCCTTCCAGCGCCAGGTGCAGGCCGTCGATGCCGTCGCGCGCGAGGTCGACGGTAAAGCCCTGCTCGCTCAGGCCGCGATGCAGATAGTCGGCGGTTTTCTCTTCGTCTTCGATGATCAGCACGCGCATGGTCTTGTCTCAGTGGGTACTTGGCGCTGCCGCCGGTGCGGGCTGGCGGCGGTGGAACAGGCGCTCCAGGGCCAAGTATATGACCGGGGTGGTGAACAGCGTCAGGGCCTGGCTCACCAGCAACCCGCCGACCACCGCGATACCCAACGGCTGGCGCAGCTCAGAGCCGGTGCCGAAGCCGAACATCAGCGGCACCGCGCCCAGCAGTGCCGCCAGGGTGGTCATGATGATCGGGCGGAAGCGCACCAGGCACGCCTGGCGGATCGCCCGCTCGGGCGTCATGCCGTGGTGGCGCTGGGCTTCGAGGGCGAAGTCGATCAGCAGGATGCCGTTTTTCTTGACGATGCCGATCAGCAGCACCACGCCGATCAGCCCCATGATGCTGAAGTCCTGCCCGCTGGCCCAGAGCAGAATGATCGCGCCCAGGCCGGCGGAGGGCAGGGTGGAAATGATGGTCAGCGGGTGGACGAAGCTCTCGTAGAGCACGCCGAGGATGATGTACACCGCCACCAGTGCGGCGAGGATCAGGTACGGCTGGCTCGACAGCGAGCTCTGAAACGCTTGTGCGGCGCCCTGGAAGTTGCCCGCTATGGAGTCGGGCATGCCCAGCTCGCGCTGGGTGCGCTCGAGTATCTGCACCGCATCGCCCAGGGCCACGCCGGGGGCCAGGTTGAACGACAGGTTGGCGGCCGGGAACAAGCCATCATGGCTGATCGAAAGCGGCCCGGTGCTGGGCGCCGCGACATGCGCCAAGGCCGACAGCGGCACCATCTCGTTGGTCAGTGGCGAGCGCAGGTAGAAGAAGTTCAGGCTTTCGGCCTTGCCGCGTTGCTGGGCGTCCAGTTCGAGGATGACCTTGTACTGGTTGGTCTCGGTCTGGAATTCGCTGATCTGCCGCTGGCCGAAGGCGTCGTACAGCGCCTGGTCTACATCGGTGGTGGTCAGGCCGAAGCGCGCCGCGGCCTGGCGGTCGATGTCGATGCGGGTGACGCTGGCGCCCAGTTGCAGGTCGTTGGACAGGTCGCGTAGTGCCGGGTTTTCGCGCAGGCGGTCGGTGAGGCGCTGTGTCCACAGGTTGAGCGCGACGCCGTCGTTGCTCTTGAGCACGTACTGGTACTGGGTGCGCGAGGGGCCGGAGCTGAGGTTGATGTCCTGGCCGGCGCGCATGTACAGGACGATACCCGGCACCTGGGCGAGCTGCGGGCGAATGCGGTCAATCCATTCGCTTGCCGACACATCCCGTTCGCCGCGTGGTTTCAGCGAGATCCAGAAGCGGCCGTTGGCGATGGTCTGGTTGCTGCCGGTGACCCCGACCGAGTGCGAATAGGCGCGCACGGCAGGGTCGTTGCCGATGATCTTGGCCAACGCCTGATGCTTCTCGATCATCGACGGGTAGGAAACGTCCGCGGCAGCTTCGCTGGTGCCGAGGATGAAGCCGGTGTCCTGCAGCGGGAAGAAGCCTTTGGGAATGCCGACGTAGCCGGCAACTGCCAGCGCCAGGGTGATGCCGAAGACCCCGAGGGTCATGCGCCGGTGGGCCAGTGCGCGGTCCAGGCCTTTTTCGTACCAACGCAGCAGGCGCGGGCCGAAGCCCCCCTCGTGATCGCCAGGCGGGCGGCGCATGAGCAGTGCCGAAAGGGTCGGGGCCAGCGTCAACGACACCACCACCGAAATCAGGATGGTCGCCGTGGCCGTCAGGGCGAACTCCTTGAACAGCCGGCCGACCACGCCGCCCATGAACAGCAGCGGAATGAACGCGGCGATCAGCGAGAAGCTGATCGACACTACCGTGAAGCCGATTTCGCCGGCGCCCTTGAGTGCTGCCGTGCGGCTGTCGTCGCCGGCCTCCAGGTGGCGGTGGATGTTCTCGACCACCACAGTCGCGTCATCCACCACGAAGCCGACTGCGATGACGATGGCCACCAGCGTCAGGTTGTTGAGGCTGAAGCCCATCACGTACATCAGTGCGCAGGTGGCGATCAACGACACGCCCAGCACGCTGGACACGATAAAGGTGGCCGACCACTGGCGCAGGAACAGCGCCATCACGCCAATCACCAGCGCAACGGCGATCATCAGGGTCAGTTCAACCTCGTGCAGGGAGCTGCGGATGGTCTGGGTGCGGTCCTGCAGCACCGACACTTCAACCGAAGCTGGCAGCATCTCCTGCAGGCGCGGCAGGGCGTCGAGCACCCGGTCCACGGTGTCGACGATATTGGCGCCAGGCTGGCGGAAGATCACCAGGTTGAGCCCCGGCTGGTCGCCGGACCAGGCTTTGACGTAGGCATTCTCGGCACCGTTGATCACCTTGGCCACGTCCTTGAGGTGGACCGGCGCGCCATTGCGGTAACTGACGATCAGCTGTGCGTAGTCTTCGGGGTGAAACAACTGGTCGTTGGCGGCGATGGTCGACACGCTGTGCTCGCCATAAAACGCGCCTTTGGCCAGGTTCAGGCTGGTCTGCTGGATGGCCTGGCGCACGTCGGCCAGGGTCAGGCCGATGGCTGCGAGCTTCTCGGGCTGTGCCTGCACCCGTATCGCCGGGCGCAGTTGCCCGGTGATGTTGACCAGGCCGACCCCGTCGATCTGGCTGAGCTGTCGCGCCAGCAGGGTTTCGGCGTAGTCGCTGAGTTCGTTGCCGGGCATCTGCGCCGAGCTGACGGTGAGGATCACCACCGGGCTGTCGGCCGGGTTGACCTTGCGCCAGGTGGGCGGGCTGGGCAAGTCCTGGGGCAGGCGGGCGGTGGCGGTGTTGATCGCCGCCTGGACTTCCTGGGCCGCGGTGTCGATGTTCTTGTCGAGGGTGAACTGCAGGATCAGCGTGGTCGAGCCCAGCGCGCTGCTGCTGGTCATCTGGGTCATGCCGGGGATGGCGCTGAACTGCACCTCAAGCGGTGTGGCCACCGATGAGGCCATGGTCTCGGGGCTGGCGCCAGGCAGTTGCGCGGTCACCTGGATGGTGGGGAAGTCGGCCTCGGGCAGGGGGGCCACCGGCAGGCGCGGGAACGCAATGGCGCCCAGCAGCACCAGGGCGAAGGTCAGCAGCAGGGTAGCGATGGGGTGGTCGATGCACCAGGCCGAAACGCCGTTGCGGGTGTTCATGGCTGGCTCCTGCGGTCGGCCATTTCGGCAGGGGCGGGCGCGTCCGGGGTGATCTCGATCCTGGCGCCGGGCTTGAGCCGCGACTGGCCATCGAGTACCAACCGATCACCGGCCTTGACCCCGGCGACGATGTTCAGCGTGCTGTCCTGGTACAGCACCTTGACCGGCACGCTGGTCACCTTGTCGCCGTCCACGCGGTAGACGAAGTGGCCATCGATGCTGCGCTGCACCACCGTGGGGGGCACCACCAGCGCGTTTTCGTCAACTGCCGTGCGCAAGCGCAGGGTGACCAGTTGCCCTGGCCACAGGCGACCGTCCTTGTTGGCGAACTCGGCCTTGACCCGTACCGTGCCGGTGTTGGCCGAAATCTGGTTGTCGATCAGCGCCAGGTGGCCTTCACCGAGCAGGTTGCGTTCGCCATCGGCGTCCATGTAGGCCTGCACCAGTGCCGGTGTGGGTGCCTTGAGCAGGGTTTGCAGGGTGGGCAGCATCTGCTGCGGCAGCGAGAACTCGACCGCAATCGGGTCGATCTGGGTCACGCTGAACAGGCCTTGGGTATCGCTGGTACGTACCAGGTTACCGGGGTCGATATTGCGGATGCCGACACGCCCGGTGACCGGTGAGCGGATCTGCGTGTAGGAAAGCTGCACTTCGGCATTGGCGATGGCGGCCTGGTTGCCTTTGACCGTGGCCTGCAATTGGTTCACCAGCGCCTGCTGCTGGTCGAGGGTCTGCTTGGATATGCCGTCATCGGTGCTGAGCAGGCGGTAGCGCTTGAGGTCGACGCCGGCCACCTGGATCTGAGCCTGGCTCTGGCCGAGCTGGGCGCGGGCCTGATCGAGGCTGGCACGGATGCTGCGGTCGTCGAGGGTGGCGAGCAGGTCACCCTGCTTGACCCACTGACCTTCCTTGACCAGTACCTGGGTCAGTATTCCCTCGACCTGCGGGCGAACCTCGACGCTGTGCAGCGACAGCACCGAGCCGATGGCGCTGGCGAAGCGCGGGACGTCCTGCTCGGCGACACTGACCACGCGCACCGGGATGGCGGCTTGCGCGCGGGGGGCTGGCGCCTCGTGGCGCTGGCCGTACCAGATGGCCAGTGCTACCAGGGCCAGTAGTGCCAGGCCGGCGAGAAGGAGAGAGCGGGAAGGACGTCGCATCGGTGCGGGCACCTTGGCCAGGGGATAGGAAACGGTTGTCGGTACTCAAACTTATAGCCCCCGTACCGGGTCGGCAGCGTGACCGCTGGCTGACAGGGCTGACAGGTTGGTGCCACGCGCTTGCCTCGGAATCTTCAGCGCCCTTGAGATCGAGCGCCGCCCGCGCGGCGCTTCGCGAAGCGCATGCCTTGGAATCTTCAGCGCCTTTGAGATCGAGCGCCGCCCGCGCGGCGCTTCGCGGGGCAAGCCCGCTCCCACATTTGTTGCAACGTGCCATGGCCTGATAGGCCATAGTTGTCAGCCTTGGTGGCTCGACGAAATTTTTTGGCTGCCACTGCTGCCCCCTCACCTGTCTTCAGATCATGCGCCAAGGCGGACAACCATGGCCTGACTGGAACGGCGCGTTGCAACAAATGTGGGAGCGGGCTTGCCCCGCGAAGCGCCGCGCGGGCGGCGCTCGATTTACGCCACACCCCAAAACTCAAGGCATGCACCCAGCAACCCCTCAAAAACCGATAAATGCGTAATACACCGGCGGTTCGTCCGTCGTTTGCAGCCCGAGCCCCTGGAGCCTCGCCGCTAGCTCATCATCCTGCACATGCAACGTCCACCGGCAATCATCAGGCTCAGGCACCTGCCCAAGCGCCCCAGCAAACGCCCCCATCTCCGGCAGATACGCAGTAAACCCGTTCCCCTTCAACGCACTGGTCGTCATCCCCAGCACCTGGCACACGGCAACCTTGCGGGCGATATCGTCCCGGTCAGCCTGCCGCGAAGCCTGCACCAACGCCGCCAACTGCGGGTCGACCGGTTGCGTACCGACGATCAGCTCAGGCCCTTGCTCCCAAGCCTCGGGTGGGCAGTCCTTGTTCGCTGGCTGCAATGGAATGTGCGGGTTGATTTCCACCGGGTAGATGCGGCACACCAACGGCCGGGTCTCGTAGATGGTGCACAGGTCATTGTCGTCGAGGTTACGGCAGCGCCCGGGGTTGAAGGCGGCAAAGGTCACCGAAACGCGCATGTCGCTGCCGCCGCAAGGCACCGGGTACGAGCGGCGCAGCACATGCTCACGCTGATCGGCCGGCATGCCCGGGCCGTCTACCACGAACGCTTCGATCAGCACCACCACCTGGCCGCCGGCCGCTGCCCACTGGCGCGACTCGTCCAGCGTCAGCGGCACATGGTGGCCGGTGCAGCACTTGCCGCAGCCGGTACAGGCAAAACGCAGGCTGTCGTTCACTTGGCGTCAGGGTTCCATTCGCTGACGAAGGCGCGCTGGTGCTGGCGGTCGTACAGGCATAGCTCGGTGCCGGTGCGTTGCTGCATGTGCTTCTGTGGGTAGACCCCTTCGATGACCAGCGCGCTGAAACCCACCTGGTCATCGAATTCCGCAGGCTTGCCACGGGCGTGGGCATCCTTGAACTGGCTGGCAGCCAGGCAGGCTTTCAGCATCTGCTGGCGTTGTTCGTTCCAGGCCTGGTTACTGGAGGCCTGGGCAACACCGCTGAAAACGGCGCAGGCAATCAGGAGGGAGCTGAAAAACTTCATACGCAATTCCGGGAAAACTTCCAAGGGGCGCGAATTATGCCCGAGTCATCCCCGGCAGCAAGCCAGGGAGTTTGTCGCTGAATATAACAACACGGCTGTCAACGCTCGGCAAACACCACAGTGCGCGCCGCCACCACCAGGCAGTCGGTCAACTCGGGCGAGGAGAACTTGGTGAGGATGGCATTGGCCCCCGCCTGCCTGGCCTTCTCGGCGCTCATGGCGCTGTCCAGCGAGGTATGCAGCAGCACGTAAAGGTGCTGGAAGTCTGGCGTTTCACGCAGGGTGCGGGTGAAGGCGTAGCCGTCCATTTCCGACATCTCGATATCGGAAACGATGATGTTGATTTCCTGCCCGGTGCCCTGCAACTCCAGCAGCACGTTGATGGCATCCTTGGCACTGCGCGCGGTGTGGCAGTCGATGCCGAGGTTGCGCAGGGTGTGCACCGATTGCTGCAACGCCACCTGGCTGTCGTCGACCACCAGGATATTGGCAGCGGCGAGCAGGCTGGCGTCCTCTTCGCTCAGCACGCCTGGGGCCGGCTCCGGCTCGGGTGGGGCGATGGCATGGATGACTTTTTCGATGTCCAGCACCTGCACCAGGGTGTTGTCGACCCGGGTCACGCCGGTGATGAACGAGCGGCTGCCCGAGCCATACGGCGGCGGCTTGATGTCGGTGCTCAGGCAATGGACGATGCGGCTTACGCCCTGCACATGCAGGCCCTGGCGTGAGCGGCTGATCTCGGTGACGATCAGGCAGCCACCCTCGGGGTCGGCCAGCGGGCGTTCACCGATGGCGCGGGACAGGTCGATCACCGACAGCGGGTTGCCGCGCAGGGTCGCCACGCCTTTCACATGCGGGTGCGACTCGGGCAGCCTGGTCAGCGCCGGGCAAGGGATGATCTCGCTGACTTTGAGCAGGTTGATTGCCATCAACTTGCCGCTGCGCAGGGTGAACAGCAGCAGGGACAGCGAATCCGCGCGGGCATTTTGCGTGGCCATGGTGACCTTCGTGGGAAACAGGGGATAACGGGTTATCGGCCTGTTTTGGCTGGGCTTTAACTTGGCGGCAGCCCTATCGTCGGCAAGCCGGCCCCCCCTCAACCGCATGGGCTTTAAGCCCTGCGCCGCATACCTTGTAGATACCGTCTTGACCCTCACCCTGCAAGAGCGATTTTGGGGTCAAACGGTATCCCCGACTTCACCACCCCGTAAACCAGGTGCAGCAGCTTGCGCATCGCCGCGCAAACGATCTGTTTGTAGG